>NZ_FNAJ01000001.1:1303350-1544918 GCF_900101905.1 Myxococcus virescens | reverse complement strand
GCCCCCTCAAGGGGAGTAAGGGACTCGGGGCCAAGGCCGAGGCTCGAGTGCTTTTGGCACTCGCCTGGAAGACTCACACTGCGCACAGCGAGACTTCGCTCAGCAATGAATTGAAACTTACCCTTTGTATGCACTGTCGCTTGTTTTCCGGTGGCTATGTCGGAGGGGTCCCACCCGTTCCCATCCCGAACACGGAAGTTAAGCCCTCCAGAGCCGATGGTACTTCGCGGGAAACCGCGCGGGAGAGTAGGTCGCTGCCGGATTCTTTTTGAGAAATCCCCGGTGTCCCTCGTGGACACCGGGGGTTTTCTGTTTTGGGGCTGTGTGGGGTTTCCGCGCGTCACCGCGGGCGCTGGGCCTGGCGCCGCATGCGCAGCCGGCGCACGGCCCCCACCGCCAGCAGGGCCGCCGTGGTGGCCAGCACCAGCAGGTGCTCGGCTCGCGCCGCCCCTTTCGCCACCGCGTCCACGCTGTGCGAGAAGGCGTACCCCAGCGCCACCACCACCGGGGCGCTGAGGCACAGCGCCAACCCGTCCCACAGCAGGAAGTCGCGCAGCCGCATGCCATGCACCGCGGCCATGATGAACACGGCCCCGCGCAGCACCGAGAGAAAGCGCCCCACGAAGATGCAGCGCCCGCCGTGGCGGGCGTAGAGCCGGGCCAATCGCTCGCGGCGTTCCGGCGGCAGGAGCTTCTTCATCCGTGGATGCTCGTACAGCGTGGGCCCCAACCTTTGGGCGGTGAGGAAGAGGGCCGTGTCGCCGCAGAGCACTCCGGCCACTGCGACCGCGACCGCCAGGGCGATGGGCAGGACGTCCCGGTGCGCGAGGATGCCCAGCGACAACAGCACCAGGTCTTCTGGAATGGGCACCCCCATGCCTCCGGCGACCAGTGCGGCGAAGAGCAGGGCCGCTGTGCCATGAGTCAGCAGCCATGGGAGTGGACCCGCGGCCATCGTGTCCCCCTTTCAGGGCGTCATTCAGGTTCCGCGGGGTGGATTGCGCGCGCCGCCCTGCGCTCCTGCCGGAAGAGGAGGACCTCCCGGGCGATGATTTGAAGGGTCGCGGCCACGGGCACCGCCACCACCGCGCCCACGATGCCGGCCAGCTCCGCGCAGAACAGGACTGCCAGGAGGACGAGCAGCGGATTGACGTGGACCGTGCGTCGGAAGACGAGTGGGGCCAGCACGTTGCCCTCGAGGGGCCCGTACAGCAGGAAGTAGGCGAGCGCGACCGCCGCCGCCCAGATGCCCTGCGTGGCCCACGTCAGCAAGGTGATGACGCCCCCTGCGATGAGCGGCCCCACATAAGGGACCAGGCTGGAGAAGCCACTGGCGATGCCCAGGGGCAGGAAGTACGGCAAGCCCAGGAGCGCCAGCGTCACCGTGGTCAGGGTGGCGTTGATGGTGCAGATGAGCACCAGCCCGGACAGGTAGCCGCCCGTGGCGCTGTAGATGTTGTGGAGGACCCGGACGTATCGCATCCGGTGCTCGGGGCCGACCAGGGTCAGCCCCCTGCGAATCAGGTCTCCTCCGAATGTCAGCATGAACACGACGAGGAAGAAGACGGTGAGGGCCGAGATGACCACCCCCACCACGCCTCCGATGGCTCGGATGAGCAGCGTAGGCAGGGCGCCGGTCGCGAGCCGGGGAGTTGCTTCCTCCAACCGCCGCGCCCAGCCGAGCGCCTGCAGCCGGTCGCTGAGCACCTGGATGAGCCGAGAGCTCCGCAGTTCCGCCATCAACTGCGGCCACTGGCGAACCAGGGCGTCCAACTGGTCCGCCGCGGCCGGAATCACGAGCAGCGCGAGGGCGGCGACGACGACCAGCAACGCCGTCATCACCAGGGCAATGGCGGCCAGTCGAGGCAGCCTGCCGCGCTCCAGTCGCGCGACGCCATGTTCCAACGCGAGCGCCAGGATGGTGGCGATGCCCGTCAGTGTCAGCGCCACCCGCGTCTTCGCCACGAAGGTGACGAGTACGACCACCGCCAGCACGGAGGCGCAGACGGTGAACACCGTCGTCGGTGTGACTTGCGAGCGTTGCCCCCCGCCGTCTCGCTCCGCCACCACCGCCCACGCTCCCGTGCCATAACGCGGCCCCCGACGTGCCCACCCTGCCGGGAACGGGCCACCCACCCCGCAGTTCAGGGTCGTTGCGGACCTGGAAGGGTGGCTCGTGGGGACGGATTCGCGGCGGCCGTCCGCGTGGCTCCCCTGCGCCTCGCACGCGTGGATGGAGCGAGGCGCTGAGCCCTTGGGGCTCACGGTGCGTCAGTTGCGCGACGGGTAGATGCCTTCCAGCGCGATGATGAAGTTGATGCACAAGAAGGGCGACATGTTGTTGTGCGGCTGGCTTCCCCCCGCGACGCCGATGGCCGCGGGGTTCATGGTCCCGTCGATGGGGGCAGCCCGGTAGTTGAGCACGGTCGCCGTGGAGTCCGACGCGAGCACGGTGCCAATGGGCGTTTCGGTATCGCCGTGCTGACTGCTCACATTCAGGGTGTGATTGTGCGCCGGCATCTGCGTCGAAATCAGCGTCACGGTTTCGGTTCCACCCTGTTCGCCCAGCGTGCGGGGGGACAGCCCGGGGCCCTGGCCCGGCTGCATGGGATAGCGGCCCCGCAGGTCCGGCAGGGCGAACGTCGTCTGTCCATTGCCTCCATAGGTGGTGCCAAGAATGGAGAAGAGCGCCGAGTTCTGGGCGATGGAGAGAAGCTGCCCTTGGCAGAATGCCCAGCCCCGCGGAGCGAAGTTGCCTGCGAACATCATGATCTGACCGATGAAGGGCTCTGACACGTGCGTCTACCTTTCGAGGAGAGGACTGCCTGACTGCGCTTGCTGCGCTTCCTCCCTGAGCAAAGGTCCGGCCAGCGCTGAAATCGCGCGTGTTTCATGTGCGTGTGACGGCGGCATGCAATGAAACGTGAGACGCGGTGCCTCCATGTCTCGCTGTGTCACGCGCGCTCGTGCGTCCGATACAGACGCGCATGCGTCCAACCCAGACGCCGCAGCGGATCCGCGTGCCGATGAAACGCGGGTGCGTCTGACCCGGACGCCGGGGCAATGCCTCGTAGGTTCTCTCCCACGAGAGAATCTGCCCGGTTACCGCCGAACCTCTTGGGGGCGCCCCGGTCTTCTTGGCGTGGCGTGCGGCTTGCTCAGAGGCCTGCGGCGTGACGTTCCACGACGAGGAGGCCGGCAGATGACGCAAGAGAACTGGCGACGCCCGCTGTATCAGAAATGGTTTCAGGCGCTTCCGTTGACGGCACTGCTGGTGCTGTCGGCGTGTGAGGAAGGCACGCCAGGACCGCAGGGGCCGCAAGGTCCCGCGGGCGCAGAAGGCCCTCCGGGAGCGCCGGGCGCCGAGGGGCCCGCTGGCCCTCAAGGCGAGCCAGGTGCGCCTGGCGCTACGGGCCCACAGGGGCCGCAAGGTCCTCCGGGCCCGGCAGGTGGGCCGGAGGGACCTCCAGGGCTGACGGCGCTGGTTCGGACCGACTCCGAACCCTCCGGTGAGAACTGCGCCCAGGCGGGTGTGGTGGTGGAGACGGGCATCGACCTCAACCGGAACGGTGAGTTGGAGGATGAGGAGGTCGACGCCTCGCTGACCCGTTACGTGTGCAACGGGGCACAGGGGCTCATGGGGCCCGAGGGGCCGCAGGGCGCCATGGGCCCGCAGGGCCTCCGGGGTGAGCAGGGCGTGCAGGGGCCAACCGGTCTTCAGGGCGAGACGGGCATGCAGGGTGAGCGGGGACCGGAGGGGCCCGCTGGCGCGGTCGGACCTGCCGGGCCGGCGGGACCGCAGGGCTCCGAAGGACCTGCGGGCCCGATGGGCCCAGCGGGTGCCACGGGCCCCCAGGGGGATGTCGGTCTGGGCACGGTGACGCGGACCACCGTGGAGCCGGCGGCCGGCAACTGCGCCACCGGTGGCGTGCGGCTGGAGATGGGCGTCGACGCCAACCGCAATGGGACGCTGGATGCCGGCGAGGAGAATGTCGCGCTCACCCGCTTCGTGTGCAACGGGCCGGCGGGACCGCAGGGAGGGCAAGGTCCTGCGGGCGCGACGGGACCTGCAGGGGCCCAGGGCCCTTCGGGACTGGTGGGTCCGCAGGGTCCGCAGGGGCCCACGGGCTCGCTTGGTGCCTACGGTGATGGGTCGGCTGGGGCGTACAACGTCCCCAGCGGCAACACCGTGGATCTGACCACGGCCTCTGGCTACGGCACACTGGCCGGCCGGCAGCACCTCCAGTTCACGAACGTCACCATCTCCGGCACGCTGATTGTCCCGAGTGGAACGGTCATCCGGGCCACCGGCGACGTCACCGTCAACGGTACGATCATCGTGGACCCCAGTGCCGAGGACAACGGAACCGGGCCTGCGGAGGCAGGCGTGGCGCGTGCGGCCGCAGGCGAGCCCCAAGGAGGGCGTGGGCTGTTGCCGCTCCAGGCCGCGCAACTCCTGCGACCCGGCGGCCTGGGCGGCGGCGCGGGGGCCAAGCAGGTCGGTGTGACCGGTGGCCGGGGTGGCGGCTCCCTGGTCATTCTCGCGCAGGGAGCGATCCGCATTCCCCCGGGGGGCGCCATCAATGCCAATGGTGAGGCGGGTGGAACCGCCGCCAACCTGCCCGGCTCGGGCGGTGGCGCGGGGGGCGCCGTCGTCCTCGTGGGCAAGGGCTCCATCACCGTGGGGGGATTCGTCCGAGCGGTGGGCGCCAATGGTGGCGCTGGCAACAACGCGGGGGGCGCGGGCAAGGGCGGCGGCGGCGGCGGCGGCGGTGGCATCGTCCAGCTCCTCTCCAGCACGACGCCCAGCGTGACAGGCGGCATTCTCGTGACTGCGGGCGCCGCGGGTGCCACCGCGAATCCCACGGGCGCAAGCCAGGCCATCTCCGCGGGCGGTGGGGGCGGCGCGTGCGGTGGAAATGGTGGCTCGGGTGGTGGCGGGACGCTGGCCGCGCCTCAGCCGTCCGAGGCGGGTGCCGCCGGATATGACCTCCGGACTGTCACGCCCACGCCGGAGAACGTGTTCCTGTAGGTCCTGGCGGTTTGGGGGGATGCGGGCGGCTCGCGGGCAATCAGCTCGCGGGCCGTTCGTGTTTCCGGAGCATGGTTCCGCTGTGCATCAGTCCTGACGTGGTGCGGGGTTCCACGTCATGGCGACGTAAGGGGCGGCGGCCTCCTCGGGAGGCTCGGCGTCCACCTCGAAGCCCAGGCGCTCGTACAGCCTGCGCGCGGGGTTGGTTCGTAGCACTCGCAGCCGGAGGGGGACGCCTGCTTTCCCGGCCTCGTCCCGCACCTGGGTCAGCAGCCGGGTCCCCACGCCGCGGCCTTGGTGCGCGGGCAACAAGGCGATGTCCACCACCCGCCACGCCGCCGCGTCCTTCGCGACCAGCAGGCGCCCCACGGGTTGGCCTTGGAGACACACCACCTGGTGGTCGGCGCGAGGATGGCGGGCGGCCCAGTCGTGCGACTGCGCCACCCACTGCATGCGGAGGAAGGCGTCGCGCTGTGCGGGCGCCCAACCCCAGGCCGCGAGCTCGGACTCCCGGGTGCTGGCGTACAGCGCGAAGAGGAAGGGGTCGTCCGCAGCCGTCGCGGCGCGCAGGTCGATGGACACGGTGGCGAGCAGCATGGCTCGACGGGCGACGACGCGTCCATCAGCGGACGGCCACCGCGGTGCTCCGTCATCCGCCCAACGGCGGATGCAAGCAGCGGTAAATCCGGACGTCCTCGCAATCGTGGTTGGACGTCAGACCCGGATGAGATTTTCGGGAGCAGTTCCCGAAGGAGCCACACGATGAAGAAGACGCGAGACGAGGCACTGAACCTCCAGGAAGTGGGGGACATGGAGGCGCGGTGGCGGGGCCTCGCCACCCAGCTGCTGGAATTGGGGGACGACGCGATGGATGCGCAGCTGCTGGTGGCCTTCCGCGCCGCGCGTGAAGAAGGGGTGGTGCCTCCCGATGCGGGCTTCTTCCTGGTGGCCCACATCCTCACCTCCATGGCGGACGAGGCGATTGGTGACGAACCCCGCGTGTGCCGCCTGGCGCTGGAGCTGGAGTTGATGGAGCGGGAGTACGGCGTGGAGCAGGGCGTCTGGCTCAGCGGCGAGGAGACTCCACCCGAGGACTGGGAGGCCCTGCGCGCGGCGTATGAGGCCGCTTGCGACGAGGCCCGCGCCACCTTCTTCACGGCCTATGGCGAGGAGGAGATGGCCCGCCTCTACCTGGATGACCGCATCTGCTTCCACCGCCGCTTCGAGAGCGGGCGCCGCTTCTTCCACGGCCTGCCCATGCTTCCCGAGCACCTGCACTGACTCTCCGTTCTCAAATTCTCTCATTCAAATGATGTGAGCCGTCTTTCACGCATCTCAGGCGGAATGTTGCGGCTACAAAGTTTGGATTAGCAGGACTTCAAGCTAGCTCAACGCTGCGTTGGTGAGGCGGCTTGCGGCGTCCTGGCATTTTCCTTCGCCACACCCTATTCCGGCGCTCGCTTCCGGGTGGCGGGTGGAGTGGCGGGGAAGAAGTCAATGCATACCAGACCCTCGGTGTGAAGACTCGAAACTCCAAGGCGAGTCTTCAGCAGCTTCGCTGCTCGGCGGCGCGCGTCTCTGGCTGAAGTCCCCTCCAAGGACCCGGGGCCGCGCGCCGCCGCTCTTTTTTCCGCGGGACGGTGGCTCGGGCCGTCAGGCGGCCTGCGGCGGGTGGTGGCGCTAGATTCGCGCGCCATGACCACCGACTCCGCCCACCGTCTCCTGGACCTGCTGTGGGAGCGCTACGCCGCGGAGGTGCCCTATGCGCGCACCTTCGTGCAGCTCTCCGGGGGCCGCTTCCGCAATGACCACGTCGCGCTCCGCTCGCTGGCCCGGCCCGGTGGTGGCATCGCGCTCTTCTCGCAGCCCTTCATCCGGCTCGGTTGGAAGGCCGCGGGCGCGTACACCTTTCCGGATGCGCACCTGTCCGCCATCTACTTGTCACATCCGGCGGGGCTGCCCCGCATCTTCATCTCCGAGCTGAAGCAGGAGGAGCTGTCCCCGCGCGCTCGCGAGCTGCTCGCCCGGCTGCCCGAGGACCCCGCACCTCCCGAGGATGTGGACGCACTGGCCGCGTGGTTCGGCCCGCCGTCCCCTCCAGACGAGGCCGCGCTGCTGGAGCTGGAGAAGGAGTCCCAGTATGGCGCCTGGCTGCTCGCCTTCGGCCGCAAGGTGAACCACTTCACCGGCTCGGTGGACGACGTGGAGGCGTGGCAGCGACGCATGCGCGAGGCCGGTGTGCCGATGAAGGCCGACATCGAGGGCGCGCCCGGGACGTCGCTGCGGCAGACGGCCACGCAGGCCGCGCTGCTGCCCGTGCCGCTCAAGGGCGGTGGCTCGCGCTCCTGGCCCTACGCCTACTTCGAGATTGCCCAGCGCACGCCGGACTTCGACGGCTTCCTGGGCTCCCAGGCCCGGGCGCTCTTCGACATGACGAAGCGCGGCGAGTAGCCCCGGGTCATCCCCGCCGGCCAGGGGCAATCAGCGCGTTGAGGACGTGGTCGCGCCACTGGCCGTCGATGAGCAGGAGCTCCCGCGCGATGCCCTCCACCTGGAAGCCCAGGCGCTTCAGCACCGCGGCGCTGCGCAGGTTCTCCGGCAGGTGGTTGGCCTGGAGCCGGTGCAGGCCCATGACGTTGAAGGCGTAGTCACACAGCGCGCGCAGGGCCTCCGTCATCAGGCCCTGGCCTTCGTAGTGGTGGTCCAGGCCGTAGCCCAGGTCCGCGGACTGCAACGGGCCCCGGCGGATGTTCGTCAGTGAGGCGTTGCCAATGATGGGCGATAGCTGGATGGGCTGGTTTCGCGGCAGCAGGAACACGCGCAGGGACAGGTCGAGCCGGAAGTCCTCGCGGTCCTGCGCCAGCCGCGTGCGCCAGTACGTTACCGAGAAGAAGTTGGCCGGCCGTGCCGGTGACACGGTGGAGACGTGCTCCCGGTTCGCCTCGTGGTACGCGAGCACCCGCCACGCCGCATCCGGTGGGAGCTGCACCAGATGCAGGCGTTCGGTGCTCAGCAGGTTGAAAACTGCGCCTGGGCCCATGGCGGGCATTCAACTCCGGCGTCCGTGGGATTTCAGCGCCGAGGCGTCGTCGGGGGCTCGGCGCCGCTGCCGCCCGTGGCCTCCTCTCCTCCACGCGGGAGGATGATTTCAACGCGCCGGTTGTTGGCGCGGCCCTCTGGGGTGGAGTTGTTGGCGACGGGGCGGTACTCGCCCAGGCCGCGCACCTGGATGCGGTCGCGACTCACGCCCTGGCTGATGAGGAACTCCCGCACGTGCTCCGCCCGCCGGTAGGACAGGGCTTCGTTCATCGCGTCCGAGCCCATCGAATCCGTGTGGCCTTCGATGACCAGGGGACTGTCGGACACCTTGAGCGCGTTGGCCACCTCCGTCAGCTGCTCACGCGCCGTCGGGAGCAGGTCCACGGCGTTCGACGCGAACAGCACCTGCCCTGACATCGTCAGCACCAGGCCTCGCGCCTCCTCGCGGACCTTCACGTCGCGCGCCGTCGACTCCAGCTGTGTCAGCGCCTCCGTGGCGCGCCGTTCCGCGTCGAGCCGCGCCTGTCGCTCGCGTTCCAGCTCCCGCTCCACCTGGCGCCGTGCCTCCTGCTCCGCTTCCAGCTCCGCCGAGCGCTGGAGCAGTTCGTGGTTCTCCTGGGCCAGGCGCCGGGATTCGGACTCGGCCCGAGCCCGGCGCTGCTCTTCTTCCTGGAGCCGCGTGGTCTTCGCCTCCAGCCGCCGCGACTCCGCCTCCTGCTGCTGGGCCAGCCGCCGCAGCTGTTCCGCTTCGTGCTGGCGCCGCTGGGCATCCATCCGCATGCGCTCGGCTTCCTGCTGCTGCGTCACGGCGTGCTGCCGGGCTTGTTGCTGTTGCTGGAGGGCTTGCAGCCGCTCACGCTCGGCCTGGGCGAGCTGCTGCCGCGCCGCATCCAGCTCCGCCTGCGAGCGCTGCCACTGCCGCGCCTGCGCTTGCTGGAGCGTGGCCTGGGCCTCCGCCTGACGGCGCGCCGCCAGGTCCGCGGTGCCGCGTGCCCCCGCCGTCTCGGACTTGCGCAACGCCACGTAGGACAGCGAGCGGGTGCGAGGAGAGTCCTGGCTGCGGTCATACTCCCGCTCGGCTTCCAGCAGCGCATCTCGCGCCGCCGCGACGTCTCGAGGACGCTCTCGGCCCTGGGGGCTGGTGGAGACCTCCTGGTAGGCCGCGCGCGCGTTGAGGAGCTCCTGTGGCGGTGGTGCGTGTGCACACCCCACGGCGGCCAGCGCCGTGACGCCAGCGAAGGCCTTCCATCCACGCTTCAGCATGTCGCTCTCCTGTCGAGGTTGTCTGCTCACGGCTGGCCGCGGCGCAGGGACTCCGCCTGGGCGGCCGTGCGTCGCGACTCGCGCTCCAGCGGGACGGCCCGGGCCAGCGCCTGCGCCAGCTCCGCGTCCGCCTCGGCCTGCATGAAGCGCAGCTCCGCGGCTTCCTGTTCGCCTTCCACCCACAGCCGCTCCGCGTCGGCAATCTGCTGCCGGGCGAACTCCAGGTGGAGGGCCGCTTCCGGGACTCGGGCGGCGCCTGCGCCTTCCGCCGCGCGCAGCGAGGCTTCCGCCTGCACACGGCGCTCATTCGGCGCGGGAAGCACCTGCCGCCCGGCGCATCCCACCATCGTCAGGCCCAGCAGCACCGCCGCCAGCTTCAGGCGCATGGTTTCACCTCCTGCCGCTCGAGGACGTGGACACGCGTCATGGCGCGCCCAGACGTAGAGGTGAGGCCTCGGAGACAGGCCGGCAATCCGACCGTGGCAGGGTTGGCCGAAGGGCGGGCGGGCAGCCTGGCAAGCGCCTTCCGGGCGCACCGGGGCACTGGCCGGCGTGCGCCACCGGGGGTAGAGAGGGCGACATGCGCCTGCACCTGGTCGACGGCACCTACGAGCTCTACCGCGCCCACTTCTCGCCCCGTCCGGGCCATGCCGCGCCGGATGGACAGGACGTGAAGGCCACGGTGGGGCTGATGTCCTCGCTGCTCGCGCTGCTGCACGACGCGGACGAGGCGGTGACGCACGTGGCGGTGGCGTTCGACAACCCCATCCGCTCGTTCCGCAACGCGCTGTTCGACGGCTACAAGAGCGACGAGGGCGTGCCCCCGGAGCTGCGCGCGCAGTTCGACCTGGCGGAGGAGGCCGTGCGCGCGCTGGGCGTCACCGCGTGGTCCATGAAGGACCAGGAGGCGGATGACGCGCTGGCCACCGCCGCGGCGCGCTGGGCGGACGCGGTGGAGCAGGTGCGGCTGCTCACGCCCGACAAGGACCTGGGCCAGTGCGTGCGTGGCAGCCGCGTGGTGCAGGTGGACCGGCGGCAGGAGAGGGTGCTCGACGAGGACGCGGTGCGCGCGAAGCTGGGCGTGCCCCCCGCGAGCGTGCCGGACCTGCTGGCGCTGATGGGCGACGCGGCGGATGGCATCCCCGGGCTGCCGGGCTTCGGGGAGAAGGGCGCGTCGGCATTGCTGAGCGCGCATGGCCACCTGGAGGACATCCCCGCGGAGGCGTCCGAGTGGAAGGTGCGTCCCCGGGGCGCGGAGAAGCTGGCCGCGACGCTGCGCGAGCACCGTGACGCCGCGCTGCTCTACCGCCGGCTGGCCACGCTGGTGACGGACGCGCCGCTGCCGGGCACGTCATCGCTGGAGGACCTGGCGTGGAAGGGCGTGCCGGCCGCCGTGTACGAAGCGTTCTGTGACCGGCTGGGCCTGACGACGCTCAAGCGCCGTCCCAAGCGCTGGGCGCCGTGAGCTCGTGCACGGGCAGCGCCGTGGGCGCATGGCGTGGCAGCCGCACGGTGAAGGTGGTGCCCGTCTCCTCCTGGGAGTGGGCCTCCACCGTGCCACCGTGGGCCAGGACGATGCTGCGCACGATGTAGAGTCCCAGGCCGATGCTGCGCCGGCCCTGGTCCTCCGGGCGCACCGTGGCGCGCTCCAGCGGCTCGAAGATGCGCGGCTGCCGCTCCAGGGGAATCGCCGGGCCCAGGTTGTGGACCTCCAGCACGACGCCGTCGTCATCGCCTCGGGACGTCACCCGCACGGGCGTGCCGGGCGGGCTGTACTGCAAGGCGTTTCCCACCAGGTTGCCAATGAGCTGCGCGAGCCGGTCCGGGTCCCACGTGCCCAAGCCATTTCCGGTGCGTTCCGTCTCCAGGTGACGGTCGGGCCAGCCGGCGTGCACCTCGTCCAGCACCGCGCGAACGACTTCGTGCAGGTCCATGGGCTGCGGGTACACCGGGAGCCCCGTCCCCTGACGCGCGCGGGTGAAGTCGAGCAGGTCGCGAATCATCCGCGTCGCGCGGTCCGCCGAGCTCCGGATGCGCTGGGCCTGACGCTCCTGCCGCTCATCCAGCGGTCCGCGCTGGAGCATCATGGACACCGCCAGGGTGATGGCCCCCAGCGGGTTGCGCAGGTCGTGGCTGACGATGCCGATGAGTTGCCGCTCGAAGTCCGCGCGGGCCTTCATCTGCTGCGCCAGCTCCGACTCCTTGTGCCTCGCCAGGACGGAGTCTGTGACTTCCACCGCGAACAGGATGACGGCCGCCAGCCGTCCGCTGGCGTCCCGCATCGGCTGGTACATGAAGTCGAAGTAGCCCTCCGGCGGAAGGGTGCCGGGCACCTGGGCGATGCGCACGGGCAGCTCCCGCGCGCTGAAGGGCTCGCCAGTGGCGAAGACGGTGTCCAGCAGCTCGAGGACGTTCTGCCCCTCCAGCTCCGGCAGGGCCTCGCGGAGCGTGCAGCCCACCAACTGCCGCTGGCCGAAGCGCTGCCGCAGCCGCGCGTTGGCCACCACGCAGCGTTGGTCCGGCACGCTCAGCACGCCGAGCAGCGCGGGCACCTGTTCAAAGAGCGTGGCCAGCATGGCACGCTGCCGGTCCGACTCCTCCCGGGCGCCGCGCTCCAGCTCCAGCAGCCGGGCCCGGGCGACCTCGGCCTCCTGGCGCACGGTGACGTCTTGCATGGCGCCCACCACCTGCGTGGCCTTGTCCTGCGCGTCGCGGATGATGTGGCAGCGGTCCGCCACGTAGGCCCAGGAGCCGTCTCCGCGCTGGAAGCGGTAGGTGGCCTGCCACTCGTGCTCGGGGCCTTCCAAGGTGGCCTGGAGGCTGGCGACGACGCGCGCGCGGTCGTCCGGGTGCAGCCGTTCCTCCCACCAGTGATGCTCGTCCCGGATGGTGCCGGGGGCGTAGCCGAAGACTTCGTGCAGGCCGCTCGTCCAGTCCGTGAGGCCCGTGCGCGGGTCCCACTCCCACACCGCGTCCCGCGTGGCGCGCGCCGCCAGCCGGAAGCGCAGCTCGCTGCGCCAGGCGCGCTCCTCGGCGGCCTGGACCTCCGTCAGCGTGCCTTCCAGTTGCCGGCGTCGCGCCCGTTCGTCCTCCAACGTCTTGCGTCGCGTGCGCTCCCACTGCGCCAGGGCCTGGACGCGCGCGGCGAACTCCACCGGGCGGAAGGGCTTGAAGACGTAGTCATTGGCCCCCGCGGCCAGGCCCTCCACCACGTCCTCCGCGCGCGTGTTCCCGGTGATGAGCAGGACGGGGACGTGCTCGGTGGCGGGATTGCTCCGGACGAAGCGGCAGACCTCCAGGCCCGACATGCCGGGCAGGTGCCAGTCCAGCACGAGCACCTCGGGAATGGGCCCCTGCGTCAGGGACTCCAGCAGCGAGGCTCCGTCCAAGAACCCGGTGACCCTGCAGTAGGGCTCCAGCGCGCGGCAGATGGCCTGGGTCTCTACCGGACTGTCGTCGAGCACCCAGGCCACGGGAGGGGAGGGTGCGACGCGGGGGGGAATGGGCACGGGTGGCCGGCTCTAGCAACCGCCTCTCTCCCAGGTCAAATCTTCCAGGGCAAGCGGACCCTGGAGCGCCTGCCTCTCTGTCCGCCGGAGGTCAGCCGGGCGTTTCGAGGGGAATGACGAGTCTCCATGAACCCGGGCGCTTCCAGCGGTAGAAAGAAAGCATGTCCGTACAACTGAAGATGCCCACCGAAGACGACTGGGTGCCGAGCCCGGACGACCTGCCGTACCACCGGCTGGGCGGCACCGACGCGGCCATGGCCCTGGCCGAGGCTTTCTACGACGCCATGGACGCCCACGAGCCGGAGCTGGCGCGCCTGCACGAGTTGGACGCCGAGGGCCGGGTGAACCGCGGCACGCGTGAGCGGTTCGGCTTGTTCCTCGCGGGATGGCTGGGCGGGCCGCAGGACTACACGGAACGTCATGGCCACCCCCGCCTGCGCATGCGTCATGGCCACCTGTCCATCGGCGTCGCCATGCGGGATGCATGGGTGCGCTCCATGCAACGGGCCATGGACGCGCGGGGCATCACCGGGGGCCTGCGCCGCTTCCTCGATGGGCGCTTCGCCCACGTGGCGGACTTCCTGCGCAACGTCGAGGAGTGAAGCACGCCCACATCGGAGCGTTAGGCCCGGCGTAGGGCGAGCACGCAGAGGCGCCGGGTTCGACGAGGCTCCGGACGGCGCGGGCGGGCGCCCGGACGCGGCGGCAGGTGAGCCAGCGACTTCACGTCATGCACCAGCCGCAGCGCGGCCAGCCCGCGCACGGCCCACCAGCCCGGGTCCGGCTGTCGCCACCCGAGCCCCATCTGCGCCGAGGCCGGGTAGACGTGGTGGGTGTTGTGCCACGACTCGCCCATGCTCAGCAGCGCCAGCCAGCCGGCGTTGCGTCCCTGTTCGGCGCAGCCCGGCAGTTCGTAGGGCTGCTCGCCCTCCACGTGGCTCACGTAATGGACGCACCAGAAGCCGTCCTGGGTGAGCGCCAGCCGCACCAGGATGCCCCAGGCCACCCAGGGCGCCCCGCCCAGTGCGTACAAGGCCAGGGCGAGCGGCACCTGGAGCCACAGGCCCGCGCGCTCCAGCCCGCGGAAGAACACGTCCTGCGTCACATGGGGCGCCGCTGGCACGTCCGCGGCGCCGCTTCGCGGGTGCCAGGTGTGGAAGAGGGCGTAGGCCATGGCGCGCGTGAAGCCCTCGCGGTAGCCGAAGTAGGGCGGACAGTCCGCTTCCGGCTGGTTCTGGTGGAAGTCGCGCAGGTCATGCATGCGGCTCATCGCGATGGGGCCGCCCAGCCCGGCCAGGGTGCCGAGCAGCGCCAACGCGCGCTCCACGGGCGCCGAGGCACGAAATGCCCGGTGGATGAGTCCCCGGTGCAGGCCCACCGACACGCCCAGGCACATCGTCACCGCGGTCATCCCGGCGAACACCGCCACCGCGCTCCACGAGAAGAAGCAGGTGCCCCCCACCAGCGCTCCCGCGTGCAGGAGGCTCCAGCGCAGCACCTTGCCTCCGTCCAGCCTCGCCGTTCCCCACCGCGTGTTACCCGTCTCCGCCATGGCCCGCTCCTTTTGGAGGGGCGCCATCGCAAGGGGCCTGCCACCGGAGGACGGGCCTGTTTCCGCGGAGTTGCGCGAGCGGGGTGGGCCTGGGTGTCAACGTCGTTCACGGCGCGTGCCCACGGCGTGGGCGGTGGACTCCCGCCGGCCCCTCCCTGGCGGGATGGCCACCGCGCCGAAAGCAATTCCCGGGGGTTACCCCAAGGTGCATGACGGGCCGGTATCCGGTGTCCACACTGCCGTTAGTCAGCTGGGGATGAAACCGTACGAGGAGGTCTCCACATGAAGCGCATGCTGATGCCGCTCCGCCGGAGCGTGCTGGTGTTGGGGGTGGTGCTGGGGGCAGGCGTGGCGATGGCCGAACGGAAGCAGGACGCCATCAACATGAAGATTGCCTACCAGTCGTTCAATCTGGAGATGACGCCAGAGGCGGTGACGGGGGCGGACTTCCAGGTGGCTCGCTCGCCCGGGATGCTGAAGGGCCGCGGGCTGAAGGGCAGCTTCGCCCTGACGCTGAAGGACGGGGCTGTGGAGGGCGCCGTCGGCGGCGCGCCGGTGAACCTGACGGTGACGAAGGAGGGGGACGCCATCGTGGCCAAGGGCGGATTTGGCGGACGCCCCGTCAACCTGAAGCTGAGCCCCAGCGAGCTCACCCTCTACGTCCGCGACTGCACCTACCGGCTGAAGGCGCAGAACACGAACCGCTTCTACACGGGCCGGCGCAGCTGCGACCGGGCCATGACGCCCGACTCGGAAATCTGGCTGCCGGACGAGTTCCTCGCGGCGAGCCCCGAGGAGAAGGCCGCCATCCTGTTCCTCGCGCTGTGAGGGGCGCGCCCGCGCGGGTGGGCCCTGGGCGTCCTCACCCGCGCGCACGCGGCAGCACCACGGTGAAGGTGGAGCCCACGCCCAGCTCGCTGCTCACGGTGACGTGGCCACCCATGGCCTCCACCACCTCGCGGACAATCCACAGCCCCAGGCCGACGCCGCTGTAGTCCCGGCCGGACACGGCGCGCTCGAAGCGGTGGAAGAGGCGGGACAGGTGCTCCGGCGGGATGCCGATGCCCGCGTCGCGCACGTCCAGGCGCACGTGGGTCTCGGTGCTGGACAGCGCCACCTGGACGGGGTTGCCCCGCCCGTACTTCATGGCGTTGGACACCAGGTTGGTGAGCACCTGGTCCAGTCGCAGCCGGTCCCAGTGGCCGTGGGCCTCCAACGGCAGCGTCAACGTCAGGTGTGTGCCCGCGCCCGCCAGCTCCGGCTCGAAGCGCTCCGCCACTTCGCGGACCAGGGCGCCCAGGTCCAGCGGCTCCGGGTTCAGCTCCAGCCGTCCGGCGTGGATGCGCGACACGTCCAGCAGCGCGTCGATGAGCTTCGCCTGACGCTTCGCCTGCCGGCCCACCAGGTCCAGCCCCCGGTGCAGCCGCTCCCAGGGGACGGCGTCCGGTGAGCGCTCCAGGGCGGTGCGCAGGTTCTGCACCTGGAGCTGGAGCGCGCTGAGGGGGGACTTCAGCTCATGGCTGGCGATGGCCAGGAACTCCTCGCGCGCGCGGATGGCCTGGCGCGCCTCGTGGTACTGGCGCGCGTGGTCCAGGGCGAGTGACGCCCGGCGCGCCAGCTCCCGAGCCAGTGCCATGTCCCGCGCGTCGAAGGTCCGTCCGGTGCGCGAGAAGACAAGCGCGGCGCCCTTCCGCCCCGGCCACGCCAGCGGCACGCCCAGCCAGGACGGCGGCTGCGCGTCGTGCAGCGCCGGCTCTCCGGACGCGATGATTCGCGACACCGCCGCTTCGTCCGGGACCTGAGGCGTACCCGCATCAAGGGGCTCCCGCGCGTCCAGGCCCGCGGCCACCACGCATCGCACCTCACCCGGGGCCTCCTCGAGGAACACGCGGCAGGAATCCGCGCAGCCAGGCACGGCGAGCCGCACCAGGTGCTCCAGCGTCGCGTCCTGCTCCAGGCTGGCGCCGAGGACTTCACTGGCCTCTGACAGGAGCTGTCGGTGGGCCTCGCCCCGGCGCCGCTCGGTGACGTCCACCAGCATGCCCAGGCACTGGGCGGGACCGGTGGTGGACGGTGGCATGGGCGCCGCCCACAGCTCCACGTGGAGGGGCGTGCCATCTCGCCGGTGGAGCTCCAGCTCCAGACAGGGCGGCTCCAGGCCCTGCGTGGCCTGCTCCTGATGGCGGCGGAACTTCTCCCAGCGGGCGTCGGTGGCCCAGGGAGCGCGGTGGCCCAGCACGTCCTCCCGGCTCCAGCCGAAGAGCCGCTCGGCGGCGGGGTTCCACAGCCGCACCGTGCCATCCAGGTCCATCAGGTGGATGGCCAGGGGGGAGACCTGGAGGATGGCTTCCAGCATCGCTGGACCTCGTGCTCCGGACCGCCGGGCTTCTGCCTGACCAAGTGCCGCCACCATCGTCATCGAGTCCCCCCACCCATCGTGTTGCATGGGAGCATGGCTGTAACGGGGCGAGGAGCGTCCCTCCAGGCAGGGCGGCCGTGCCGTCGCGAATGTCGAACATCCCTGGCCTGGGAGTGTTCGTTCCAGACGCACTCCCCGCCCTAGGGCCCTGTGACGCCGAGGCGGGGAGGCGTCAGGCGCACAAGGGAATACTCCGCGCGCGACACGGTGGCGGTTGCTCCAGGCCCGGGTTCAGCTAAAGCGCGGTTTCGTGAAAGCGACCACCACCGGAGTGCCGGGCGGCGAAGACGTCAAAAAGGGCCCGGACACCTTCAAGCGCTCGGCGCTGCTGGCCCTCGGGGCCTTGGGCATCGTCTACGGCGATATCGGCACGAGCCCGCTGTACGCGTTGCGGGAGTGCTTCACGGGGGCGCATGGGATTCCGCCGACGCCCGCGAACGTGCTGGGGGTGCTGTCGCTCATCTTCTGGTCGCTCATCATCATCGTGTCGGTGAAGTACCTGCTGCTGGTGATGAAGGCGGACAACCGGGGCGAAGGCGGCATCCTGGCGATGATGGCGCTGGTGATGCAGCGGCAGCGCGCGCAGCCGTCCCACCGGGCGCGTCCGGTGTTGATTACGCTGGGCATCTTCGGCGCGGCGCTCCTTTATGGAGACGGCATCATCACGCCGGCCATCACCGTGCTCAGCGCGGTGGAAGGCCTGCATGTGGCCACGTCCGTTTTCGACCCCTACGTCATCCCCATTGCCCTGGTCATCCTGGTGGGGCTCTTCCTGGTGCAGCGGCACGGTACCGCGGACATCGGCGCTGTCTTCGGTCCCGTCATGTGCGTCTGGTTCCTCACGCTGGCGGGGCTGGGCGTGAAGGAGCTGGTCCACAACCCGGCGGTGCTGGGGGCGCTGTCGCCCTGGCACGCGGTGGAGCTGTTCCGCCACAACCACCTGCATGGCTTCCTGGTGCTGGGCGGCGTGTTCCTGGTGGTGACGGGCTGTGAGGCCCTCTACGCGGACATGGGCCACTTCGGCCGCAAGCCCATCCAGCTGGCATGGTTCTCCATGGTGCTGCCGGCGCTGATGCTCAACTACCTGGGGCAGGGGGCGCTGCTGCTGCGCGACGCGAGCGCCGCGCGCAATCCCTTCTTCCTGCTGGCGCCGTCCTGGCTGCTGTACCCGCTGGTGGCGCTGGCCACGGTGGCGGGCGTCATCGCCTCGCAGGCGCTCATCGCGGGGGTGTTCTCCCTGACGCGCCAGGCGATGCAGCTGGGCTACAGCCCGCGCATGGAGGTGGTGCACACCTCGGCGGAGGAGATGGGGCAAATCTACCTGCCCGGTCTGAACTGGGCGCTGCTGGTGGGCGTGGTGGCGCTGGTGCTGGGCTTCCGCTCCTCCAGCGCGCTGGCGTCGGCGTACGGCATCGCGGTGTCCACGGCCATGGTCATCACCACCCTGATGGCCTACGTGGTGGCCCGGGAGCTGTGGGGCGTGCGGCGGTGGGTGGCCATGCCCGTGGTGGGGCTGTTCCTGACCGTGGAGCTGGCCTTCTTTGGCGCCAACGCGGTGAAGGTGGCGGACGGCGGCTGGTTCCCGCTGCTGATGGCTGTCGTCGTCTTCACGCTGATGACGACGTGGAAGCGGGGGCGCGACATCCTGGCGGCCAAGCTGCGCGCGTCCAGCATCCCCCTGAAGGAGCTGCTGGGCAGCTTCGGCGACCACCCTCCGGTGCGGGTGCCGGGCACGGCCATCTTCATGACAGGCAACGCGGAAGGCACCCCGCCCGCGCTGCTGCACAACCTCAAGCACAACAAGGTGCTGCACGAGCAGGTGGTGCTGCTGACCATCCTCTCCGAGGAGCTGCCGCACGTGCCGCACAGCGAGCGCGTGGAGGTGGAGCCGCTGGAGCAGGGCTTCGTGCGCGTGGTGGCGCGCTACGGCTTCATGGAGAACCCGGGCATCCCCGACGTGCTGAAGCGCTGCCGCGAGAAGGGGCTCCAGTTCCAGCTGATGGGCACCAGCTTCTTCCTGGGACGGGAGACGCTGATTCCCACCAAGCGCCCGGGCATGGCCGTGTGGCGCGAGGCGCTGTTCGCCTGGATGAGCCGCAACGCGCGCAGCGCCACCTCGTACTTCCGCATCCCGCCCAACCGGGTGGTGGAGCTGGGGGCGCAGGTGGAGTTGTAGCCCCGTGAACGCCTGAGCCAGGGCGGGTGTGCTTCACCCCACATCTGCCTTGACTCTTTGCGTTGAATGACGATTCTGTGTCCTGGGCTGCGCCTCCCTGCCACATTTGCGTCCAGTTTTACCTCTCGGACGGAAAATTACGGCAGGAAGCAACAAATCGGACCGTATGCCGATAATCATTTTCGTCCGCCGGAATTTGTCTTCTGTCGGCGGAACGAAGCTCGGCATCTCGAAAACTGGTGTCCCCCGGCACCCCTTGTCCGAAATCAGGTCAGTCCATGCTCCTCGACATTGCGCCCTCGTCCGCGAATTCCGCTGTTGCCCCTGTTTCTGCCTGGGCTTCGTCGGAGCAGACGCTGGAGACGCTGTCGGGGCTGGCGCCGCACACGCTGCTGACGCACGCGGACCTCTATCCGCGCATCTGCGTGCGGGACCCCTACTACGCCCTCAAGGACGTGACGGTGATGGGGGAGGGCGAGGTGGTGGCGCGCATCCCGGTGCAGCAGGACCCGGACGCGGAAGCGGGCCCCATTGGCCTGGGTGAGGCGGGGCGGCACCTGGCGATTCTGGGCTCGTGCGCGTCCGCGCTGATGTCGCCCAAGGACGGCCAGCACTTCTACCTGGCGTGCGGCGCGCGCGGGCAGTGGCTGCGCCCGGAGCCCATGGCCCGCGCCACGGACCTGCTGTGGGGGCTGGCGAAGGCGGAGTTCACCGGCCGCCGCTCGGCCACCGCGCACACGCTGCTGTCGCTGCCGGACGGCACGCCGTTCTTCCGCCTGGAGGTGGACTACAACGTGCTGTCCGCCGCCGCCTTCACGCGCCTGTTCGGCGAGGCCCGGGTGGACATGCGCCGCGAGCCGCGCCGCGACGACGGCGTGCAGCGCACCCCCGAGGAGTGGGCCAAGCTGCGGCAGAACCCCTACAGCAAGCCGCTGGCGCTGCGTGACTGGCGGCCGGATGGTGAGAGCCTGTCGGCCACGTTGGGGCCGGTGACGGCGGAGATGTGCAAGGGGCACTTCGCGCTGCACCCGGTGATGCCGGTGGCCGTGGTGGCCAGTGGGATGACGCGTGTGGCCACCACGCTGCTTCGCCGGCTGGAAGGCGCGCCGTGGGCCCGCTGCATGGCGAAGGACGTGCGCCTGAAGGCGGACACCCTGGCCTACGCGGGCCAGACGGTGACGTTCGGCGCCGTTCGCAGCGCGCATGACGGTGACGCGCACACCTTCACCTGCCAGGCGTCGGTGGGCGAGCGCGTCGTCGCCGAGCTGGACGTCACCTACACCCGCGTGGACTGAGCGCCGCGCCTCAAGCCCATTGGATGTCGTAGTCCGCGCTGTCGATGCCTCGCGGCGTCGCGCGCGCGGTGCCTTGCAGGCCCAGCACCTTCAGCGCGCCGGTGAGGATGCCCTCGTGGTAGGCGGGCGGCAGCATGTCCCGGCGCATGTGCAGCGTGCCGGAGGTGGGGCCGGTGGGCACGTAGTCGCGGCTGCCGTAGCTGACGGCCGCGCCGTAGCCCATTTGTGCGCCCGCGAAGAGCTTCTGCGGGTCCCCGCGGGAGATGATTCCGAAGATGAGCATGCCCGGCCCGGTGGAGAAGCGCGTCACGTCCTTCTCGCCGCAGGCGTGGAAGACGGCGTCCTCGGGACCCAGCAGCGGCTCCAGCGCGTCCGCCGCGCGGTAGAGGAGCGTCAGGAAGTCCCGCGCCGGGTACGTGAGCAAGTCGGTGTACGCCGCGCCCAGCGCCCCCTGGCGCACCGTCTCCAGCGCCGTCAGGCCCGCCTGCTGCTGGACGAGGCTGAGCACCGACTTGAAGAACAGCCCGCGCACCGAATCACCAGGGTGCACGGCCGCGAGCCGGGCCTCGAGCTCCGCCTTGTTGGACGGCATGGCGCGCCTCCTCACACCTCGTCGAGCAGCACCGGGGCGAAGCCCGCCGCGTCACACGAGGCCAGCACGTAGCGTACGCCGCCGCGCTCGCCCGTGAAGCCCGCGGCGATGCCGGCCGCGTGCAGGTGGCCATAGACGCACACCTTCGGTCCGAAGGCTTCAATGGGCTCGCTGAAGGCGGTGGGCTTCTCGTTCGCGTACACCGGCGGGAAGTGCACGGCCACCACCCGCACCAGCGGCGTGGCGCTGGCCGCCTCCTTCTTCTTCGCGTCCTCCATGGAGGCCGTCAGCCGGCGCGTCTCCCGCTCCACGTAGCCGGTGTCCGCCGCCTCGTCCCCCATTTCGCCTCCGGGCATGGGCGGCGCCTCCGGCGCGGTCCACAGCCGGCTGCCCGCAATCACCCACGGGCCCATGACGACGGCGTTGTTGTGGAGGAAGCCCTCCAGGGTGCGGAAGGGCTCCAGCAGCTTGCGCAGCTTGGACGCGGAGTCGCCCCACCAGTAGTCGTGGTTGCCGCGCACCAGCACCTTGCGGCCCGGGCGCGCGTCCAGCCACGCCAGGTCATCCATCACCTCGTGGGCCCGCGTGGCCCAGGAGATGTCCCCCGCCACGATGACCACGTCCTCCGGAGCCACCCGCTCATCCCACGCGCGCTGCAGCGGCAGGGGGTGCTCGGACCACCCGAAGCGGTGCATGTCCTTCTGTCGCGTGGAGGGCAGGTGGGTGTCGCCGATTCCGAAGAGCCGCATGGCCCCCTCATAGCGGAAGCCCTCGCCCCTGTCGGCCCCCTCGTCCTATCTCCTGCATCCGGTGTCACGCCAAAAGGTGGGGAGGACTGGAAAGGTAGTAAAATATTTTTACGCGAGGCTGTCTCAAAACACGTCAGTGCGACATCGGTTGGCCAATCCGATGCCTTCGTTGTCAGGGCTTACATGTGCGTCATCCCTGATTCCAGGGGGTTGCGCCGTCAGGGGCCCGGGTTCGGGGGCGGATTTCTTGACAGGAAGGTGGAGCATCCATGCTCCACCTGAGGTCGGGGAAAAGAGGTGCTCCCTGGGAGCGCGTGGCTGGCATGCATGGTGCTCAGGCATGGCGCCCTGCGCCGCTCCCGTGGGACGGGAGCGACCGTGGAGCTGCTGACCCCCCTTCAAGGAGTTTCCATGCACGTGTTGCGCAAGACGTTCGCGGTGACGGCCGCGGCCATGGCCCTGACGGCCTGTGGCCCCCAGACCGAAACGTCTCCGGAAGAAACGGCACCTGAGTCGCAGGTTCCCGCAGGCGCGGTGGACGACGCCGCCCGCGCGGTGGCCGATGCGGCTCGCCGCACGCCCAACGAACTGGACGCGCAGTTCGCGAAGGCCGCTGGTGAGTTCAACGTTCCGGTGAGCCTGCTCAAGGCCATCTCCTACGCGGAGACGCGCTGGGAGCACGTCCGCGGCGAGGAGGAGTTCGAGGGCCGCCCGGCGGCCTTTGGTCTGCTGGCCCTGCGCGGTCAGCTCATCACCGACGGCGCCGCCCTGGCGGGCGTGTCCGCGGACGCGGTGCGTGACGAGCCGCTGGCCAACCTGCGCGCCGGCGCCGCGCTGCTGTCGAAGTACGCCGACGAGGCGGGCATCGACCGCGCGGACCTGGGCGCGTGGGCCCCGGTGGCCGTGCGCCTGACGGACATCTCCGACCCGGACATCCAGGCGCACTACATCCACAACGACGTGTACGCCGTGCTGCGCGAGGGCGCGGGCGCGTTCACGCCGGCGGGCAAGGTGGCGGTGTCGCTGGATGCCACCCAGGTCGAGCCGAAGTTCGCCCTGCCGAAGATGCAGGCCCTGGCGGCCGGTCCGGACTACGCGGCCTCCATCTGGCGCCCGTCGCCCAACTACAACGCGCGGCCCGCTGGCATCGGTCAGCAGATGGTCGTCATCCACACCTGTGAGGGTGGCTACTCGGGTTGCTGGAGCTGGCTGACCAACTCCGCCGCGGGCGTGAGCGCGCACTACGTGGTCAACGAGAGCGGCACCGAGGTGTCGCAGTTGGTGCGTGAGTCGAGCCGCGCCTGGCACGTGGCCGCCGCCTACCGCAGCAGCCTCAACGGCGGCGTCAAGTCGCACCTCAACGGCCGGTCGACGAACGACTTCTCCATCGGCATCGAGCACGGTGGCTACGCCAGCTCGGCCTCGTTCTCCTCGGGGATGATCACCACCTCCGCCAAGCTGACGTGCAACATCACCCGGGACCAGGGCATCCCGCGCGACAGCTACCACATCGTGGCGCACGGCCGGCTGCAGCCGGAGACCCGCACGGACCCGGGCCCCAACTGGCCGTGGTCCACGTACATCAGCAAGATTCGCAGCGAGTGTGGTGACGGCGGCGGTGGAACGAACCCGGCCATCGTCGTGGACAGCAACAACGCCAACAACGACTCCAGCAAGGGCTACATCGCGGTGCCGTCCTCCTGGGCGCGTGGCACCAGCGCGGGCTACTACGGCAACGACTACTACTACGCCTCCACGCAGCCCATCTCCGAGCCGGCGGTGTTCCACTTCCACATGCCTGCGGCGGGCAGCCGGACCATCCAGGCCTGGTGGGTGCAGGGCACCAACCGCTCTCCCGCGGCGCCCTTCATGATTACGCACGCGGGCGGCAACAGCACGGTGACGGTGAACCAGCAGACCAACGGCAGCAAGTGGGTGACGCTGGGCACCTACAACTTCAACGCCGGCTGGAACAAGGTGCAGCTGAGCCGCTGGGCCACCGAAGGCTACGTCGTCATGGCGGACGCCCTCCGGATTCAGTGAGGTGGTGATGCGGGGCCTTGAACGGCTTCAACGTTCCTGGCCGTGGCGGGCGCGGTGTCTGACCGCGCTCGCCGTGCTCGGTGTCGGGTGTTCCGGCCGGTGTGGCGGGACGTCCGGCTCCGGGCCGCTGTCCAAGGAGGAGGCTCGCGCCATTCCAGGCGCGGTCATCTTCTTGTCGGAGCGGGCAGGGCGGAAGGATGTCTGGAAGGTGAGTCCGGAGGGCGTGGAGACGCAGCTGACTCGCGGCGAGGAGGACATGTACCCCGGTCCCCTGTCGCCGGACGGCAAGTCGCTGCTCGTCATCTCCGCGACGGAGGAGGACGGGCTGCACCGCCAGCAGATGCGGGTCCTGCCGCTGGATGGCAAGAGCCCGGCGGTACCGCTGCACCCGCCTCGGGCGCGTGCGCGCAACGCGAGCTGGGCGCCGGATGGCACCTGGTTGGTGGCCGAGTCCGACGCGGAGGGCTTCAGTGACGTGGTGCGCCTGGAGCCCCGCGAGGGTGTGCCGGAGGTGCGCCTCACGCAGGTGCCGCAAGGCTGCTTCGAGCCCGCGGTGTCTCCGGATGGCAAGGAGGTGGCCTTCGTGTGCAGCCGCGAGGGCGACCCCGAAGTCTACGTGGCGAACGCGGACGGCAGCGGTGAGCGCCGCCTCACCTTCTTCCACCATGAGGACCGCACGCCGAAGTGGAGCCCGGACGGCAAGTGGCTCGTCATCGTCAGCGATCGCGAGCGCAAGGACCGGCTGTACTTCCTCCGTCCGGACGGTTCGGACCTGCGCGCCGTGTCGGGCGAGTCCTTCGAGGGCGACGAGCGCGAGGCCGCCTGGAGTCCGGATGGGCAGCGGCTGGTCTACGTGAGCCGTCTGCCGGATGGGAACGCCCGCATCTGGATGGTGCCGGTGGCGGGCGGCGCGCCGGTGGCCCTGACGGATGGCAAGCACCGGGACGACATGCCCGCGTGGAGTCCGGACGGGAAGTACCTGGCCTTCGTGTCCGAGCGCCAGGGCGACACGGACGTGTACCTCATGCGCGCGAATGGCAGCGGGCAGACGCGTCTGACGACCGCCAAGGGGCCGGACTGGCTGCCGCGCTGGGCCCCTACGCGCTGACGGCCGAGCCGTCTCCCGCCGCCGGGGCCTGGTCATCCGGGACCTGGGGCGGGAGCGGGTTCGCGCCGGGCGGGGCCACGGGCAGGCTGAAGCTGAAGGTGGAGCCCTGGCCGGGCTCGCTCTCCACCCAGATGCGCCCGCCGTGCGCTTCGATGATGAGGCGGCTGATGTACAGCCCCAGGCCCAGGCCCTTCGTGTCCGACGCGCCGCTCTTCTGCGTGCGGAAGTACTTGTCGAAGACGCGCGCGGCGTCTTCCGGGCTCAGCCCCGGGCCCAGGTCCTTCACCGACACCACCACCTGTTCCGGCTGGAGCTGGGCTCGCACGGTGATGGGCTGCCCGCCGGGGCTGTACTTGGCGGCGTTGCTCAGCAGGTTGGCCATCACCCGCTCCAGCCTCGCCGCGTCCATCCAGATGGGGGGCAGCGCGCCTGGGACCTCCAGGTGGAAGCGCTCGCGCACGTCGGGGGCCACGTCCCGCTCCATCACCTCTTCCAGGAAGCGCGCCAGGTCCCGGGGCTCGCGGCGCATCGTCTCCCGCTGGGACTCCAGCCGCGAGCCTTCCAGCAGGTCCTCAATCATGGTGTTCATCCAGGCCACGCTGCGCTGGATGGCCTCCGTCATGGATTCCTCCTGCTCCAGGTTCCGCTCGCGCAGGGCGCGCCGCAGCAGTCCCACGCGCAGGCTGATGGTGTGGAGCGGATTGCGCAGGTCGTGGGAGATGAGGCTGACGTATTCCTCGCGAAGCCGGTCCAGCTCGTGGCGCGTCGTCACGTCCTGCGCCGTGGAGACCACGCCGCGCACCTTCCCGCCGGGGCCGAAGACGGGAGCCGCGGTCATCAACACCGGCAGCCGGCTCCCGTCGGGGTGGAGGATGAGGAACTCCTCGGGTCCCGCGAGCTGGCCCGTGAGCAGCGCGCGGACGATGGGCACGTCCTCCCTGCGGACCGGCTTGCCGTCGGTGGTGAGCACGATGGGGTTGACCCCCGTCATCTCCAGCGACACCCCCTTCAGCGGACGCCCGAGCAGCTGCTCCGCGACGGGATTGGCCACCAGCCCGCCGCCGTCCGCCTGCGCGAAGACGATTCCCACGGGCGTGTGGTCCAGCAGGGCCTGCACCTGGCTGCGCTGCATCTCCGCTTCCTCACGGGCGCGCTGGACCTTGGCGAGGTACCGCTCCCGCTCCGACACGTCGCGGACGACGGCGAGCACGCTGGGACCCTCCGGGCCTGATACCGGGCTCAGCCGCACCTCCAGCGACAGCAGGCTGCCGTCCTTGCGGCGGCCTTGGATGGCGCGCTCGCCCAAGCCGGTGTCCAGGCTCCGGCCACCGAAGAGTCCTTCGGGGACCAGCACCTCCACCTCGCGTCCCAGCAGCTCCTCGCGCGGGTAGCCGAACACCCGCTCCGCCTCCGCGTTGACGAAGCGCAGCAGGCCTTGCGCGTCCACCGTCAGCAGCGGCGCGGGGGTGGTCTCCAGCAGGCCCCGGTAGCGTGCTTCGGAGGCCTCCAGCGCCGCGGTGGCCTGTTGGCGGTGGGCTTCAATGTGGTCCAGGGCCCGCGCGGACAGGAGCACGAGCGCCGCGCCGCCCGCGCTCACGAAGGTGGCGAAGATGGGGAGCTTCGCCTCCAGGTTGATGGCGCGCACCTCGTGCAGGAGCATCAACACCATGCCCAGCACCGAGGGGCCGATCAGCGTCACCGGCACCAACCGGCGCGCAAGGAAGCCGCCGAGCGAGTCGCGGGTGATGCGGCTCATCAGCCCCAGCGCCGGCCGTGCGCAGAGCGTGCCCACCGCCAGCAGCATCAGCGTCAGCGCGGTGGGCAGGCCCATGCTGCGCTCGGCGAGGAAGGGCAGGGTGCCCACCGTCAACAGGGGGCCCATCAACAGGCCGTTGAGGCCCAGCGTCGAGGTCACCAGCGACAACACGACCAGCGTGTCACGCAGCCGGACGGAGTGGCTCCGCTCCGGGAGGGCCAGGGCCACGCCCAGCAGCGTCATGCAGGTGGCGGACAGGGGGGAGGGCCGAGGGAGCACCGACGAGGCGTGTCCATCGAGCAGGCGCAGCATGAGGTGCTCCATCCCCACGTCCCAGCCGGTGATGTCGCGCAGGAGACTCATCGCGCCGATGGCCACCATCACCAGCGCGCAGGCGGTGGCCGTGGATTCCTGATGGCGGAACGGGCGGGAGCGCAGCCGCAGGCCCAGTGCGGCGCCGCCGAAAATCATGGCGATGCCTGTCACCGGCGTCATGGGGATGCCGGCCATGCCGGGCCTCAGCATCTCCACATCCCAGGCCCAGCCCAGGAGGTACAGCACGCCCACGAGCGGGGCGCCCAGCGTCGCGAGCCAGGCAATGCCGTAGGCCATGGCTGCGCTCCGACGCTGCGGCCTCCAGCACTCGTTCATCGTGGCGTCCCCCACGAACGCACAGGGCTCCTCCCGTGACGCCACCGGCCCGAGGCCCCCGGTCGAGACGCTCCTGTGAGAGATGCGTCGCGCCCTTGCTTCCGGCATCGGACGCGAGTGCGGCGCAGCGATGGGTGCGGACGGTGGGGGCGCCGCCAGTCATTGGCTCGGGCCGTGCGCGCCTCCGTCGGAACATGGGGGCGGCCAGCGCGCGGGGCAGCAGACCCCGAGCAGCCGAGTCGCGAGCGGAAGGCCGGGCGCCGCGCTGTCTAGGGAGGCGGGTGGAGGCCGGGATGGACGGTGAGCACCAGTCCCCAGCCCGGCGCCACGCCCACGTTGCGCGGCGTGTAGCCGTCCGTGCCCGTGACGGACAGGAGGAAGGCCTCCGCGTCCGCGCCCGAGTGGACGTAGACGAACAATCCGTCCGGGCCGGTGCCCTCCTGGTTCGCTCCCTGGAGGTCGGCGGTGGGGTAGTAGATGCGACCGGCCAGCGCCTCGCCGTCGGGGGCGACCTTCGCGCCAGCGACGGGATGGCCGCTGGCATCCACCACGCGCCCCAACACGAAGCCGGCGTCGCGCAGGGTGGCCGCCCGGTTGTCGGTGTGGCCCCGGATGGCGCTCTCCCCCACGGCGACGCTGAGCGCGTCATGGAAGGCGTCCGGCAGCGCCCACACGCGCGCGCCGATGATGTCCGTGCGCGGCCGGGCACCGGTGAAGGCGGAGTCGTAGACGACGGTATGGGCGGGCACCAGGCCCGCGGCCTCCGCGCCCACCGCGAGGCTCAGGTGCATCTCCCGCACCGCCACGTCGCGCACGGTGAAGGCGCCATCCGCGGCGGCCGGCGCGGTGCCGAAGGTGGCGTTGGCGTCATTCACCGCCAGGCGCAGGGGCTCCGCGGCGGTGAGGGGCGCTCCCTCCAGCGTGGGCAGGGGCAGGCCCCGGGCCTCGAGCAACCGCCGGGCTTCGGGGAGCAGCTCCACCGTGCCGCTGACACCAATGCGGAGGTTGTCCAGGTCCACGGCCTCGGCGTCGTCGGTCTGCACGCCAGGGTCGGGTGTGTAATCGCCAGGGCCGCAGCCCAGTGAGAGTCCCAGCACGGCACATGGAACCATCAGGAGAGGACGCATCATCGCGGGAAAGCTCTCCACGGCCTCACGTGGCGGCAATCCACCCCACGCTCCGTTCGTCCCCTGGTCGACGCCGCGGTGGTGCTGGCCATCGGGCTGGAGGGCGCCGCGCTGTCCGAAAAACATCAGCGCCGCGCCCCGGAGTGGGACGCGGCGCCGGTCATGTGGAAGCCAGGTGTTGTCCGCGGGCGTGGCCCGCCTCAGCGCCAGCGGCCGTTGCCGCCGGAGGAGGACGACGAACCCGAGCGGCCGGACGGAGGCGCGCTGGAGCCCGAGGACGACTTCCCGCTGCTGCTCCCCCCGCGTCCCCAGCCCCCGCTGCTGGAGCTGGAGCCCGAGCTGCTGCTGGAGCTCCGGTTGCTGCTGCCGGAGCTGCTGCCACCGCGTCCCCAACCGCTGCCGCTGGAGCTGGAGTTGCTGGAGCCCGAGCTGCTGGAGCCCGAGCTGCTGCCTCCCCGCGTGTTCCAGCCGCTGCCGCTGTTGGAGTTGCCGCTGTTGGAGTTGCCGCTGCTCCCGGAGTTGCCGCTGCCCCAGCGGTTGCCGCTGTTGTTGTCACGCGAGTCGTCGTCCTTCGACGCGGCGTTGTTCGAGGAGCGTCCCGCGGGAGGGCTGCTCCAGCCGCTGCCGGAGTTGTTGCTGGGCGCGACGTTGTTCGAGGAGCGCCCCGCGGGAGGGCTGCTCCAGCCGCTGCCGGAGTGGTTGCCCTGGCCACGCGACGGCCGGTGGTTGCCGCCCGAGCTGGAACCGCGCGGCGTGGTCCAGCGCGTACCTCCCGGGGGCGGCCGGGTGCCGCTGTACGTGTTGCCGGGCACCACGGGGCGGTTGGAGGGGCGCGTCGCCGGGCGCACGTAGCCGTAGCCCGCGGAGGCGCTGTGCGTGCGGCTCCACACGTAGCCGCGGTTGCGCTCGTAGCGGTAGATGCTGCCCGTGCTCGGGTAGTAGTCGTGGGAGTGGCGCCCGTGCATGTTGCAGAGGCCGCCGTGCGCGTGTGGGTGGTCGTTCCAGTACCAGACCACCGACGGGCCACTGTAGTAGTACGCGTTGTCCGAGTAGACGTAGTACGTCGTGGTCGGCTCGTAGTCGTGGACGTGCACGTGCGAGTACGGGCACCAGCCGCCGCCGAATTCATCGGGGATGGGGTGGTCGCTCGAATAGCTGTACTCGATGACCTGAACCGGGGCGTGGTGCCGCGCCGGCCCGTGGACGTGGGCGACACAGCCAGTGCCCATCATCAGGGCAAGCGGAACGGCGAGGGCGAGCAGGCGGCGCATGTGGTGACTCTCCTGGGCGGAGTGGACGGCCGGGCCGTCCACCTTGCGGCCACGCGAGGAAGACGGCTGGGCGTGGAGAAAATTCACGCCCGGGGCAGTCCCGCTTTCGTCCACCCGCCAGCCCGAGGATAACGCCCTTCGTCCTCTGGTGGACACCGCCTGGGTGGTGTAGGGGGAAATGTGCGTGCCGCCTGTCCCAGAAAGGTGAGCAGCGGCGCGAGGGGAGACGCACCATGGCGGAGACTGAGTTCACTTCGGGCGCGAGCTGTCCGCTCCACCCGGGATTCGATGCGGTGGGCACCTGCTCCCGCTGCGGCAACTTCATGTGCCGCACCTGCGGCGAGGGGGGCTCGCAAGCCTGGTGCCCGGCCTGCCGTCAGCGCGAGGGCGTGGGGCAGGCCTTTCCGCTGAACCGCGAGAACTGGAGCGTCTCCGGGTTGATGGACCTGTCCTGGGATGCGTTCAAGCGCGAGTGGGTGATGCTCTGTGTCGGCGTGCTCATCTTCCTGGCGGGCTCCTTCGCCGGGCAGGTCGTCTCGCAAGTCTCCTCGATGGCCGGTGGCGCGACGGGGAACATCGTCATCACCGTCCTGGGCTTCTTCATCGGGATCATTGGTTCCTACGCCATCCAGGGCGGGATAACGCTGGGTTTCCTCCGGATGAGCATGGACGTGCTCAACGGACGGCGCGCGGACCTGGGGCGGATGTTCAGCCAGTTCGGCAAGATTCCCACGTACCTGGGGACGCTGTTCCTGTCCTTCCTGTTGATGCTCCCGCTCCTGTTGCTCATCGTCGTGGGCGCGTTGGGCGCGGGGCTGGCGACTGGCGCCGTGTCCTGGTCGGAGCTGATGGCGCTGAAGGACCTGCCTCCCTCGGAGCTGGACGCGGCCGTGACGCCCCTGTTGCCGGGCTTCGCGGTGATGGGGTTCGTGGCCTTCGCGCTCTACGTCTTCCCGGGTGGGTGGCTCCTCACGCCGCTCATCCTGATGCAGCCGGAGCTGGCCCGGACCGAATCGCCCGGCGCCGTGGAGACGCTGCGCCGCTGCTTCGCCTACTCGCGCGGTCAGCGCCTGCCCATGATTGGAACGGTGCTGCTGGGGGGCTTGCTCGCCATGGCGAGCGTGTTCCTCTGCTGCGTGCCCGTGATTCCCGCCCTGGGCTTCTTGCAGGTGCTGATGGCCGGGCTCGTCATGGCGCTCAGCAGCGGCGCCGAAGAGGCCTGAGCCTTCCCTCCACACGGGGCCTTGCGCGCCCGTCGCGCGCAGGGCCTCCGGGAGGGTGGGGCGCCTCAGTGCACCACGCGCTCGGGTGAACCCGAGCGGGGCACGGACACCTTGCCCAGGCACGCGAGGATGTGCTCGCGGTACTCGGCCAGCTCACGCAGGCCGCACAGCATCCACCGGCCGCCGATGACGAGCGTGGGCACGCCCCGCACGCCACGGTGGGTGGCATCCCGGTGCTCGTCGAGGATGAGGCGGCGCGTCTCCTCCGAGCGGAAGGCCGCGGAGAATTCGTTCATCGCCAGGCCCACGCGCGAGGCCAGCTCGAACACCACGTCCGGGCGGGACACGTTGACGCCCTGCTCCAGCGCCGCGCGCTGCATGGCGCGGGCGAGGAACGCGCGCGCCTGCGGGCCCTGCAGCCGCGCCGCTTCCAGTGCCGCCAACGCCGGCACGCTGGTGCGCGGTGGATCTCCCCCGAGCCACAGGTCCGTGGACAACATGCGCGCGGCGGCATCCGGTTCGCGCTGTGCGCGCTCGACCTCTTCCACCAACGCGCGTTGTTCGCGCATCGTGGGCAGCACGTCATGGACGCGCAGCGGATACGGCCTGACGCTCCAGCGAACGGCTTCGCCCAGCTCCTGGCGCAAGACATCGAGACGCAGGTCGGCGAGGTAGCACCAGGAACACAGCACGTCCTGGTAGACGGTGATCTGCAGCGGCTTGTGCAGCGTTTTCATTTGAGGGCCGCCAGATTAGAGGGGCACCCGCGTCGCTGCCAACTCCTCAGGACACGCGGGCCACGGAGGCATTCCTGAGTTCCTGAGGAGCATGCAAGGTGCCTTGCCCCGGCTGTGTGTCTGCTCGAAAGCAGGCGAGCAACCTCACGTGACCCGGGTTCGCGCTCACCCGGCGCGCTTCGCCTCGGCGTACTTCAGCGCGTGGTCGATGATGGCCCCCGCGATGTCCATGCCCGTGGCGCGCTCCAGGCCCTCGAAGCCAGGGCTGGAGTTGATTTCCATCAGCCGGGGGCCGGCGCGGCCCTCCAGCATGTCCACGCCCGCGACCTCCAACCCGACGACGCGCGCGGCCCGCACGGCTGCTTCCGTGTAGGGCTCGGTCAGCTCGATTGCCTGCCCTTCGCCGCCGCGGTGGATGTTGGAGCGGAACTCGCCGGACTTGGCCTTGCGCCGCATGGCGCCCACCACGCGGTCACCCACGACGAGGGCCCGCACGTCCCGTCCCTCGCTCTCCGCGACGAACTCCTGGAGCACGATTTCCTGTCCCAGGTCCCAGAAGGTGTCGAGGATGGTCTGCACCTCCGACAGCGTGTGGGCAATCATCACGCCCACGCCCTGGGTGCCCTTGATGAGCTTGATGATGACGGGCAGCCCGTTGACCTCCTCCACCAGCCGGCGCACGTTGCTGCGGTCGTGCGCCATGACGGTGCGAGGGATGTCCAGCCCGGAGCGCGACAGGTACTGCAGCGCGCGCAGCTTGTCGCGGCTGCGCGCGATGGACGTGTGCGGGTTGAGGACGGGCACGCCCATCATCTCGAAGTGGTTCACCACCGCCAGGCCATAGGCGGTGATGGACGCGCCGATGCGCGGCACCACCACGTCCACGCCACGCACCTCCACGCCGCGGTACGTCATGCGCGGCGCGTCTTGTGCGAGCAGCAGGCAGCAACGCAGCGTGTCCAGCACCAACGGGCGGTGGCCCCGCGCGCGGATGGCGGCCACCAGCCGCCGCGTGGAGTACAGCGCGCGCTTGCGGGACAGGATGACGACCGTCTTCTTCGCGTGCCCTCGCCGGGGGGCCCGTTCGGGACGGTCGAGTGCCTGGGACCCGGGCAGGACCGGGACCTTCTTCGGCTTCACTTTGCGCGGAGGCATGGGCGGGGCGCGAGAGCCTAGCACGGACGCCCGCGAGGGGCGGGCCTCGTGGGGGGCCTTTGCTATCCTCGTGCGAAGATGAGTGCTCCCCCTCTGCACCCTGACGACATCCACACCAGTCCCGGCGACGTCGGACAAGACCTGAACCACTCTCCGTTGTTGAGCGAAACGCTCGTGGTGGACCCGCGCACCACGGTGAAGCTCCACAAGTGCCGTCTGGCCGTCACCTCCGGGCCAGACACCGGCCGCTCGGTGGTGAGCGACAAGGAGCGGCTGCGTTGCGGCGCGCATCCAGGCAATGACCTGGTGCTGGTGGAGGACCGCACCGCCAGCCGTCACCACTTCGAAATCCAGTTCACCGAGCGCGGCTATCTGCTGGTGGACCTGGGCTCCACCAACGGCACCTTCCTGGATGGCCGGCGCATCGAGCGGGCCTACCTGTCACCGGGCTCGCAGATTCGCGCGGGCTCGTCGGTGCTGACCTTCGCGCCACTGGATGAGGAAGTCACCATCGAGCCCGACCGCGAGGGCGAGCTGTGCGGCATGGTGGGGCAGAGCATGAAGATGCGGCAGATATTCGGCCTCATCAAGAAGATCGCCCCCATGGGTGTGTCCGTCATCATCCAGGGTGAGACGGGCACCGGGAAGGAGCTGGTGGCGCGCGCCATCCATGAGCTGTCCGGCCGCACGAAGGGGCCCATGGAGGTACTGGACTGCGGCGCCATTCCCCCCAACCTCATCGAAAGCGAGTTGTTCGGCCATGAGAAGGGCGCCTTCACCGGCGCGGTGAGCAGCCGGCCAGGCGCCTTCGAGCGTGCGCATGGGGGCACCATCTTCCTGGATGAGCTGGGCGAGCTGCGGCTGGACCTTCAGCCCAAGCTGCTGCGCGTGCTGGAGAACCATGAAGTGCGGCGCGTGGGCGGCAACGACGTCATCGAGGTGGACTGCCGCGTCATCGCCGCCACCAACCGCGACCTGATGAAGGAGATTCAGGGCGGCGGCTTTCGCGAGGACCTCTACTTCCGCTTGTCCGTCATCACCATCCAACTGCCGCCGCTGCGACAGCGCCGTGACGACATCCCCCTCATCCTCAAGCGCGCGCTCGCGGATCCGGAAGTGGTGGGCAAGCACGGCAAGAAGCGCTTCTCCGCGGAGTCCCTGGGCCTGCTGATGTCGTATTCATGGCCCGGCAACGTGCGTGAGTTGATGAACGTGTTGTCTCACGTCCTCACTTTCAGTGAGGGCGAGGAGATTCAGCCCGCGCACCTGCCGCCCCGCGTGCGGGGACAGGTCCGCGAAGGGCCGCTGCCCTTCAATGAGCACCTCTCCTTCAAGAACGCCAAGGAGCAGCTGCTGGAGAACTTCGAGCGCGAATACATCACCAGCGTTTTGACGCGCTGCGAAGGGAACCTGTCTCGCGCCGCGCGTGAGAGTGGGCTCCACCGGAAATCGATTGAACGGCTGGTGAAAAAGTACCAGTTGGACACAAAGGGGATGAAGTCACGCTAGCCCCATGAGTCATCGGTGGATGTTGTAACTCGGTTGTTTCACGCCAGAAAAGCGCGTTTGTCGCAGAGCCGTGTTCTCCTGTTCTCGATGCAAGGAACGTCCCGTCAAGTTGACGTATGTCCGATCTGGACTGAATTCCCGGAACATACGCCCGCCATGAATTCAATGCGCCCGAGCGGAAGACGCGAATCCGGACAGGCGATGGTGGAGTCCGCCCTGACGCTCCCCTTGATGGTGTTCCTCATCTTGGGAACGCTGCAGCTCTTCCTGATGCTGCAGGGGCGGCTGTTGGCGGAGTACGCCGCCTTTCGCGCGACGCGGGTGGGCAGCGTCAACCATGGCGACTGTCAGGCCATGACTCACGCGGCCATCCTCGCGCTGATGCCCAGCTACTATTCGTTCCTGGGCGGCGCGGGCGGCTCACCGGGGCAGAAGCTGGCCAATGCCTTCGCGGCCCGCCGCGACAACCAGTACAATGGGGCGACAGGGCGGGCCAACCGGGTGTCGATGCCCGATGGGAATCATACCGGGGCCATCGTGTGGATCATCCGCGACAGCCCACTGGCCACGGCGGTGCCGAACGAGGACGCGCTCTTCGACCAGTTCGACAATCCGGCGGGCATCGTGCGGCTCGAAACACGGCTGGTTTACTGGTTTCCGCTCAAGATTCCCTTCGCCAACTGGGTCATCGCCCGGTTGACGATGGCGCGCTGGGGCTGGCGGGATTACACGAACCAGAACCCGTTGATGCAGACCCAGCGCGCCCGGTGGACCCAGGGCCCTCCGTCCATGGGGCTGGAAGGGTTGATTCGTGAAGAGGCGCTGCGGCGGATGAACTCCGAGCAGTACGTCATCCCCATCCACGCCTCCGCTTCCCTTCGGATGTTGACGCCGGTGCAACGGCGCTTCTTCCAGACGCAGAACTGCGCTCCTGCTCCCGAGGCACTATGACGCACAAGCTCCTGAGCCGCGGACAGACGCTGGTGCTGTTCGCCTTGACGCTGTTGCTCCTCACCCTGCTGGTGACCTTGACGTTGTCGTTTGGCTCCAAGGTGAAGGAGAAGATGGAGGTCCAGGCCGCGGCGGATGCCGCTGCCTACAGCCAGGCGGCGACGACGGCGCGCGTCTTCAACGAGATGGCCTTGATGAGCCGGGCGCAGATTGGCCACCTGGTCTCCAAGGCCGCGGTGAACAGCCTCATCGACTGGAGCAGCTACTACCGCGCGCAGATTGGCGCCACGCGGAATGCCTACACCATCGCGATGCTTCCCTACATCGCGTTGTTGCCGTGCTGCATTCCCTATTCGGGGTGCAGCAGCTTCTGCAGGTGCGCCATCCAGGGCGTCCGGGACATCACCCGCAGCCAGAACGCGCTCTCTCGCTACGACCGGACGGAGATTGCTCCTCAGTGGGATCAGCTCGAGCGGCCCGCCGCGCAGCGAGCGTTGCGGCTCAGCCAGGCCGCGCAGCAGATGTTCGTCGTGGGGCAGGTCGTCCAGTACGGACGCATGATGCTCGAATTGAACAACCAGTCCGCCGCGAACGACATCATCGACAGCGCCGGCGCGGGCAGCCGCTGGGCGGGTGAGCTACGCGTGGACGGTGTCTCGACGACGCGCCGCGAGGTGACGCCCTACCTGGGGGCCGTGGCGTGGCCCAACCTCATCAACGGGCATCACGTCTACGCGGCCATGGGCAGCCGGGGGCACAGCTTCGTCGCCAACCGTGGCATCTACCCCACCGATGACTGGCTCGTCACGGCGGGTATCCAGCGGCGGTTGACTACCCCGGACACGGTGATGATTCAGGGGGATGGCAGCACCTACTGGGCCCGCACGCCGCTTCATGGCACGTATCTGGGCACGACGGACACGTACTCCATCGCGGATGACCATGGTCTGGCCTTCGTCACCTTCGCCCGTGGCCGGTCCCCGTGTCCCACGCAGACTTTTGGAGTCGGTGTCGCGGAGTCGCTGCTCATCGCTTCGGATTCGAGCGACCCCAGGGACCGGCACCGCTGGTCTCCGCGCCTGGGAACGGGTGACCAGGAGCCGGCGCAGACGCGTCACAACATGGGGACCTGTTATGGCCGCAACCGGATGGGGTGCCCGTCCGTCTGGCCCATGTTCGTCGACTACAACGGCGTCAAGGTCATGGACAAGGATGACAACTGGGGCCAGCCGAAGAACTTCGCGGTCATCCAGCGGGACTATGCCGTGCGTGGCACCCAGGCGGACCCCTGGAACCTGCTGTTCCGCTTCCGGTTCGGGGGGACGGACAGCGGGTTCGACAACAGCGGACTCGTCCTGGGGCCGGCGGGCGGTGGGTTGAACATCAGCCGCCAGACGGCGGTGTCCACCGGGTTGGCCTACTACCATCGTCGCGAGCACTGGCGCGAGCCTCCCAATCTGCTCAATCCGTACTGGCGTGCCACGTTGGTCCCCGCCACCGTGGACTCCAGCGGCGCGGAGGATTTCGTGGATGAGCTGAACGGCGCCGGCGTGGGCTGGGCGGCGGAGGCATACGAGGCCCTGCGTGCACAGGGCTACAGGGGAGGGCCGTGACATGGAGCAGTCTCCTTCGCGTCGCACCCAGCGAGGCCAGGCGATGGTGGAGATGGCCATCGGCTCGCTCGTCTTCATCACCATCCTCCTCTTCGTCATCCACTTCGCCGAGGTGTCCTTCCTTTCGGTGAAGGTGACCGAAGCGGCGCACTCCGCCTTGTTGGAGGCGCCGGGACACAAGCTGCATGAGTGGCCCAATGACTCATCGCCTTCTTCCGCGGCGGCGGAGCGCGCGGGGCAGGACGCCGCCATGCGCTACCGGGACTTCGACAGCCGCACGACCACCAACAGCGCGGGCGTCATCACGCTCGCGTTGACCCGGACGGACGGGATGCAGGTGTCGTGTACCCAGGGCGGTCCGACCTTCGACCCGCATCCCGTCTTCACGTCGGTGGCCTACCGCGACGGCGGCGGCATCTCCTGTACCGCGCAGGCGGACCTCACGGCCTTCCGGATTCCGCAGCGTGTTGCCCAGCGGGAGACGGGGGGCTTCTTCCAGGCGGAGCACTACGAGATGCTCCCCATTCGCGTGTGCGCCATGGGGCGCGCCCAGGGCGGCAACTGCACGGGCCGTCTGACCAGCATGCTGGATGACTGGGGACTGACGGGCTCGGGTGAGTCAGGCTCGTGCCCCATCATCCCCGATTTTCCCGGCCCCTGCCCCTTGAACCTGCCGTACTGGGGAATGGCTTCCAGCGTCTATGGCGTCAGCCTGATGGTGAATGCCTTTGGACCGGACTTCTCGGCGAGCCGTCTAGCGCAGACGGTTGTCGGAGGGCTGCCGCTGCCCTTCTTCTTTGGCGCGGAGAACATGTTCTGGATGAGCGCCGTGGGAGAGGAAGCCTTCTTCGGTCAGCCGCTGCCCGCTGATTCCATGGGCGGCCTGGCGACCATGGGGTTCAAGGGCTGGCCCACGTCTCCGGGCTTGTTGCCTCCGGGGCTCAACTGGCAGGCCATTCCGTACCCCGTTTCCTATGGCCGCCGGGACTCGTGCTTCCTGGGGAATGAGTGTCCCTGATGCGCGTGTGGCTGATGTGCGTGGCGCTCGCGACGGCGCCCTCCGTGGGGCTGGCTGAAACGTCGAAGAAGCCCGCTGACCCGAAGGTGCGTCCCTCGGCGGAAGCGAAGGCGGGAAAGCCTCCTCCCAAGAAGGCTCCGGCCGCTGGCGCCAAGCCTGCGCCGGCGCCGCCGCCCGAGCAGGACGCAGGCACGCCACCGGCTCGCCCGTCCTTCCGCTGGGACATCCCCGCCGTGACAGCCTGGGTGGAGTCTCCCGGGCTCCAGGTGACGGATGGTGTGCCCATGCACCTTCAGCTCGCGCGCTCGTCCTGGCAGATGGACCCGCTCATCCAGCACATGGTGGACCGCTTCCGGGCCGCGGGGCTCTTCATCTCCACTTCACCGGAGGCGCTCAACTCGCCGATTGCCGAGCCCATGCTCACGGCGCTGGATACCGAGACGCTCACGGCCTACACGGTCATCTTCCAGAAGAACCAGGACAACACCGTCACGTTGATCCTGGGGACCTCCGATGTGTCCAAGTACACCCCGGGCGGCAGCACTCAGCTGGACTGGGCACCGATGATGGCTGGCGCCGAGCAGGTGACGCGGTCCAATCTGGAAGGCTCGCAGATGGCCATGTACGCCGTGAAGGCCACGTCCGCGGAGGTCCGGGAGTTCTATCAGGTCGAGTTGACCCGGGCGGGCTTTGTCGAGGACCCGGAGCAGCCCGGTGTGTTTCAGCGAGGCACGGAGCAACTGACCATCCGCACTCAGCCCGAAGGCGACATGCTGATGGTCGGGCTCTATCGCAAGCTGGGGGTGCAGCCGAAGTGAGGCCCCGGGGCCCGCCCCGTCAGAGCTGGACGCCGCACTTTCGGGCGCAGCGCTCCATGGTCTGCGCACAGCGCAGCTGGCATTTACGGTCTCCCCCTTCACATCCGCTGATGCACTTCGCGACAGGCTCCTGGCACTTCGCGATGCATTGGGTTTGTTTGGCATCGTGCTTGGGCAGCTCGATGTCATTGCCATCCTCGTCCTTGACGGACGAGGTGTCGCTGGCCTGGCCAATGCTGACCGGCGCCTCCGCTCCCGAGATGGGCGACGCGGCTTCGACGGAGCCTGCCAGGAGCAGGACCGTCAGTGGGAAGAGCATCAGTCCAAAGGTCTTCATCGTCAGTTCTCGCAGTGGTGTTGGGCGGAGGGGCTGACAGGTTCCTCCTTGCCTGGCTGTCCAGCATAGCGTGGGGATTGAGCGCATTGAAGCCCTGGGGGCCGCGTGTTACGGCCGCTGTCGACATGAGCGACACGCCCCCGAAGGACAAGGACTTCAAGGACTCGGTCAACCTGCCGCGCACGGATTTCCCCATGAAGGGGAACCTGGCGCAGCTCGAGCCGCGCATGCTCGGCTGGTGGGCGGAGCGGGGGATTTGGGGGAAGATTCTGGAGCAGAACGCAGGCGCGGAGCCCTTCGTTCTGCCTGATGGTCCGCCCTACGCCAACGGCCATCTGCACGCGGGCCACGCGCTCAACAAGGTCCTCAAGGACATCGTGGTGAAGTACCGGAACATGTCCGGCCGCCGGTGTGACTTCATCCCCGGCTGGGACACGCACGGGCTTCCCATTGAGCAGGCGGTGGAGAAGCGGCTCAAGGACAAGAAGATCGACAAGCGCACGCTGTCTCGCGACGCCTTCCTGGAGGCGTGCCGCGCCTACGCGCTGGAGTTCGTCGACATCCAGAAGGCGGAGTTCCAGCGCCTGGGCGTGTTCGGCTCGTGGGAGCAGCCGTACAAGACGCTCGACTTCACCTACGAGGCCCAGGAGATTCGCGAGCTGGCCGTGTTCGCGAAGCGGGGCATGCTCTACCGCCGCAAGAAGCCCGTGTATTGGTGCCTGTACGACCAGACGGCGCTGGCGGAGGCGGAGGTGGAGTATGAGAATCACACCTCGCCCTCCGTGTACGTGGCCTTCCAGGCCGGGGCGGAGCTGGCCGAGCGCGTGCCTTCGCTGAAGGGCAAGGACGTGGCCTTCGTCATCTGGACGACCACGCCGTGGACGCTGCCGTCCAACCTGGCCGTCTCCGTCAACCCGGAGTTCGAGTACGTCTTCTACCAGCTCGGCACGCGCGTCATCTGCGTGGCCCGGGAGCTGCTGCCCAAGGTGCTGGCGGAGGTGAAGGCGGACGAGCTGGCGGTGAAGCACGTGGAGCTGCCCGGCGGTGAAGTCTCCGCGGCGGCGCTGGTGGACCCGTCGCGCATCCTCGCGTACGCGCGCGGCGAGGAGCTGGAGCACCTGACGTACCAGCACCCGTTCTACGAGCGCCGGGGCCGCGTCATCCTGGGCGAGCACGTGACGCTGGAGGCCGGTACGGGCCTGGTGCACACCGCACCGGGGCATGGCCAGGAGGACTACGAGGTCGGCCTGAAGTACGGGTTGGACATCTACAACCCCGTGCGTCCGGACGGCCGCTACGACGACACGGTGGGGCCGGTGCTGGAAGGCCGGCGCGTGTTCGATGCGAACCCCGTCGTCATCCAACTGCTGGTGGAGAAGGGCGCGCTGCTCAACGGCGCCACGGACACGGTGGCGCACACGTATCCGCACTGCTGGCGCTGCCGCAATCCGGTCATCCTGAGCGCGACGTACCAGTGGTTCATCCCCATGGACGCGCCCTTCCATGGGACGCAGACGTTCCGGCAGGTGGTGCTGGAGCAGGTGGACAAGGTGCAGTGGGTGCCCTCGTGGGGGCACAGCCGCATCCGCGGCATGCTGGAGACGCGGCCGGACTGGACCATCAGCCGGCAGCGGACGTGGGGCGTGCCCATCTGCATCGCCTACTGCGAGGGCTGCGAGGAAGCCGTGGTGTCGCCGGAGCTGATGGAGCGGGTGGCGGCGGCGGTGGAGAAGGAGGGCGTGGGCGTGTGGTACCGCACGCCGGTGAAGGACTTCCTGGGCGCGGACTTCCAGTGCCCGCGCTGCGGCAAGGGTGAGTTCCGCCGCGAGACGGACATCCTCGACGTGTGGTTCGACTCGGCGTGCATGTTCTCCGCGGTGCTGGAGAAGCGGCAGAGGATTCCGGCGGACCTCTTCCTGGAGGGCAGCGACCAGCACCGCGGCTGGTTCCATTCGTCCATGCTGGTGGCGGTGGGCACGCGCGACATGTCGCCGTACAAGGCCTGCCTCACGCACGGCTTCGTGGTGGATGGTCAGGGCGAGAAGATGTCCAAGAGCCGCGGCAACGTGGTGGCGCCGGACAAGGTCATCCAGCAGTACGGCGCGGAGGTGCTGCGCCTGTGGGTGGCGGCCAGCGACTACCGCAATGACGTGCGCCTGTCGGACCAGATTCTGAAGGGCCTGTCGGAAGGCTACCGGAAGATTCGCAACACCGTTCGCTACGCGCTGAGCAACCTCTACGACTTCGACCCGGCGAAGCACGCGGTGCCGGAGGCGGAGCTGCTGCCGTTGGACCGCTGGGCGTTGGGGCGGCTGGCGGAGGTGGTGGCGCGGGTGCGCAAGGCGTACGAGGACTACGAGTTCCACCTCGTCTACGCGACAGTGGTGGACTTCGTCGCCGGTGACTTGTCGGCGGTGTACTTCGACATCCTCAAGGACCGGCTCTACACGTGGCGCGCGGACGGGCAGCCCCGGCGCGGCGCGCAGACGGTGCTGTACGAGGTGGCCTCGGTGCTGCTGCGCCTCCTGGCGCCGGTGATGAGCTTCACGGCGGAGGAGGCGTGGCAGACGCTGCCGGGGAAGCCGGCGGAGAGCGTCTTCCTGGGCGGCTTCCCGGTGGTGTCCGCGAAGTTGGACCCGGCGCTGGCCGAGCGCTACGCGAAGCTCTTCGCGGTGCGCGGCGCGGTGCAGGGCGTGCTGGAGGCGGCGCGGCGGGACAAGCGCATCGGCTCATCGCTGGAGGCGCGGGTGGTGCTGACGGCGGAGGGCGCGGCGCGCGACTTCCTCCAGGCGAACCTGGCCGAGCTGCCGGGCCTCTTCATCACCAGCCAGGTGGAGCTGGCGGACGTGAAGGGGGATGCGGCGCAGACATTGGAAGTGGCACAGGCCTTCGGAGAAGGCGTCCGCGTCACGGCCGAGGTGCTCCCAGCGCACGGCGAGAAGTGCCCGCGCTGCTGGACGTACTCGGAAGCGGTGGGGCAGGGCGGCGACGTTTGCCTCAAGTGCCGCGAGGCCCTGGCGGCGTAGCGGGCCGTCTTCGAGGAGCCCTCCCCGGCGTGTGTCCGGGGAAGGGTCCTCTTCAGGTGCCAGCAGTGCTCAGTTCAAGCACTCGATGACCTGGTTCTGGGTCGATGCGTGAGGGTCGCAGTCGAACACGTTGGCGAGGCCCGTCCGTGGCTCCACCTGGATGAGGCTGCGTGCGCGGCCCGAGGTGAAGTCGAAGCGGAGGTTGCCGGGGGCCGCGGCGTCCAGCGCGGGCAGGTCATCGAGAAAGTCCCGCATGCAGGTCAGGTCGCCCGGGCTGACGGGGCGGCCGGTGCCGGGCATGTAGCAAAGCCCGTGAATCGCGGCCGCGTTCATGGAGACGGGAATGACGATGTCCGGTCCCAGCTCGCTGCAGCAGTCCGGGTTGGCGCGGCAGGTGGTGTTCTCACAGCCGTTCGCGGGGCAGCTCGCGTTGTCCCAGTCATTGTCGCACCGAAGCTGCTCCCACCGGGCCACCGTGCGCGAGGTTCCATCGCCGCGAGGGACGTTCTCCTCCACGACGATGCGCACGGGTTGGTTGGTGGTGAGGGCGCGCTGCCGGGCGCGGAGCGTGGAGGCCCACAGCTCGCGCGTGGCCTCATTCTCGCGTTGACGGTTGACGGGCGTCTGGATGCCCATCAGCGCCGCTGCGAGCAGGATGCAGGCGATGGCCACCGTGACCATCATCTCCAGCAGTGTGATTCCGCGTGTGTGCCTCATGCTCAATTTTCCGTCAGGAGGGGCTGAAGTCCACCCGCCGCGAAGTTCCGGAGCATCACCCGGAACGTGAAGGTGCGCCGCTTGAAGCCATCAATCGGGAACCGCTCCCCGTCCACACCAATGGGCTGGTCCGGGTCGAAGGCTTCACGGTCCTGCCGTGGCGTGCGGACGACCAGGGTGACCTCCACCTCACGGACGCGCTGGAACAGCCGCTGGCGCAACTCCTCGTCCGTCGCGGGCGCGACAAGTTCATTGGGGTGCTGTTCAATGGGGCAGGTGGTGATGGTGCAGGCATCCAGCCCGTTCGGTCGCCCGTTGTCCACATCCGGGAACCAGCGCATGCCTCCGAATGGCTGTGTGATGGCCGCGACCCCCAGCCGCACCGAGAGACGTTCGACGTCCCGGCTCAGGACCACCCAGTTCGCTGCGCCCGGCCCCAGGTACTCCAGCGTCGGCGTTCCACTGGCCCAGTTCACGCGGTAGGTCGCGCTCTGGGCCGGCATGATGCGCCAGGATTCCCGGTCGGGCTCGGTGTTCCAGAAGTTCGGCTCCGAGGCGAAGTCACCACAGCGGCCTGTCGTCGTGGTCTCGATGCCAGTGCCCGGAACGACGTTGATTCGCCGCCCCGCGGTGTCCACGTTGGTGACCTCAACATGGCAGGCCAGATTCCTGGCGGGATTCACGAGCAGGGCCGGAGTCGTCGGCGCGATGGTGGGCTGGAGCCTGGGCGAGGGATTCTCAACCGTGCAGAACGTCCGTGTGTCTTCGCGCACGTTGGTTCCAGCGCAGGGACTCAGCGTCACCATGCCTCGCGTGTCCCCCCAGTGAATCCGCAGGACGTCCGACACTGATTCTTCAAGGTGCCCCGCGGGCGGCAGCGCGAAGGCGGGGACCTCGGGGAAGGGACGCGTCAGGTCCGGAATGGACAGGTCGGGCTCCGTCCACATCTGGATGGCTGGATGGGTGCGCGTGTCACTGAAGACGATGGGGGCATTCCCCATGCCTGAGCCGGCCCGCTGCAGGTCGGCGGCAATCAACTCCTTCACCGTGCGCCCGGTGACCTGCGCCAGCATCGTCTGCTCTTCGAAGAGGGCACGCCGCTGCATCTGCATGGCCGCGACCAGTCCCGCTCCCAGCACGATGAGGCCAATGGCAGTGGCAATCATCACCTCGAGCAGCGTGAAGCCATGGAGCGACCGGCGGCGATGGCGCGTCAAAGTCGTCTTCACGGCGCCATCCTCGTCTGGAGCACCACCACCTGCCGGTCGCTGCGCTCCTGCTCCTGCCAGCTCACGACGACGCGCACGTTGGCGATGTTCCCCGCGGTGTCTGGCACACCCGGGACGAGGTCCCGCTGCAGTTCCTCCGGAACCAGGGAGCCCGGCTCGATGGTGCTCAGGATGGAGGGGACGTCCACGTCCACGACGACCTGGTACTCACGCGCGATGACGGTCGGGTCGGCGGGACGCACGTTCCTCAGCGCGCCCGCGCTCGTCTGGAAGAGGACGTAGCTCTCATCCAGTCCTTCCAGGTTGCCGCACGGGGGCTGCAGCGAGCAGCCCAGCAGCGTGATGTTCTCCAGCGCCTGCTCGGCGATGAGCTGCGCCTGGGTGGCGCTGAGGCTGCGGCGGTTGGAGTAGCTGGTCTGGGTCACGACCAGCATCGCCGCTCCGACGCCCATCAGCAGGATGGCCATGGTGGCCAGCACTTCCAGGAGCGTGATGCCCCGGTGCTGGCGCCTCTTCAGCGCTGTCACTGCGGCATCCTCCCGTCCGGGCTGGGGGCGTAGATAAGGACCTTCGAGCGGGCCGCGCCGCCGTTCGCATTGCCGTTGCCCCACTTCCCGCTGCCCTGCACCTTGACCTCTCCCGTGACAGTGGGGATGAGCAAGTGATTGTCATGCACCACCGGGGCGCTCACGCCGTGGCCACCGAGCGAAGCGCTGGTTATCGCGGGGGCGCTGTTGCCATCCGGAAGCAGGCCGGACTCGTAGAACCGGCCGCTCTCGTCCTGGCTCAGGTTGCAGACGTCCGCCGCGGCTCCGACGGCCGTGGTCGCGTAGACCTTGTCGTCCGAGAGCGTCACGCCGCCCCACACCGCCTGCCCCGGGTCCAGTTGCTGGACCCAGAGCGGGTCCAGCAGCGCGCACGCGCGGGTGCCGGAGGGGTCCGTGTCCTCGTAGCCCAGCAGGTGGTAGCGATAGGCGTTCTTGTTTTCGGGGCCGTCGGAGAACTCGTCCGGGTTGTCACCCGTGCCGAAGTAGAAGCGAACCACGGGGCTGCCAGAGTTCCGGACGATTCTCACGCCCAGGTTGGAGTGAATCTGCTGGTAGACGGGGTCCTGTCCCTCGGCCGCGTCGTCATGGTCCGACAGCGTGACGGGCGCGCTGGCGATCTTGCAGACCTTCACCTTCTGTCCCAGGGGCGCGCTCGGGTTCACCTGGTCCAGGTTGACGCGGTAGACGTTGCCCGCGGTGGTCGGCACGTACATGACGTCATAGTTGCCGTCTCGGTCCAGGTCCACCAGCGCGGTCTCCGCAGCGATGCCAGAGCCCGTGTCCAAGGTGATGATGCCTGCCATGGCTCCAGCCGGTGAACTTCCGTAGTTGAGCGGCTGCCCCGTCTTCATGTCGATGAGATAGAGGGCGCCAGCGCGGCCCGGCGACGAAGGCACCTGGCTGGTGCCCACGACGGCCGTCCACTTGCCCTCCGCCTCCGAGCCCCACGTCAGGCGGCCAATGGAGGGTGCGTGATTCGTGCCGGAGTTGTCTGGCAACTGCACCTCCGGGGTCGTCACCTTGGCCGTGGAGAAGGCGTGCTCGATGTTCGGGGACCGCAGGTCGAACTCCCACAGCGGGAGCGGGTACCACGCGTCATCGGGGTGGGTGATGTCCAACGCGATGACGGCGGGGCTGTTCTTGCCCGACCCGCTGACGAGGACCGTCTTGGCGCCCTGCGTCTTCGATTCGGTGGGCGAGCGCGTCCACGCGGCCGTGTTGGGGATGCCGAAGTCCACGTTGGCGATGCTGGGGGATGCGTCCATGGAGGGCCTGGACAGGGCACCCGAGCCGTTGAATCGCACGTAGAGGTTGCGGTACTGGCTCAGCAGCATTCGCGGCAGATAGGCGAAGCGCTCCTGGCCGGAACCGTAGTCGCGGTTGTTGATCTGGTTTTGAATGCAGGTCGTCGTCTCGAAGTAGCCGCGTGCCTGGGTTTGGCTATTGCACGGGTCATGCGTGGAGTTGCGGAATTCGCCCGCGTCGAAGGCGTGCAGGTATCCATTCATGGTGCCCACGAAGGCCACGGTCGGCCGGTCCGCCAGCGGCTCCAGGAAGTTGCGGCGATACAGGTCGCGCTCGCTCGCTCGGGCATTGTTGGCCCAGGTGTCGAGATACGGCGGCAGGCTGATGGCGACCGTGGACATGTTGATGCCGCCCAGCGCCCATGGCCGGCGGTCGTCACGGGTGCCCGGGGCATGGCGGTCCTCCCAGCCATACAGCCACTCACGCAGGAAGTTGCGGTCGTTGGTGACGCCCTCGATGCGCTTCTCGTCGGACTCGCTGGACGGCGTGCCGCACTTCCCATCGTTGTTGAGGTCGTAGAGGTACCGGCCATTCCGCTCCTCGTCGCAGAGCGCGTCCGGGAAGAGCAGGCTGTTACTGCTGGTGTCCGACATCTCGTCGGTGATGGTGCTGCGTCCACCCGACGCGCCCATCGTGTAGAGCTTGCGCTGGAGCGGCTCAAGGCTATGGCCGTTGGTGCCGAAGGACAAGGCCATCACCTTGCCCGCGTCCCACCGCTGAACGGCCCGGGTGACGCTCGGCTCCTCTGGGTCATAGAGCGAGCGGAAGTAGAGCCGGCCGCGGAGGGTGAAGTCCTTCTGTCCGTCATAGGCGCGGGTGCCTGGCGCGGGCATGCCGACGCCGGGCCATGCCCCATCCCGGCCCCAGGCGCTGCCCGGCGTCTCGTTCACGCCCCAGACGATGACGTTGGCCAGCGCGGACGGTGAGGCACGCGAGTAGCTGCCGGCGCGGACGGCCTGATAGCCCACCTCGACGTCGTCGATGATGGGGCGGCACTGCTCGTTGGGGCTGGTGATGTCCACCTTCCAGCAGAGCTGGGAGCCGGTGAAGCCCATGGCCATGATGTCCAGCTCCACCTCCTGCGTGGGCGGCGACGTGTCGGGGAAGTGGACCGGGAACCACGTCGGTGAATTCGGATTGGCCACGCACTCCATCTGTCCGGTGTCCGGGTGGGGACGGCAGACGCGGCAATCCACCGCCAGTGAGTAGGTGATGGTGGGCTCGGGCCCGTCCTCCGGCGTGCACGCCCCTGGGGAGTCTTCACTGAAGCAGGGGGCTCCGCCGGCGCAGGTGCGAGGCGCCGGCGCGAAGTCGTCCTGCCGCTTGAAGCGCACCTTGGTGATGACGAAGTCGTTGGCGATGTCCGGGGAGAGGTCTCCCGACACGGTGGCGGAGCGGGTGCTGCCGCCATTCTGCTTGTTGACCACGAACACCACGTCGTTGAAGTCGCGGTCGCCGCCGCCAGGGATGTCCTCGAAGCCTAGAATCCAGCGGAAGGGGTCCGTGGAGGGCGCGCCCACGATGACGTGAGGCATGGGGTTGCGCACGCCGCTGGGCCTGGGAATCGTCACCCGCTCCATGGGCATCACGAGCCGGCCATAGAGTTCGTCGTTCGCGAGGCGGTAGAGCGTGGTTCCCGGGGTCCCGATGGGGCCGTCCAGCCAGCCACAGAGGTAGTCGTTGGTGCCTTCGACCCGGCATGCCTCGTCAGGCGTGCTGGCGGGATCGTCCGGGTTGCAGCCCTCGCGGTACCAGCACCCGATGTTGCGCTCGGCCGTGATTTCGCCGCCCACGGGGTTCTGGTCCATGTTCCACGCCGCCTTGGAGAAGAACACGTTGATGGACGTGCGCAGGTGCAGGGCGCACCGGCCATCAGGGTCCTGCTTCAAGCACGGATAGACATAGCCTTCGTTGGGGCCGTGGTTGCGGCTTGAATAGAACACGACGACGAAGAAGATGACTTCCTTCCCGCCCTGGATCATCCCCAGGTCCACGGTCCGGTCGTAGGGGGAGATTCCTCGGTCCGGATTGTTGGCGCGCACCAGGCCCCGTGGGTCGTAACGGGAGACGTCGTAGTCCGGGATGCCGTCAGGGTAGGGGCCATCGTCCGGAACCGGCGCCAGGTTTCCGTACGTGGTGCGGCGGTCATCATCGTCGGCGAGCAGGAAGACCATTCGCCCCAGGCCCAGGTTTCCATTGTGGTCTGAAGGGGGCTCCAGGAGGTTGGGGAGATGGGGAAAGAGCCCTCCATCTGAAAAGGCGCCGCCGGGGTTGTCGCTGTCGTTGGCGAAAGTCCCCACCACGTCCGTGATGTTGTATTCGAAGGTGTAACCCGGGCGGGCGTCCGCGATCTCGCGGTGGTTCTCCTCGAAGGTGTTGCGGCACTCGGAGTTCATCGCCAGTTCGGGCTGGTTGTACGTCTCGCCGTCCGAGGTGAAGCTCCGCGTGCAGCGCCGGTTTTTGCCAATGTAGGGGCGGGCCTTGTCGCCGCTCCGGGGCGCGAGGTTGAACAGGTCCTCGTGCAGGTCGAAGATGCCGTTGCTGTTGCTGTCGACGAGGTTGCCGTTGTTGTCGACATAGCCCCTGACGCGGAGGTCATCCATGTACATGTAGCCGAGCGCATGCGAGGCGCCTGCCGACTCGTACACGTAGCTGATGGTGACGTTCTGATCGAACGGGAAGTAGATGTTCTCGACGTTCAGCGCCGTGCGGTTCGTGTTGAGCTGGAGCCGGGCTGGCGATTCCTCTGTGATGAGGACGGTCGATGACTCGATCTCCAGGTTCTCTTCACTGAATTCGGGCTGCTTGTTCTGGTCGAGCTGGTTTTCACACAACTGGGCCGGTGCCGACCCCGGCGTGGTCTGGGCGGAGGCCAGCGGCGCGGTCAACAGGGTGACGGCGGCCAGTGTCTGGATGAGGGTGCGCATCACTTCTTCCCCTGCGAACGGCGGGCCGGTTCATCCGCCTGGCGCTGCTTCTGCGCCTGGCGTGCTGCGAGGTCCTGCTTGAGCTGCAGGCGAAGTTGCTCCTCGCGCGTAGGAGGTGTGGGGTGGAGGCTGAGCGCCAGGTAGCTGAGGAGCAGCTCCCTGTCGCCATCGGGTAGCAGGCGCGTATCGCAACTCGTCTTGGGTTTGATCTGGTTGGGGCCTGCCAGCCATGCGCGCAGTTGGTCGGGCGTGCGCATCGGGACCACGGGGCCCAGGTCGACGCTCGGTCCGCGCCTGCGGTAGTTCGGGGCCTTGGCCGCGGCCTTTGTTTTCTTCTGTCCTTGCGCGGTGACGACGTGACAGCGGGCGCAGGCCTTCTCGAAGGCGAGCTTGCCTTCATCCGTGGCGCTGCTGGCCAGTCCCGGCAGGAGCAGGAGGGACAACAGGATGAGTCGGTTCATGGGGGCGCTCAACGAGAGGTCAAGGGGCGGGGGTGATGTCCACTTCATTTCCGACGTCGGTCACCGTGCCGGAGCCGTCGAAGGTGCCTGCGGGGCCGCCTCCCTCCTGAGTCGGGCCAGGGCTGGTGACGGCCGGCGCGTTCTCGTTAGAGATGAGGGCCTGGATGACGGCACGTGTAGGCCGGCTTCCATCGCGGCCCACGACCTCTCCGACGGCGATGAGCCAGACCTGCCCATTGTCATCGTCGAGACCTGACGCAGTGGCGTCCTCGTCATCGCGGACGAAGACGCGATAGCGCACGTTCGTTTGGAGCGGGAAGGCGGCGTAGGCATCTCCCGAGGGACTCTGGCGTTCCGTGGGCGCCAGGTCCGACTCGTCGATGGCCAGCGAGTTCCAGCCTCCGACCCCGCCTGGTCCTTGGAGGACCTCGAGATAGGGACGGTCGCCGCCTGCCGGCAGGCCCGGCTCGTTGACTTGAGGCATCGCCGCGAGCGCGGACGAATAGCTCTGCAGATTGCCCAGCCGGATGCGCATCGCCTCGCGCCCCTCGGCCAGGCCCGCCTCCGCCGCGAAGTAGGCCTCCTTGTAGCGGCGGCCATCACCCTGGACTTCCGCCTCGCGGCTCACCACGCCGTAGCTGAGGAGCACCGCGAGGGTGACCATCGTGACGACGCCCATGGCGACCAGCAGCGTGAAGCCACCTTGCCGCCGTCGGGTTGTGGGACGTTGCACCATGTCGCGGGACTCCCTTGGATTCCGGCCCGTGAGGGCGATGCCAGTGTTGCCCACTAGGCAATTGCCATGCCTGAGCGGCGGCGCTGTAACTGGCCGGAACTCGTGGACAACGCTTGGGTCGTACTTCAGGGCTGAGTCTCAAGAGACCTCGCAAGAGTTGCGGAGTTGCAATTGCTTGCGAGGTTTCCGTTACGCCCTGGTGACTTCTCGGGTTCCGATGTACTGAGCGAACCGGGCGCCTAGGGGGCGCCTTCGAGCTCGCGCAGTCGGTTCACCAGGGCCTGCATTCGCTGGTGGTGCGTGCCGGCCCAGTAGACGCGCTGGCAGTCCGGACACTGCTGGAAGCGCGAGTGCCGCTCCGCCACGCGCTCGGGGACGCGGCCGGCCACCTCGGACGGCTCGGCGGAGGTCAGCGCGGCGTTGCAGGCGACGCAGCGCGAGAAGGGATGCATGCGAGACGTCAGCCCGTAGCGGCGCACCACCTCAACCAACTGCTCTGCTGGGTCCGTCGAGCGGGGGAAGTAGCCACGCAGGACCTCGCCGCGCTTGAGCACCCCGATGTCACGCGAGAGGAGGATGCGGTCCTCGTCATGCGAGAGCCGCGCGAGCGTGTCGTCCGCGAAGTCGTTGCGCCACAGGGCGTCGAAGCCCAGCATCCGCAAGAAGCCCACGAGCCGTCCCAGCCCCACGTCGAGCACGAAGCGGGGCGTGTCCTGGAGCGGAGGCCCCACCCGGACGCTGGGCGCTTCGTCCATGGACGCGGGATAGACCTCCACGCACGCGCCCGGCTGCACCCGGTGGGTGAAGTCCACGGCCTCGCCATCCACACGCACCACGTCCACTTCCGGGTGGGGCGGACCCAAGGACTCGATGAGGTCCTTCACCGACGGGCGGCCTCGCAGCACATGGCTGAACGCCTGATGCCGGTGCGCGGGAGACAGGAAGTCATTCAGCGCGCCATGGAAGCGCATCGTCACCTGGGCCTTCGGCTGTCCCATGTCCACCCTCCGGCCCGCGTTGTCGTGGCCCTCCGTGCTTCACGGGGATGTTTCTGTGACTGTCGTGCCGGGTCCGCCAGACTTCCCGTGACGTTTCGGGGTGACTGCGTAGATAAAATCGTTCAGCTGTGCCATAAGTCACAAGATCGTCACATCGAGGGTTCCTATACTCCCGCCGCCGTCCGCACCTGGGTGTCGTCGGCGATTTCCCCCCTCTCGACTCCTGAGTCCGACAGCATGAAGAAGACGCTCACCTCTCTCCTGTGCGCGGCGGTTTCGCTCACCCTTCTGTCCCTGGCGTGTGGTGAGGGCAGCCCGCCCCAGGTGCCGCAGCCGCTCGAGGATGGAGGGGTTCTCTGGACGGAGTGCAGCCCCGAGGGCGCCAGGGAAGACTGCTCGCAGGGCGAATCCTGCATCTTCGTCGCGTCCCATGACCGCCACCTGTGCGTCCGGGCCTGTGATTCGCAGACCGCGTGCGAGCACCCGGATGCGGTCTGCTGCCCCTCGTCCGGAGAGGAGGCCGAGGGCGGCCACTGCGTGCCGAGCAACGCGTGCGTGCCGACCGACGCGGGCGTGGACGGCGGTTCGAACGAGGAGACGGACGGCGGCGCCCTGGAGGATGGCGGCACGTCCACCGATGACGGTGGCACCCAGGAAGAAGACGCGGGCGTGGACCCGGAGCCGGATGCCGGCACCGACCCCGAGCCGGACGCGGGCGTGGATCCGGAGCCGGATGCTGGCACCGAGCCCGACGCGGGCACGGATGCCGGTACGGACGCGGGGACGGATGCCGGCACCGACGCGGGGACCGACGGCGGCACGGACGCGGGCCACACCCCCATTCGCGTGATGGCGTCCAACCTCAGCAGTGGCAACTACCAGTCCTACGATCCGGGGCACGGCATCCGTCTCATCAAGGGCGTGGATCCGGACATCGTGCTGATGCAGGAGTTCAACTACGGGAGCAACTCGGCGGCGGACATCCGCTCGCTGGTGGACCAGATTGCGCCGGGCTTCCACTACTCCCGCGAGACGGGCGCGCAGATTCCCAATGGCATCATCAGCCGCTGGCCCATCATCCAGTTCGGCCAGTGGCCCGACCCGCAGGTGTCCAACCGGGACTTCGCCTGGGCGCGCATCGACATCCCCGGTCCCCGCGACCTCTGGGCGGTGAGCGTGCACCTGCTCACGTCCAGCTCCAGCAACCGCAACGCGGAGGCGCAGGCCATCGTCAATCAGGTCCGCTCGCAGATTCCCGAGGACGACTACCTCGTCATCGGTGGCGACCTGAACACGGACAGCTTCAGCGAGTCCTGCTTCGCCACCTTCCGGCAGGTCGTGACGACGGCGGGGCCGCACCCGGCGGACCACAACGGCAACACGGGCACCAACCGCAACCGCAACAAGCCCTACGACCAGGTTCTGGTGGACCAGGACCTGCGCCAGTACCAGCAGGCGACCGTCATCGGCTCCAGCACCTTCCCCAACGGGCTGGTGCTCGACAGCCGCACCTACCGGCCGCTGTCGGAGATTGCCCCGGTGCAGTCCGGCGACAGCAGTTCCTCCAACATGCAGCACATGGGCGTGGTGAAGGACTTCCTCGTCCCCAACTTCTGAGGGGACACCCTTTCTGGCGGGTTCGCGGCGGCCATCCTGGGCCGCCGCGGGCCTCGGCTCAGAAGCTCCACTTGTGCTTGTTCCGCTCGATGAAGCGCGCCACGGGAGGAATCCGGGCGATGAGCGGCGTGAGCACGAACACCGCGGCCAGGCGCAGCGGCTTCACCACCTGCGACGCCGCGTAGGCCGCCGCCCAACTGCCCGCCTTCTCGCCGGTGCTGCTGGGCTGGAAGCCGAACTCGATGGCGGCATAGAAGCCGACGATCACCAGGCCGAAGATGACGTAGTTCACCACCAGCGCCAGCGGCCCGAATTCGAGCATCAGGTTCTTGAAGCGGGCCATCAGCGAGGGCTTCGCTGGCTTGGCCGCGGCCTCGGTGGGTGGGGGCGTGTCGGAGACTGAAGGATTCACGTCGGGCTCAACAGGCGGCATGGTGACACCATGCCCCAATCCCGTGCCGGCCGGGAGATGGAGCGAGCGGACAAGGAAGGGGCGGGTGGGCACTCTTCGTTGTCAGGACTCCGGGGAGCGGGATAGAGGAGGGCGCGCGACATGAAAGTCTCCCATCGATTCGTCCTCCTCGTGATTGTCGCGGTGCTCGCCGCAGACCAGGTGACCAAGTACCTGGCTGTCTCTCGGCTGACGGATGCCCTGGATGGGCGGGAAGGCCTGGCGCGGGTGACGGGCTTCGTCACCGAGCGGAACCTGGACAACCGCCCGCCGCCCGAGGACGGCTCGTACCGGGTGTTGCGGCCCTATCGCTTCATCGAGGACTACTGGCACTTCCGCTACGTGGAGAACCCGGGCGCGGCCTGGGGCATCTTCGGCGACATGCCCGAGGGCGTGCGGCGCCTCTTCTTCCTCGTGGTGAGCCTGGCGGCCATGGGCTTCATCTTCGTGATGTACCGGCGCACGCCCATGGAGCAGCGGCTGGCCCGGGTGGCCCTGGCGCTGGTGACGGCTGGCGCGCTGGGCAACTTCGTGGACCGGTTGTTGCGTGGCTACGTCATCGACTTCATCGACTGGCACTGGCGCAACCAGCCGGGGATGCGCTGGCCGACCTTCAACGTGGCGGACGTGGCCATCACCGTCGGGGTGAGTCTCTTGCTGCTGGACTCGATGCGGGCGCCGAAAAGCCCCAATCCGTGACGGGCGGGCGGCGGCTGGTGTAAGTCCCGGCCCGTGCCGCGCAAATACATCATCCTCCTCGCCGTCACCCTTGGCGTCATCGTGCTCGACCAGTGGACGAAGTACCTCGTCGTCCGCGAGCTGACCACCCAGATGGAAGGCAAGGAGCGCCTGGGCGAGCGCCTGGCCGCGATGTACTCCGAGCCGCCCCCCAGGGGCTTCACGGGGATGCACTACCAGCCCCGGCGGCACATCGAGATTTCGGAGTCGTTCTTCCGCATCCGCTACCTGGAGAACCCGGGCGCCGCGTGGGGCATGTTCCGGAGCATGCCGCCGGAGGCGCGGGTGCCGCTCTTCCACGTGGCCATCATTGGCGCGCTCATCCTCATCACCTTCAGCTTCCGCAAGCTGACCGGCACGGACCCGGAAGAGAAGTGGGCGCTGTGGGGGCTGCCGTTGGTGCTGGGCGGCGCGCTGGGCAACTACATCGACCGCATCGCCCGGGCCTTCGTCATCGACTTCCTCGAGGTCCACTGGTTCGACAAGGCGACCTTCCCGTCCTTCAACATCGCCGACGCGGCCATCTGCATTGGCGTGGGCATGCTCATCGTCGACTCCTTCGTCCGCAAGGAGAAGCCGGCCCAGGCCCCCACCCAGGCCTAGGCCGCCGAATCGGGCCGAGCAGCCGGGCGGGCCCGGATGCGCGCATGCGTGTCGTCCCGCCCGCGCAACGAGGGTAGCCTTCGTTGCCATGCTCCCTGTCCTCGTCCACCTCACCTTCACTTCGCTCTGGTCGCAGCTCCTGCTGTACGCGATGGCCGCGGGCACGGTGGGCTACGTCGTCTTCAACGGCTGGCGCAGCGCCGAGGGCGAGCTGGATGCTCGGACGGGCACGCGCGCGCCAGTGCCCTCGCAAGACCGGCTGCTGCGGGCCGCGGGGTATGGCGTCGTGGGCGCGGTGCTGGCCTGGTTCGCCCTGCAGTACGCGCTGCCGCCCGGGGCCTTTCCGGGCGCCAAGGGCGAGGGCATCCCCGTGCACACCTACGGCCTGCTGCTGGCCCTGGGCTTCATCACCGCGGTGACGGTGGCGGGACGGCTGGCGCAGGACGAATGGCGCACGCTGGAGCTGAAGGACGGGGCGTGGGTGGACGTGGAGGGGCCGAAGAAGCGCGAGCAAATCATGGACATGACGGTCTGGATTCTGCTCGGCGGCATCGGCGGGAGCCGGCTGCTCTTCGTGCTCGTGAACTGGCAGGACTACGCCCGTGACTGGACGCAGGTGTTCTCCCTGGGCGGAGGGCTCGTCTTCTATGGCGGCTTGATTGGCGCGTCCGTGGCCGCGTTCGTGTTCGCGCGGATGCATGGCCTGGACTTCTGGCGCCTCGCCGACGTGTGCATCCCCACCGTGTCGTTAGGCCAGTGCCTGGGCCGCCTGGGGTGCTTCAGCGCGGGGTGCTGCTGGGGGGACGTGGCGCCCGCGCATGCCGCCACCGCCGTGCACTTCCCCGGCAGCGGGGTGGCGCAGGACCTCCTGGGCGGGTCGGGCAACACGTCCAGCCTGGCGTATTCGTCCCAGCTCCAGGACACGCGGTACGTCGTGGAGGCCACGGGTGAAATCTTCCACCACGCCGCGCCTGGCGCGGTGCGCATCTCAGATTGGGTGGCGCAGCAGGGCCACACCCTGGGGGTGTACCCCACCCAGCTCTTCGAGTCCGTCGGGCAGCTGGTGCTCTTCGTGGGGCTGCTGTACGCCCGGCGCTACCGCCGCTTCCACGGCCACGTCCTGGCGTTCTGGCTGATGGCCTACGCGGTGCTGCGGAGCACGGTGGAGCTGTTCCGTGGGGACGTGGAGCGCGGCACGCTGTACGGCCTGCTCCAGTCGCTGGGGGCCGGGGAGCTGGCGGCGGCGGTGCCGCTGGAGGCGTGGTACAATGTCTCCACCAGCCAGTTCATCTCCCTGTGTATGTTCACCTTTGGCGCGGTGCTGCTCGCCCAGAAGGGCCGCCGCCGGGAGAGCGAGGCGGCAAGCCTGGGGCCTACCCCCTCGGCTGCGTGAGGTTGAATCGCGCGGGCCTCTTGGGGACACTCTGAGGAGTCATGCCGCCCCCCGACGCCCGACAGTCCGCTTCCAAGAGCTTCGCTGGCAGGTCCACCCCGGCCGATCCCGGCTCCAGCGAGGCCGTCCTCCAGGAGTGCGAAGCCCTGGAGGCGGAGGTCGCCGTCCTCCGCAACCTCTACGAACAGTACTTCCTGGGCAACGAGCGTCAGGCGCCGTCGCGCGCTCACGAAGACCTCAAGAAGCGGATGAACAAGCTGAAGGGCGCGTTCATCCGCAGCACCTCCGCCAAGTTCCGCGTCGCCGGCCTGTACAACAAGTTCCTCACGTACGAACGGCTGTGGGCGCGCACGCTCCAGGAAATCGAAGCGGGCACCTATCGCCGGGATGTCTTCAAGGCGCGCCGCCGCGCGGAGGGCCGGAAGACCAGCTCGACGGGCGCGGCGGGCCAGAAGGGCGTAGTCGAGTTGCCGGAGGACATCTCCGACATGGACTTCGAGGAGGTGGAGGAGTTGATCCGCCCCCGTCCCGTCAACGAGCCGCAGGTGGCCGCCAGCTTTCTCCAGGCCACGGGTGGAGCGCCGTCGAAGGGCCCGCCCGCGGTCGCGCCGCTGACGCCCGCCATCGCGCCCGTCATGCCCGCGGTGGGAAGCACGCCGCTGCGAGGCACCCCGTCCGTTGCGCCGCTGGCAGGGATTCCCTCCGTGGCGCCCGTGGCGGGGACACCGCCGCGCGGTCAACCCACCGTGACGTCCGCGGTGGGTGGCACGCCTGCGCACGGCACGTCGGTGGCGCCGCCGGGCATGGCGGCGAAGGCGCCGGGCGCCGTGGCCGGCACGCCGCCTCCGTCGCGGCCCGTGGCTGCTGGCGCGAGCAGCACGCCGCCTCCGTCGCGGCCCGCGGCTACCGGCGCCGGGAGTATGGCTCCTTCGTCGAGGGCGCCCGGCACGGGCGCGGCCGGCAGCATCCCTCCGCCGCCGCGGCCCGCGTCGACGCCGCCTTCCTCCGCCGCGTCCCGGCCTCCTTCGGCGAGCGGCGGAGGCGGGTTGGCGGACGACAAGCTGCGTGCCGTCTACGACGCGTACGTCACCGCGAAGCGCCGCTGCCAGGAGGACACGTCGAAGCTGTCCTACGAGTCGGTGGCGGCCACGTTGCGCAAGCAGGTGCCGGAGCTGCTCAAGCAGCACAACGCGAAGGCGGTGGAGTTCAAGGTCGTCATCAAGGACGGCAAGGCGTCGCTCAAGGCCGTGCCGAAGTAGACATCACTGGACAGTGTGCGGGGGCCGCACGTCGTTGGCTGGACGCAGGTGTGTGCGCACCCCCTTCCGCCGCCGACCTGCCCCCCGCGCCACCAGTGTCGGGAATCGTCGCCTGCTGAAAGAACGACTGCCTCTGCTGCTGGAGCGGGTTGTCGCCCCGGGGGTGCCTCCCTAGCTTGCGTTTCGCGTAAGCGGCCGGTGGGCGGCGCGAGACACTGCGGGAGGCGACGTGGGGATTCGGCGGAGGTGGCTCGGGCTTTCCATGGTGATGGGACTCTCCCTGGGCACGGGGTGCATGTCGCCCTCTCAGGAGGCCCAGGAGCGTCTCGCGGCGCTGGAGGCCGAGGGCGAGGCGATGGACGCGGTGCTCGACTCCGTCGAGGAGCGGCTCCTGGGCAACCAGGCCATGCTCCAGACGTGGCAGGAGCTTGGCCGCCGCCACCAGCAGGTGACGCAGCTGCACTGCGAGACGTCCGACCCGCACATGGTCGCGATGATGAAGCACTACAAGAAGCAGGAGGACCGCGCGCGTCAGCTCAAGCGGCGCGGCAGTGGTGTCGCCTCGGTGGACAAGGCGGTGCTCACCTCCGGCAAGGCGCCGCGCGGCAACAACTGACGGCGCTCAGACGCTGAGCCTTTCGCGGAAGCGCTGCGACTGGCGGCGGGCGCAGCGACCGGACGAACAGCGACGAAAGGGCGTGGCGAGATGCAGCCCATCTGCAAGCCGGGCGAGGACGGGATGCCGCCGCCGAGCCTCATCGAGCGCGGCCTCTGTCGGCCAGCGCCTTGAAGGGGCTCAGCGTCGTCGCAGAAGCCACGCGCGAGCGGAGCGGTCCATCGCGGCGACGGCGCGGAGGAAGAGGCTGGGGGACATGCGGCGCAGGCGCCAGCCCCAGCGCGCATCCGCCATGGGGACGGTGTAGAGGCTTCGCGCGTCCACGGCCTTCAGGAGCCTGCGCGCGACGACCTCCGGACCCATGCGGGCCGCATCCATCATCCCGACGGCGAGGGTGCGCAGCGTGTCGTTGGCGTAGGCGCCCGAGCTGGCAATCTGGGTGCGGAAGAAGCTGGGGCACGCCACGGTGACGCCGATGCCGGTGGCCCTCAGCTCGGCGTGGAGTGTCTCGGAGAGCGCGACCACGCCCGCCTTGGACACGTTGTAGGCCGCCAGGTCGGGCACGTACACGAGCCCCGCCGCCGAGGCGATGTTGAGGATGTGGCCGGACCCCTGCCTGCGCATCCGGGGGACGAAGACATGGCAGCCGTGGATGACGCCCCACAGGTTGATGTCCAGCACGCGCTTCCATTCGGAGAGCGACAGCTCACCCACTGGGCCCGCGCTGACGACGCCCGCGTTGTTGACCAGCAGGTCCACGCCGCCCAGGAGCCGCTCCGCGGCGTCGGCCATGGCTTCGACCTGGGCCGGCTCGGTGACATCACAGACATGGACGTGGGCTTCGCCTCCCGCGCGGGTGACGCGCAGCGCGGTCTCCTCGGCGGAGGCGGCGTTGATGTCGGTGACGAGCACGCGGGCCCGTCTGCGTGCGAGCTCCTCGCAGAGCGCGCGGCCCAGGCCGGTGCCTGCGCCGGTGATGACGGCTCTTGGATGGGATGGAAGGCTCATGTGTGTCGTTGGCGCGATGGCGCTCAGCATGACCCTGTCGCGGCCTTCGCCGCCATCACCCCGGCGGCGCCTTGACGCGAGCACCCAGAACGGCCCTGACACCGGGTGCTCCATGACACACCTGACATCCCTGTCCCAAAATCGCGAACGCGGCTCCTGGCGCCAGGCAAGCGAGCGGGGCGTCAGTGACGACGCGGGCGAATCCGGGTACAACCGCCGCCGTGAGACGCGCCTTGTGCGGAGCGTTCGCCGCCATCGCGGTGGGCCTCTTCGGATGCAACGACTTGGAAGTCTGTGGCTCGACGGCCAGCGACATCACGCGTGATGGCGGGGAGCCCTACCGCTGCGTCACGGCCGAGGACTGCCCGCGCACCTCGCGCGTCAACGTCTGCGTCACCGACGTCTCGCCAGTGGAAGTCTGCGTCCGCTGTCAGGACACGAAGTGCGTCACCGTGACGCCGGAGGCCTGCGACTGATGAAGTCCTTGCGGCTCGCGCTCGCCGTGCTGTCCCTGGCCGCCACGGCGTGCCGGGACAAGCCCGTGGACCATCTCCAGCGGGCCCGTGATGCCACCTTCGAGAAGCGGCCCGACGAGGCGCTCGTCGAGTACCGCAAAGCCTTCGACGCGCTTCGCCACGACTCCTCACCGGAGGCGCTGGTGCTCCGCGCGCGCGCCCTCAAGGGGGCCGCGGATGTCTACTGGCTGGAGCAGCGCAAGGTGAAGGAGGCGGTGGGCGTCTACCGCGAGCTTATCCAGCAGTGCCCCGAGTCGCCGGAGGCGCTCGAGGCCCGCATCATCCTGGCGGACCTGCTGCGCGTGCATTACCGCGACCTGCGCGGCGCCATCGACCAGCTCACCGCGGCCCTCAAGCTCAATCCACCGCAGGGCGCGGAGCTGCACTACCTGGTCACCAAGCTCTACTTCGAGCTGGGCGACTATCAGCAGTGCGAGCTGGAGACCCGTCGAGTCATGGAGCGCTTCCCCACGAGCGCCTACGTGGATGACGCCCTGTACCTCCAAGCCCAGGCCATCGCGATGATGGAGGGCCGCCGCCAGGAGGCCTCCCGCACCTTCGCGGACCTGCGCACGCGCTTCCCGGACTCCGAGCTGGCGCCGCACGCCCTCTTCGAGATGGGCAAGCTGCGCGCCGACGCCGGAGAGAACGAGAAGGCCATCGAGACGTGGGTGGACGCGCTGAAGACACACCCCGACCCCGCGCTGGTGCAGGACTACATCGCGAGGGCGCGTCGGCGCATCGCCAACACCACGGCCGCGGGCGTGGGGCAGCGCGAGGTGGCCTTCGACCGCGTCCGCCCGGCGCGTACGTCGCTGGAAGCCGTCGGTGGCCGCCCCGAGGAAGCCGCGCACGAGCACGACTGACGCGGGGCGGACACGCCGCCCTACGCCGGGACGTCCAGCGTCGCTTCCAGCAGGTTCGCGGGGCCCGCCCCGTCTTCGGAGAGGGCCGCCAGGAGCAGCCGCACGCGTCCCTGTTCCACCCGGGCATCGACGCCTGTCACCGTCACGTGGCCCTCCAGCGCGTCGAGGAACTGCGGCGAGCCATCCGGAGCCAGCACGCCCACCACGGAGCCGCCCACGGCTGCCGTCGGGCCGGTGCTCCCCGCGGTCGCGGTGAAGACCATCCGCCCGCCAGGAAGCGGCGATGCCGCCGTGAAGGACAGCCGCATGCCTCCGGCCTGTCCCAGCTCCCAGCGGCGCGTCATGCGCACCACGTCCGGGCCCAGCGTGCCGGCTTCCAGTCCGCGCAGCACCCGCTCCGCGTCCAGGTCCACGAGCGCGTCGGTGCCGGGCTCGCCGCTGCCGCGCTGGAGCAGCCGCATCAGTCCGCCCGACATCGCCGCCCCGGCGATGCGGAGCGGTCCGAACTCCCGGCTGAGCTGGGTGTACAGCGCGGTGACGTCCACGGGCCGGGCATCTCCCGCCAGGGTGCCGTCCGCGCCCAGGGCGACCAGCGCGCCGCGCTGCCTGCCCGAGGAGGTGCCCGACGGCAGCATCAGCAGCGAACCGTGGGGCGCGCTGCCCTGGGGCACCAGCAGACAGGGCACCTCCAGGTCGGGCTGCGACGACTTGAGGGAGACAGACGCGTCGGGCTGGTGGTTCGCGACGAGCACCACGCCATGACCGGGACTTGCCTTCGACAGGGAGAACGCGGCCAGGTGCAGCGGCTCATCCGCGACGGTGTAGAGCCAGTCGCCCGAGCGGACCAGTCCGCTCGAGGCGGTGACGTGAGACGGACGTCCTGGCGCGGTGGGCGCCTCCAGGTCGAGGGTGCGCCGTGGGGTCAGGTGAAGCATGGCCGTGTCTCCCGCGAAGCCGCGGCCTCACGGGCCCCGGCGCTTCAGAGCAGCGTACCGCGCAGCAGGAGGCTGGCGACGGTGAAGTAGATGAGGACGCCGCTAACGTCCACCAGTGTGGCCACGAAGGGCGCGGAGGCGCTCGCGGGGTCGAAGCCGAACTTTCGCAGCACCAGGGGCAGCATGGAGCCGGCCAGGGTGCCGAACGTCACCACGCCCAGCACGGACAGGGCAACGGTGATGCCCAGCACGAAGGCGTGCTCCCCGTAGACGCCGGAGATGGAGTTCCAGATGAGGATGCGCGCCAGGCCCACCACCCCCAGCACTACGCCCAACACCAGTCCGGAGAGCAGCTCGCGGCGAGCCACGCGCCACCAGTCCCTCAGCCGCATCTCGCCCAGCGCGAGCGAGCGGATGATGAGCGTGGAGGCTTGACTGCCGGAGTTGCCTCCCGAGGAGATGATGAGCGGCACGAAGAGGCTCAGCACCACGGCGGTGGCGATTTCGTCCTCGAAGCTGCTCATCGCGGTGGCGGTGAGCATCTGCCCCAGGAAGAGCACCAGCAGCCAGCCGATGCGCTTCTTCAACATGCCGAAGAAGCCGGTCTCGAAGTAGGGCGCCTCCAGGGCCTCCATACCGCCGGCCTTCTGGATGTCCTCGGTGGCCTCTTCCTGGACGACGTCGACGATGTCGTCCACCGTGACGATGCCCTTCATCCGCTGCTGGACGTCGAGCACGGGCAGGGCCATGAAGCCGTGCTCGGTGAAGAGCCGGCTCACGGCCTCCTGGTCGGTGTCTTCCGACACGGTGATGACGTCGCGCTGCATGACGTCCGCCACGCGCTTGTCGCTGGCCGTCTGGAAGAGCTGACGCAGGGACAGCACGCCCAGCAGGTGCTGTTCGGCGTCGAGCACATAGGCGTAGTAGACGGTCTCCACCCGCTCCCGCGCCTGCTTGCGCAGGTAGCTGATGGCCTCGTCGATGGACATGTCCGGCCGCACGCGGGCGAAGCGCGGATTCATCAGACCGCCGGCGTCGTCCTCCGCGTAGGCCAGGAGCACGTTGACTTCGCGGCGGCTGGCGTCGTCGAGCTGCGAGAGGATGGACTCCGCCTGCTCGGGATCCACCGCCTGTACCAGGTCGGCCAGGTCGTCCGGGGGCAGCAGCCGGACCCAGGTCCGTCGCTCTGCCGGCTGAAGGTGGAGGATGAGCTCCGCCTGCTCACGCGCCGACAACGCCAGGAAGAAGTCGTCCGCCACCGAAGCGGGAAGCAACCGGAAGCCCTCCAGCCGCTCATCGATGGAGAGCACGGGCCACGCCTCGTGCAGTTCCTCCATGGAGAGCGCGGCGCTCTGGGGGCTTTCCATCATGGGGGCTCACCTCCGGGCGTGTAGGGTGGAGCGCGTGGTGCCGCGGCGCGCGGGCCTCTCTACACCCGGAAGGCCAGGTATCGCGAGAGGCAGGCAGGCGACATTTCGCGCTTTCCTTCCGTGTGTGCCCCAACCGTCTCGTTATTTCAACGAAGACGCACGCCGTTCGTACACCCGCGTCCCACCGAGGCCCTGTCCGCCGCCGGCCTCCCAGTAGAAGCGCGGAGAGAGGGTTCGCAGTCCGGGAGACAGGTCCGCGTTGCCTGGCAGCAGCTCCAGTCCCAGCGGGCCCTGGGACTCGGGCGGCACGGGCACTGCGGAGCCGACGCGGGACTGCCGCCACTGGAGGAAGGGGATGGCGAAGCCGGGGCGGAGGGGCGCGCTCACCAACTCGAGCGGCGCGTCCACGACCAGGGTGCCTCGTTCGGTCAGCGCGCCATCCACCGCGGCCCACCGGTACAGCGTCTGTCCTGGCTGCGGCAGGAGCAGGGTGTCCACGCGGGTCCACACCGCGCCATCCTCGATGCCCGCTGGCACGCCCGGCAGGCGTTGACACGGCGCCTCCGAGGCGACGAAGGCCCCGCTCGGGCCCAGCCGGAACGTGCACGCGCGGCTGTCGGGTTCCTGCGTCACCTGGATGACGCTGACCGTGTCGGGGCCCAGACGCACGAGCAGGCCCAGCACCATGTCGACGCCGAAGGGCAGCTGGTTGACCCGTCCCCACGGAGTGGGGGTGGCACCGATGACGACACCTTCTGAGGTGAAGGCGAAGCGGTGCAGGCGCTCCGAGTCGAGCACCCACAGCTCCTCCGCGGTGGCGAGCCGGTTCTGGATGACCTTCACGGTGTCGCGCTGGTTGAGCAGGAGCGAGCCCGTGAGCTCGAGTTCCGAGCCGGTGTCGACGAAGCGGCGCACCCGGTCCTCGCCCACGACCCAGACGACATCTCCCGCGACGGCCACGTCGGGCATGCCGGAGACGCCGCCGAGTGGTGTCTGGGTTCCGTTCGACGCGTGCACCGCCACGCCGTCACACAGCCAGGTGCCATGCGTGGTGCGGTCCAGTTGCGTGCAGCGGGGCAGCGGGAGCACTGTCGGCGCTCCTCCGGTCCACGCGCGTGACACGTAGGCGCCGAACTGCTGGAGGCTGCCCACCGGGGCGAAGGCGACGCGGACGTGGTGGCGTCCGGTGGTCGTCGGGGTGAAGCGGACGGTGGCCGCCTGTCCATTGCCGGTGAGGGACGCCTCCGCGGCCACGGCGTGGTTGTTCGGGTCGAACACCTCCGCCGTGATGCTATCGGGGACCTGGGAGGTGTCGGGGCCCTCACAGGTGGAGTTCAGGCTCGGCTGGACTTGGAGCTCCGCGGGGACCTCCAGCGACAGCAGGGGCGGGGTCTGTCCCATGCCTCCTGGCAGCGGGACGACGCCGCATTCATCGCCGGTGTTCGCACACCCGGACAGGGACAGCATCGCGGACCATGCGAGCAAGCAGGGAACGGTCTTCATCGAGGGGGGCGCCGCCCGGGTGACCTCGGCCTGGGGGAGGCGGCGCAGGCTCCAGGGCCTTCTTACCCCATCCGCGGGCCGGGTCGGTGACAGGCGTGGCGCCGTGTCAGGCCCCGTGCTTCCAGCGCGTCATTTTTCACAGAAAGGAGCGGTGACATGCAGACGACGAACCTGACGAGCCCGATGAATCCCGACACCTTGAACGACACGGTCATCGGCATCGGTGTGCTCGCGCCCGTCGCCCTGCTGCCCGCTCCCGTGCTGCCCGGTCTACCCATTGGCGGTAGCTGGCCCGGACTCTGACGCCTTTCGCCCGTCCATCGACGTGGCATGGCAGGCCAGAGGCCGGGCTCCCCGAGGGAACCCGGCCTCTTTCTTTTCCGGGTCGTGGCAGCACATGCGGTCGTGGCCGAGTGGTCAGGCCCCTGGTCGCCATCCAGGTGAACACGGGTTCGAATCCCGTCGTCCGCTTTCCGGCAGCCCACCCGGGTTGCCGTCATCGAAGAACGCCGCGGTAGCCCAATTGGTAGAGGCGCTGCACTCAGAATGCAGAGGGTGCGGGTTCGAATCCCGCCCGCGGCAAGGTTGTTTCCGGGACGTCGCTCAGCTTGGACAAGAGCGCGCGCTTGGGGTTCGCTGCTACTACCCCTCCATTGGAGAGCAGAGCTCCACCAGGACGCCGTTGAGGTCTCTCACGTAGGCCACCGTCTGTCCCCAGGGCTTCTGCTTGGGAGGTTGCGTCGCCTCGGCGCCCGCCGCCACGGCGCGCGCGTACGCGGCGGCCACGTCGGCGGTGACGAGCGCCAGTTCAATGGCCGCGGCTTCCTCCTTCGGCCGCAGATGGCGCACGGTGAAGCCATGCTCCTTCGCCGCGCCTTCCTCGACGAAGGCCAGGGCGGTGGTGCCTGTCTCCATCTCCGCGTAGCCACCGCTCTCGTGGATGAAGCGGCGCGCCAGTCCGAAGGCCTTCTCGTAGAAGGCGATGGCGCCGCTCACGTCCGGTACGTAGAGAATGATGTAGCCGAGCTTCATGGCGGACTCCTGTTGGTCAGTGGGACGTCTGTGTGAGTGCGTCGTCACACGGATGGCGCGGGCCTGTCTTGAAGGAATCGGACAGCGCTCAACCTACGAGTGCGGTGGGCGACACGCCGGCCAGTTCCCGCACGTCTCGTGACAGATGCGCCTGGTCCGCGTAGCCGCATTCGAGCGCGATGTCACACAGGTCCGTGCCCTCACGGGAGCGCAGCAGGGACACCGCCCGCTGGAAGCGCAGCACTCGCGCGAGCAGCTTCGGTGGTACGCCGGCTTCGTCCAGGATGTCCCGGTGCAGGGTGCGCTCACTCACGCCCAGCTCGCGAGCGAGCGCGGCCATGCGCACCTGCCCCGATGAGGCTTGGAGGTGTCCCAGTGCCTGGACGGCGCGCGGCTTCGCCATGCTCCGGAACGAAGCCCAGCGTCGGGCGATGGTGCGCTGGAGCAGGGCCATGGCCTGGGCGGGCGAGGCGCAGTCTTCCATCCGCCGCTGAAGCTGCATGAGGGCGGGCGAGCAATCCTGGGCGGAGACGTTGAGTCCGCAGAGTTCACGCGGACTGACACCCAGCAGGGCCTGCGCCCAGCCGGGACGGAGCCTGACGCCCAGGCTCACCCCGCCGGGCTCGAGGTCGACGAGGATGAAGCGCTTCATGGGGCCGACGACGGCCAGCCGGGGGGCGGCCAGCCACACCGGGCCTGGGGCATGTTGGAATCCGAAGATGAGGTCGGTGCAGCCATCCGGAAGGACCCGGTGCTGCCGGGGGAGGGGGACGTCGTGGGGCTTTCGGGGCACCCAGAACTGCCAGAACGCGTCCACCGCATCCGCCATCTCGATAGGCGGTGCCCACTGGGTGTAGCCCTGCTGCTGCGCGTCCTCCGCCATCGCGTCCCTGTTTCAGCCCGTGCACAGCCTGTCAGGCCCTGTGCGGCCATTGCGTCCATTTCCCATGAAAGGAGCGGTGGCCATGAAGACGGCGAACCTGACGAGCCCGATGAATCCCGACACCCTGAACGATACTGTCATCGGCATCGATGCGCTCGCACTCGCTGGCCGGGCCACCGCTCGTGATTCCAAGCGGGGGGCGACCTCCCGTCGAGATCTCCCGCCTGGGTTCTGACCCACCGTGCTCAGTCGAAGGACAGGGCATGGCAGGCCAGAGGCTGGGCTCCCCGAGGGAACCCGGCCTCTTTCTTTTCCGGGTCAACCCCACTGCTCCGGGATGCGATTGGAATCGCAGCACGGCCGTCTACCGTGTGAACAGGGTTCGATTCCCTGTCGGAGCGCTCATCCCCGAGGTGACGCCCATGAATCCCCTCTCCACTGATTCCGAGCCGGAAGACCTGTTCGACGGCATCGCTTCCTTCTGACACCGCGCCCCGTGGCTGGGGCGCTCTCGCAGTCGCAGTTCCGGTCTTGTCGCTCAGAGGATAGAGCACTCGGTTGCGGACCGAGAGGCCGCAGGTTCGACTCCTGCCAGGACCATTCCTCCTTCAGTTGTCTGGTGCACCGTGGGTATGGCAAGTGAGGGCCACTCCGTCATGGATGACGCGACCTCCCTCTTGCTGGACACCCCGTGAGCCCGGTCACCCTGCAAATCAACCTCGCGCCCACGGACTATCCGCACGCGCGCCTCATCCTTCCGCATCAGTTGCGCCAGCTCGGGCCCTCCGTGCAGGAGGTGCTGCTCGTGCTGGACCTGCACCGCAGTCAGGGCAGCCGCTTCGCGGGTGCGTGGCTGGAGCGAAAGCCGAAGATGGACGCGCTGCTGTCGGAGCTGTCCTCGGCGGATCCGCGCATCCGGCTGGTGGAGGTGGACTACTCCCCCGCCGCCACGAAGGCACTCTCCGAGCAGTTCTTCGGAGGCTCCCGGCTGCCCATGAAGGACTCGCGCGGCGGGCCCTTCCATTCCTACTTCTTCGGGCTCGCGGCGGCGAAGCACCCGCACGTGATGCACCTGGATGCGGACATGCTCATCGGCGGAGCGTCACGCGCCTGGATGGCGGAGGCGGCCGCGCAGCTCGCGTCACGCGAGGAGTTGGTGAGCTGCAGTCCTTTGTCGGGCCCGCCGCGCGCGGACGGGACGATTGCGGGAGACAGTCGCTGGTACGAGCCCGATGCACAGGGCTCCCACGCGTTCCGTTTCCGGCGCTTCAGCAGCCGGGCCTTCTTCGTGGACCGCGATGCACTGGTGCGCCGGGTAGGCCCGCTGCAGGCGAAGCTGGCGCCGCCCATTCACGTGCTGCGTGCCTTGCGTGCGGGCAATCCGCCGTACCGCGAGCCGGAGAACCTGGTCACCCGGAGGCTCAAGCGTCGCGGCTTGTGGCGGCTGGACTTCCTGGGCGCCGCGCCGGGCCTGTGGACATTGCATCCCCAGTACCGTTCGCCCACGTTCTACGAGCGGCTGCCGGAGCTGATTTCGCGCGTGGAGTCAGGGGACATGCCTGACGCCCAACGCGGCCAGGAGAACGTGCACGACTGCCTGGTGGACTGGTCCGACGTGAGGGCCGCGCGGCGGAAGTGGTGGCGACGCGGGTAGTGCCAGCATTTCCGCCCGGAGCCCCTGGTTTCAGCCCAGAGGTGACTCGGAGGTGACGATGCCGTCCAGGTCCGCATAGACGTAGTGGCCGGGGCGGAAGGTGACTCCGGCGAAGCGGACCTCCACGTCACGTTGTCCCTCGTTGCGCTTGAGGCTCTTGAGCGGGTGGGTGCCCAGCGCCTTGACGCCGATGCGCATGCGGCCCACGTCCTCGGCGTCTCGGATGCAGCCATTCACCACCACGCCCGCCCAGCCATTCTGCTGGGCGAGCAACGCGAGCTGGTCTCCCACGAGCGCGCAGCGGCGGCTGCCTCCGCCGTCCACCACCAGCACCCGGCCCTGGCCGGGCTCCTCCAAGGCCTTGCGCACGAGGGAGTTGTCCTCGGGCGCCCGCACCGTGCTGATGGGACCCGCGAAGGTCCGGACGCCGCCGTAGTCCTGGAACCCAGGCTCGGCAATCTGGAACCGCGGCGTGCCCGCGTGGGCATCGCAGAGGTCGGCCGTCTTGAAGTCGGTGAACGTGCTCATGGGCTTCGAGCCTTCTCAGGCCTCGCGGGACGACGCAACGTCCAGGGCGCGGAGGTCCTCCTCCGTCAGTTGCAACGTGAACGCCCCCAGCAGTTCCTGCGTCTGGCTGGCGGACGTCGCGCTCGCGATGGGCGCCACGATGGTGGGCTGAGCCGCGAGCCATGCGAGCGCGACCTGGGCGAAGTTCGCTCCCGGATGCCGACGCGTCACGGCGTCGAGGGCATCAATCACTGCCCAGCCGCGCGCGTTTCCATACTGCTTCAGCACGCCTTCGGCGCGGGCCGACTTCGGAGGTGGCTGGTCCTTGCGGTACTTGCCCGTCAGGAAGCCCGAGGCCAACGCGAAGTAGGGCGCCACCACGAGCCCTTCCCGTTCGCAGATGCCCCGGAGCGAAGACTCGAAGTTCTTGCGCTCGACGAGGTTGTAGTGCGGTTGCAGCACCGCGTATCGGGCGAGGTTGTTGCGGCGGGACACCTCCAGCGACTCGGTGAGCCGCTGCGGGGAGTGGTTGCTGGTGCCCAGTGCGCGGACCTTGCCGGCGCGCACCAGCGCGTCGAAGGCCGCCATCGTCTCCTCCACTGGTGTGTCCAGGTCCTCGTAGTGCGCGTAGTAGAGGTCGATGACGTCCACCTGCAACCGGCGCAGCGAGGCCTCCACGCTGCGCTGGATGTGCTCGCGGCCCAGGCCCTTCCCCAGCTCCGTCTGCGAGCCCACCTTGGTGGCGATGACGACGCGCTCCCGAGCGCCGCGGGACTTCATCCACTTGCCGATGAGCGTCTCCGACTCGCCGCCGCGGTTGCCGGGGACCCAGCTCGAATAGACGTCCGCCGTGTCGATGAAGTTGCCGCCGTTGTCGACGAAGGCATCGAGCACCGCGAACGAGGTCGCCTCGTCGGCTGTCCAACCAAAGACGTTTCCTCCCAGGCACAGAGGGGATACCTGAAAGCCGGTGGTTCCGAGTGCCTTGCGTGCTTCGAGCTTCGTCTGGGGCATTGCCTGTCGCTCCCTCGGTGAGTGGTAGGCCCGCGGGCCGTGGCCGGCGTAGCTAACGCGTCCCGAAGCAGGGTGCAGGTCAAAATGCCCCGTTCATCGGTGAGAGTGTCGCCGTGCGGTATCGAGCATTTCCCACCGCTGGGGATGCTCCGCGAGCAGTGCAATCCAGGGACTCACTTCGTCTCGAGCCGCGGCGTGCGTGTCACGGAGCCGCTCGAGGACGGGGACGGCGCGGCTCAGGCCCAGCCGGGAGATGGATTCCAGCAGTGCCTCGCGCACGCTCGCCTCGGATTCGACGCTGTAGCGGGCGGCGAGTGCGTCGAGGCTCGCGGAGAGCTCTGCCACGGGTGAGGTCGCCAGGGCGCGTGCAGCCGCGGCGCGCACGACGGGGGACTGTGCTGACTGGAGCAATGTACGGACCTGCGCCAAGGACGGTCCTCTCACCGCTTCGATGGAAGACGCGCCCAGGAGTCCCGCTGCCGTGGCCGGGTCTTCCGCGACGGTGGCCAGCGACACCGCTCGCTCCGCCACCACGCGGTAGCGGCCGGCGTTGCGAGCGGCTTCCTCCCGGAAGTTCTCCACCGCGGCCGCGCGGACCTCGGGCGCTGCGTCCGTCACCCAGTCGCGGTAGACGTCTCGGCCCTTGAGGACCTGGATGCCCAACAGTTGGGTGGAGGGCTCCCCCGTCTGTTGCAGTGAACGAATCAACACGGCACGCAGGCGCGCGTCGGGTGTCTCACTTACGCGGTCCACCAGCCGCTCGAGGATGCGGGCCTGTCCCTCCAGCGCGTAGCGCAGCACCCAGGTGTCGGAGAGCAAGGCCAGCACGTCAGCGTCCTGCTCGTCGCTGAGGTGCTGCCAATGCACGTCCTCGGGCAGTGACTCCACGAGCCCGCGGAGTTGTTCTCGGACGTAACGCCGATACGCCGGCGAGGCGTGGCCCTGGCGATACTCCGCGAGGAGCGCGGTGAACTCACACGGCACTTCCTTCAGCGGCTGCGCATGGGCGGGCAGGGGCGGGAGCGTCGAATGTCCGTCGTCAGTGGTCTGCGGCGTCGAGGCGTCGAGGACAGGGGCGGTGTTCCTTTCTGGAGCACGCCAGAGGCGTGTGCCCACCACGGCTGCGCCCAACGCCCCGGCGAGGAGGACCCAGCCGAGCCTTTCACGCGGATTCCTCATGGCGTCAGGGCCTCCGCGTCCTCAGGGCAGCGGTGATACACGCGCTTGTTCAGCCACAGCCTGTCGAAGTCCACGTGTCCCGCGTCGTAGAGCGCCTGGAAGTCGGCGACGTCTCGAACGAATCGGCGGTCCTGCTTCGCGTAGTCCCGCACTTGGGGAAGGGCCTCGGCGCCACCGGCCCGGAGCGTGTAGCGCAGGAGCGCCCAGCGCACGCACAGGCGCTGCTCTCCCGGAAACGCGGCGCTGAAGTGATTCAGCACCGCGCGCGTGTCGCGGCCATCGGACAACGCGAGGGCCGCCAGCTCCCGGACGTTGGCGTCTGCGTCATTCTCGAGCACCCAGGCCAGTTGCTCCACGGCCCGCGCATCCAGTCGCATGGACAAGGAGGCAGCCAGCTCCACCGCCAGGGCGCGGACGTGACGGTCCTCGGACTCCCGCGCCAGTGTCAGGAGTCGCGTGAGATAGGGCTCCTCCGAGCCCCCGGCCTGGAAGTCGTTCTTCATCACCCTGCCCAGGGTTCTCACCGCGAGCAGGCACACGCCCTGAGGGGCCGTGCTTCTCCTGGCCAACGCCATCAACCGGTCCTGCGCAGGGGCGTCGAAGCGCGCCTGGGTCTCCAGTGCCTGCAGCGCCTGTGCGCGGTGGTCGATGGATGCGTGCTGCTCCGCCATCGTGAGGAGCCGCTCGGCCACCCGTGCATCCCTCACCGCGGAGGCTTCACGCAGGCCCGACAGCAGCACGGATGCTTCGGGCGTCGGTGCGGTGTCAGCCCAGTCGAGCACCTGAAGCGCGGCCTGGGCGTCTTCACCCAGGACTTCCGGAATCCGTTCGGTGAGGAAGGTGAGGGCAGCAGGGGCGTTCTGCGCCAGGGCCTGCTGGATGGCGGCTCGCACCGTCGGCAGCCCGTGACGTTGTTCGAAGTCCAAATAGCCCGCGTGGCAGGTGAGGCGTGGAAGACGTTGGAGGGGCGGCTTGGCGGCCATGGCGGGAGGGACGCCACACATGAGGACCGGCCAGAGCGCGCGGGCCCAGCCTCGGGCTCGTGTGCGAAGGGCCTGACTGTAGGGAGGGGAGGCGGGCATGGCGCGTGTCGAGCCCCGGACGATGCGTCGCTGAAACCATCCAATTTAGTCAGATTTACAAGAAAGGCGGTTTCTTCCGCACTGCCTGAGACTGTCCATAATGTGTCGACGACGGCACGAAGAAGCGGGGGGCATGGGAGCGGGCGTGTGGGGACGCAGACTGCCTCGTGCCGCATGTTATGGAACGAGCCATGAACCACGCTCACAGTCAGGCTCTCTTCGCTCGCGCGCAGGCTCGCATCCCCGGCGGAGTGAATTCCCCGGTGCGCGCCTTCCGAGGCGTTGGCGGCGACCCTGTCTTCTTCCGTGAAGGCGCAGGTGCCTGGCTCACGGATGTGGACGGCAACCGCTACGTCGACCTCGTGGGGAGCTGGGGACCGCTCATCCTGGGCCACGCGTATCCGCCCATCTTGGACGCCATCATCGACGCCGCGCGCCGGGGTTCGTCCTATGGCGCGCCGCATGCGGATGAGGTGGAGTTCGCGGAGCTCATCTGCGCCACGATGCCCGCGGTGGAGATGGTGCGCCTGGTCTCCAGTGGCACCGAGGCCACGGTGGCGGCCATCCGCGTCGCGCGGGGCTTCACCGGCCGCGAGCACATCCTCAAGTTCGAAGGCTGCTTCCACGGCGCGGGAGACCCGTTCCTGGTGAAGGCGGGCAGTGGCGTGGAGACGCTGGGCCTGCCGGACTCTCCGGGCGTGCCGTCGGCGCTGGCGAAGCTCACGCTCACCGCGCCCTTCAACGACCTGGCCGCCGTGGAGCGCATCTTCGCGGAGAATGGCCAGGACATCGCCTGCGCCATCATCGAGCCGGTGGTGGGCAACATGGGCGTGCTGGTGCCGAAGCCGGGCTACCTCGAAGGGCTGCAGGCGCTCTGCCAGAAGCACGGCGTGCTGCTGGTGCTGGACGAGGTCATGACGGGCTTCCGGCTGTCGCGAGGCGGCGCGCAGGAGCTGTACGGCCTCAAGCCGGACCTCACCACCATGGCCAAGGTGATTGGCGGGGGCATGCCGATGGGCGCGTATGGTGGCCGCCGCGACATCATGGAGAAGGTGGCTCCCGCGGGCCCGGTGTACCAGTCCGGCACGCTGTCGGGGAACCCGGTGGCGGTGGCGGCGGGCCTGGCGTGCCTCAAGGCCCTGGCGGCCCCCGGCACCTACGCGCGGCTGGAGGAGGTCAGCCGCATGTTGGAGGTCGGCCTGCTCGCCGAAGCGAAGGCCGCGGACGTGCCCGTCACTGTCAACCGTGTGGGCAGCATGCTCACGGTGTTCTTCACCGGTGAGCCCGTCTACGACTACGCCAGCGCGAAGAAGGCGGACACGGCGCGCTTCGGGAAGTTCTTCCACGCCATGCTGAACGAAGGCGTCTACCTGCCGCCCAGCCAGTTCGAGGCGGCGTTCGTGTCGCTGGCCATTGGCGAGCCGGAAGTCGCGCACGTCCTCGCGGCGGCGAGAAAGGCCTTCCGTTCGCTTGGCAAGACCGGTTGAGCCCGCGCCCCTCGAGGGGCCCGTTCGCTTCGGTCCCTATACCCTCGTGCGCCGCATCGGCGCCGGGGGGATGGGAGAGGTGTTCCTCGCGCGTGAGGAGGCGCCTCGTCGTGCCTGTGTGGTGAAGAAGGTCCTCCCGCAGCTCATGGCAAGCCCGCAGTTCGCCGGACGCTTCCGGGATGAAGCCCGCGTCGTGGTGCGGCTGCACCATCCGAACATCGCGCGCGTGTACGCAATGGGCGAGGTGGAAGGGCAGCTCTACCTGTCCATGGAGTACGTGCAGGGCAAGACGCTCAGCCGGCTGACGTACCGGTTGCGGCAGCTCGGGCGGACGCTGCCGCTGGGCATCATGCTCCACCTGGGGCAGCGGCTCTGTGAGGGCCTGGCGTACGCGCACGACGCGACGGACGAGTTCGGCAATCCGCTGCACCTGGTCCACCGGGACTTGTCTCCCGCGAACGTGTGCATCAGCTACGCGGGCGAGGTGAAAATCATCGACTTCGGCGCGGCGCAGTCCACGCTGAAGGAGCAGCAGACGGCGCCCCGGGTGGTGATTGGCAACCTGACGTACATGGCACCGGAGCAGGCACGGAAGCGCTTCGTGGACCGGCGCGCGGACGTGTACGCGGTGGGCGCGCTGCTGTGGGAGTTGTTCGCGTGGAAGCCCCTGGCGCAGCGGGGCGACCCGGTGGAGCGGTGGCGGCGCGCGGCATACCCCCAGTGGGAGCCAGCCGGGAGCGTCCGGCAGGGCGTGCCTACCAGCGTGGATGCGTTCCTGATGCGCGCGCTGGCCTCCGAGCCCGACAATCGCTTCCCGGACGCGGCCGCCATGGGCGCGGAGCTGGCGCGGATGAAGGCGAAGCTGGCGCCCAAAGTGGGGGATGCGGATGTCGCGCGCCTCATCGCGGCCGCGTTCCCCCGCGAGAAGAAGGCGGAGGAGCTCGTGCTCCGCGAATTGCTGCGGGAGCCGCGTTCCCGCGCGCTCACCGAGCCCGCGTTGGCCACCGTGCTCGCTCCGCCCACCGCGCTCGCGTTCGAGCACGAAGGCATCGACGCGCCCGAGGACTACGTCCCGGCCGAGCGTGGCGACGCTGAGACGTCGAAGGCGCCGCCGTCCGCCCACCCGCCTGATGCGAATGTCCCAGCCGCGCCGGATGCCTCTGGGCGAGGCACGCCAGCGAAGGCAGCGCATGACGCGGATGAACTTGAAGTCACGGTGCGAGGGATTCCTGGAAGGGCGCCGGAGGTGCCTCGCGCTGCCAATGCGCCTCGCGTCACCGCGCTGTACGGGACGGAGGACGAGGCGACCGTGGTGGAGGGCGGAGCCTCGCGAGCGCGACGGGGCCTTCCCGGCGGCGAACGGGCACACCTCCATCCATCGCGAGGCCCGGTCGCGAGCGCGCCACTCGGTGCGGACGAGGAGCCGACGGTCGTTCAGCCCGAGCGTGCCCGGATGGCGGCGGACGCTGGCGTGGCGTCGAAGTCCGAGGTGGGCCCTGGGGCCGCGAACTCCGGAGCCAGCCTGGGCGGAGACGCGGCGGCCACCGAAGCCGTCGATGCGGCGAAGCTGATGGTCGCGCTCGAACGAGCGGAGGCCAGCCGAAGCCAGGGCGCCCGTGCCGCCGCGTCCGAGGATGTCACCGTGACGGAGGTGAATCCCGCCAGGGCGCTCCAGCCCTTGCCGCCCCAGGCCGCGCAGTTGCGCCGAGCCACCCGCGAGACACAGGTGGGCTTCGGCGTGGACATCTCCCAAGCGGTGGATGCCGCGGCGGTGGAGGCCCGTCGTCAGGAGTTGGTGCGCGCCATCACGGGGGATGAAGCGCTGCCCGTGCCAGAGCCCGAGGAGGACTTCGGCACAGGGCTTCGCGGTGGTCGTCCCTGGCTCGTCGCGGGGCTCTGCGCGGGCGCGTGTGCCCTGGGGCTCGCGCTGGCCTGGGCGCTGGCCTGAAGCCCGCAGCGGGCGTCAGCTTCCCCAGGGCAGCCGGTAGCTGAAGCCCAGGCTGAGGGTGGCGGTATCAATCCAGTTGCTGGTGAAGCCGTCGCCAAACTCGTCTTCGTTGTCGTCTGACGTGCCTCGCGCGCCGCCGCCCAGGTAGCGCAGGTTGAGGAACACATCCACCTTGTCGGTGAGGCGCACGCCACCGCGCAGGGACGCGTCCAGCAGCGCGCCCGTGGTGTTGGAGTCACTGTCACCGTTGATGATGGCCGTGGGCGCGTAGCTGCCGTCCGCCTCGAAGCCCAGCCACCAGCCACCACCCAGTCCCCACCGTCCGCGCACCTTCAGCAGCGGCACCGGCCCCACGTCCCGCGCGGTCCGCCGCAGCGTCCCGTCCGCGGAGGTGAAGACATAGTTCGCGTTGCGCAGTTGGAGCGACACGCCCACGGACAGCTCGCGGTCCGGATCGGACAGCAGGTCATACAGATAGCTGGCCCGGTAGAAGGGGAAGCTGTAGCTCACGTCCAGCGGCGTGCCCGCGGGGAAGTCCAGCGCGTCGATGCGCACGTCCCGCTTGAGCACCACCTGCGTGTCAATGGCCAGCGGCTGGTAGAGGAACACCACCGAGTGCCGGCCCTTCAACGTCAGCTCCGCCGACAGCCGCATGAAGTTGTAGAGGTTGTCCTGTCCGCCGTCGTCCGTGTAGCGGAACAGGGTACCGTCACTGCCCTGGCGGATGCTGTGCGCCAGCACGTCCAGGAAGCCCAGCTCTCCCACGAACTTCAGCTGCACCCGAGGCGCGTCCGGAGCTGTGGGCGCCTGGGCCTGGACGGTGAAGGCGCTCAGACAAAGAAGGACTCCCAGGACGGCGGCATGGCGGTGCATTTCTGCTCCTCGCGAAGGGATTTGCGCCCCGGACGCGTGAGCTTCAAGTGCGTTACCAGCCTTCGCTTATCGCCGCGGCGGAGGTGTCCAGCGGGAGATAGAGCCGGAAGGTGGTGCCCTGGCCCGGCAGGGATTCCAGCGCGACCCGGCCCTGGTGCGACTCGATGATGCGCTTCACCACCGCCAGCCCCAAGCCGGTGCCCTTGGCCTTGGTGGTGAAGAAGGGCTCGAAGATGCGCGCCCGCACGTCGGGGGAGATGCCCGGCCCGCTGTCCACGAACTGAACTTCGACCTCGGGAGTCCCCGTCGCGCGCCGGACACTCGCGCGCAGCATGCCGCCCTGAGGCATGGCCTGCACGGCGTTGATGGCGAGGTTGAGGAAGGCCTGACGCATCATCCGCTCGTCCACCGTCACCGAGGGGACATCGTCCGCCAGGTCCAGCTCCACGCGCACCTGGCCCGGCGCCTCCGCCAGCGCGCCTCGCACCGCGTCCTCCACCAGGGGGGACAGCGGCACGGCATAGGGATGCGGCGCGGGTGGCCGCGCGAAGGTGAGCAGGTCCGCGACGATGCGGTTGAGCCGGTCCGACTCCTCCCCGACGATGTCCAGCAGCGGCACCGCCGCGCTGTCCGGCCCGACGATGCGGCGGATGGACGCCACCGAGTTGAAGATGGCACCCAGTGGATTGCGCACTTCATGGGCGACCACGGCGGACAGCTCGCCCAGCGCGGCCAGCCGTTCGCGGCGCACCAACTGGGCCTGCGTCCGGGCCAGCTCCACGTAGCTGGCTTGAAGATCCTCCACCAGCCGCGCGCCCTCGCGGGCCAGCGCCAGTTGGTTGGCGATGGCGCTGGCTCGCTCCACCTCCGCGAGCGTGAAGCGCCGTGGCCGCCGCGTCTCCACCGCCATCATCACGCCCATGGGGCGCTCGTGGACCACCAGGGGGAGCACCAGGAATGCTCGGGCACCGGGCAGGCGCCGCACCTCCTCGTTGACGCGCAGGTCTGAGCGGGCGTCCTCCACCAGCACCACCTCGCGCGTGTGGAACGCCACCGACGCGAGTGACGCATCGGCCGGGAGGAGTGGCAGGGCGGGCCCTTGAAGCTCCGGTGAGCCTCCCGTCATCGCGCGAAGCTGGAGCCGTTCTCCCGAGGCATCCGGCAGGAACACGTAGGCATCCGACGTGTCCACGATGCGCGCCAGGCTGGTGGCGCCAATGTGCAGGAGCTTGTCCAGTTCCAGGGTGGCCGCCAGCGCCTTGGCCACCTCGTGCAGCAGCGCCAGGTCCTCGGCGCGGCCACGAAGCTCATGCAGCAGCCGGTGGGATTCGATGGCCGCCGCGAAGTGGCTGCCCATGGCCTGCAACGTCTCTCGTTCGAGCGGCGTCAGGGGCCGTCGTTCCCGGAAGAGGGCGGACAGGGTGCCCACGCCCCGCGAGCGCACCCGCAGGGGGACGACCACCACGGTGCGGAAGCCCTGCCGGCGCAGTTCCTCGCTCAGGTCGTCCGGACAGGACTCCACCTCGCGCTCCAGCGGGATGCCTTCTCGTTGCGCCTGGAGGCACAGGTTTCCATCCCGCCAGCGCCGCGTGAAGTCCTTCGCGCCTTCGGTGTCCAGGCCGCTTGAGTACGCGAGCTCCACTTCGCCATCGTCCGCTGGCAGGAGCACCGCCACCGCGTCGCAACCCAGGAGCCCGGCGATTTCGTCGGTCCCCGGAGCGAACAGGGCCTGGGGGTGCGGCGCGGAGGCCGTCACCGAGGCCAGGCGGTTGAGCGCCGCCAGCGCCGTGTTCTGCGCGGACAGGCGGGAGATGGTGAGCGCCGCGTCCAGCGCCGCGGACACCTGCGCGCCGAAGAGGCGCACGGGTGGAAGCTCCTCCTCGCGCAGCCAGTCCGCCACCAGCGCGAGCATGGCCCGGGGCTGGCCCTCCACGTCGATGCGCACCGCGATGGCGCGCGTCTGCCCGGCGCGCTGGATGCCCTGGCGAACCAGCACACCCCGGGCGCCTCGGAGGAAGCACTCAGCCTCCTGGGGCAACTCGTCTGTGTAGGCCGCGCCGTCGCGCCAGGCGCGCTTCAGCAGGGGAGGCCACTGGCCCACCACATCCCGTACCCAGCGGCCACTCAGTGCCGCGGCTTCCGTGGGCACCATGCCGGGCGGCACGAATGTCTGCCCCAGCCGGACGCCCAGCCGGTCTGGCGAAAGCCACGCGCAGCCAAGCCCCAGCTCCTCCACGCTGGAGAACATCCTGCGCAGCACCTCGCCCTCGGTGCGCAGGGAGGGCAGGCTCGCGCCCAGCTCGGCCAGCCGCTGGAGCACGCTGCGGCGCCGGGCCCTCGCCGACACGTCGCGTACCAGCACGACCCACTCCGTGCCGCTGGGGATGACGGTCAGCTCCACCCGCCGCTCCCCTTCGGTGGTGCGCAGCATCGTCTCGTACGTGGTGGGGACGGGCTCGCCGCGCTTGCGACGGGCATGGCGGGACGCCAGCTCCGCCGCGCTCGCCGCCGAGACGAGGAGCGTGGCGGGCTCACCCAGCACGCCCTCGCGCGGGTAGCCCGACATCGTCACCAGCGCTTCGTTCACATAGACGAAGCGGCCGTCACGGACGACGCAGACACCCACGGACATCGCATCGAAGGGGCCGTAGGCTGCCCCGATTTCGGCGGCGGTTTTCACGGCAGGCCTGACTCTTCCACCGCTGCCAGTCCGTGCGAAATTGCTGACCCGCCGCTTCGCCCACCAGCCTACATCCCGGTGTCAGCCCTGCGGCTTGTACTTAGAACGGGCCCGGCCGCGCAGGGCAGCCGAGCCCGTGTCCTCAGGGGGGCTGTCGCCCGAGCAGCATCAGGCGGGAGTGGCCCCGGGGGACTCCGCGCCGCGGTGGTGGACCTTGGTGTACAGGCCGATGAGCTCCGCCTGTCCCACGATGTGGCCTTCCATGGCCTCCCGGAGCTGTGTGCGCGTGGCGCGGCCCAGGTCCGGCAGCACCGTGTCCAGGGCGAACAGGCGGAAGTAGTACCGGTGCATGCCCACGGGCGGCATGGGGCCCCCGTAGTTCTGGCGGCGGAAGTCGTTCTGACCCTGGCGGGCGCCCTCTGGGAGGACGTCCGGCGTGGCGCCTTCCGGCAGGCCCTGGGCCGAAGGTGGGATGTTGTAGACAACCCAGTGGGAGAAGGTCATCTGGGGATTGCGCGGGTCTGGCGCGTCCGGATCCTCCACGATGAGGGCCAGGCTCTTCGTCCCGGCGGGCATGTCCGTCCATTGCAGCGGCGGTGAGATGTCCTCGCCCTCGCCGGTGTAGGCAATGGGGATGAGGTCGCCGTCCTTGAAGCGGGGGGACGTGAGCACGAGCGGCTTCGGCATGGAGTCCTCCAGAGGTGTCGCGGTGGGTTGACGCGTATCGGGTGCAAGCTGGCGACGCCGGCGCCCGGGCGCCGAGGAGCGGGCCGGCTGGCGCCCGGAGGCCGGCCTCCCGGGCGCTGGGGCAGGCGCCCCCATCCCCATGCGTCTGCTCAAGCCGCCGGACCCCAGCGCCTCACCCAGAGGCGAGCCCGGGCCCTGGCGAGCCCACGGGAGGGGCCCCTCGATTCCATGCGGGGCAGATCGGCGGTAGCTGAGCTTGCCGAAGCGGCAATCGCCACTGGGGGCCAGGGGGCCGCTGCCCATGGTACCGGTTGCGTGTGCCGCGTGTTCGGTGTTAAGCGGCGCCCCGCGTAGAGGGGTTGGGTTGGCGGGGTTGGAAAAGCGAGGTTTTCCCGGGGTTTGGGGAGGCGTCCGAATGGAAGTGAAGGAGCCCCGGAAACCGGGCGGTTCGGACAGCAGCGAGTTGGGGGAGACGGCCCGGCAGATGCGGGCGGCGCAACCCTACATCTCGGCGGTGTGGAAGCTGGTGGGTGGAGCGGTGGTGGGCGTGCTGGGCGGCTACTGGCTGGATGGGTGGTTGGGGACGGGCCCCTGGTTGATGGTGGTGCTGAGCCTGGTGGGTATCTGCGTGGGCTTCTATGGGTTCCTCCATGAGATGGCCCGGCTGGGGAAGCGGAAGTGACGGCGCGGGGCGGCGGTAGCGGGACGGACTCGTTCAAGAGTCATGCGGCGCTGGCGGGTGGCGTGGCGGTGGTGGGCCTGGCGCTGGCGGCGTTGATGCCGCAGGTGGTGGAGGACCGGGTTTCGGCGGTGTGGGGCGTGGGGCTGGCGGCGGTGACGGGCGCGGTGGCGCTGGTGCTGAAACGGCGGGCAGTGCGGCAGGACCTCAATGCCGCGCTGAAGGTGGTCGGAATCATCTTTGGCCTTCGGGCCGTGGGCGTGCTGGCGGGGCTGTTGGGCGTGGTGTCGCGGGGAATGGCGGCGGTGCCGTTCATCGCCGGCTTCTTCGGCGTCTACTTCGCGCTGCAGTGGATTGAAGTGAGCTACGTGATGGCCGCGTCGAAGGAATCGGCGGGCGGAGACGAGTGATGCGCAAGGCAATGGTGCTGTTCGCCAGTCTGTTTGCTGCCACGGCGTGGGCCGCGGGGTCTGAAGACGACGTGCCGGGGTACATCCTCCACCACGTCGTGGACTCGCCCTATCTGGAGATCGAGGTCCCGCTCAGCAGCCCCATCCACGCGTTTGACTTCCCGCAGTGGCACGTCCCGCTGAAGGCCAATGGGTGCGCGCCCCGGATGACGGAGCACGGTGAGGAGATTCCGGGCCTCATGGACGGCTGCCTGGACATGTCCATCACGAAGCACACCCTGATGATGTGGCTGGCCGCGCTGCTGCTGATGGCCACCCTGTTCATCTGGGGCAACCGCGACAAGACGAAGCTGGTGCCGCGCGGCGCGGGCGCCAACATCCTCGAGATGCTGGTGCTGTTCGTTCGTGACGAGCTGGCCATCAAGAACATCGGCAAGGAGGAGGGCCCCCGCTACGTGCCCTTCCTGCTCACCGTGTTCTTCTTCATCCTCTTCATGAACCTGCTGGGCATGGTTCCCTGGATGGCGACCGCCACCGGCAACCTGGCCGTCACCCTGGCGCTGGCGCTGTGCACCTTCGTCATCACCCAGGTGGCGGGTATCCGCGCGGCGGGTCTGGGCGGCTACCTGAAGCACCTGACGGGCGGCGTGGCCCCCTGGTTGTGGCCCATCATGGTTCCGGTGGAGGTGCTGGGTCTGTTCACCAAGCCCTTCGCCCTCACGATGCGTCTGTTCGCCAACATGCTGGCGGGCCACATCGTCTACTTCTTCCTCCTGGGCCTCATCTTCCTCCTCGGCCACCCCGCGGTGGCGGCGGTGAGCGTGCCCTTCGCCTTCGCCATCTTCCTGCTCGAGCTGTTCGTGGCCTTCGTGCAGGCGTACGTCTTCGCGATGCTGTCGGCGCTGTTCATCGGCATGAGCGTGGCCATGGGTCACCACCATGACGACCACGGCCACGACCACCCGGAAGCGGGCCCCAGCCACGACCATGGCAAGGCGCACCACGTCTAGGCCGTTCTGACGAGTTAGCGGGGCGCTGAAGTCCAGCGCCCCGGTCGAAGACCCGGCGGTTCGAAAGGCCGCCGGAGGTAGTCCTCAAGGGACATCACGACCCCCCCACAAGCGGGTCCACGCTACGAAAGAACAAGTGTCACCATGACCAACCTCGCTCTTGCCTTCCTCGCCGCCGGTCTGGGTGCCGGTCTCTCCATCATCGGTGCCGCGCTCGGCATTGGTAAGCTGGCCGCCGCCGCCATGGACGCCACGGGCCGTCAGCCGGCCGCGGGCGGCGACATCCGCACCACGATGATCATCGCGGCGGCCCTCATCGAAGGCGCCACGCTGTTCGCGCTGGTCGTTTGCATCCTGCTCGCCACCAAGGCTTAAGGCGAGCGCAGGTCGAGTCATCGCTGGACGGTCGCCGGTGCCCGTAGGGAATTCCACCGCGGGCGCCGGCCGCTCCTGCCGCGGAAACCGAAGTCTTCGCAGCATCCCTCCCTCACGCTGGACATCCCGCCATGTTCCTGCCCTCCGTCCTCGCCGCCAGTAACCTCGTGAAGGTCCAGCCGGGCCTCATCTTCTGGACCCTGGTCACCTTCGTCATCGCCGCCGTCGTCCTGAAGTGGAAGGCGTGGGGCCCCATCCTTTCGCTGGTCGAGGAGCGCGAGAAGCAGATCGCCAGCTCCATCGAGAGCGCCAAGCGTGAGCGCGCCGAGGCGGAGAAGCTGCTGGCCGACCAGAAGACGGCCATCGCCGAGGCCCGTCGCGAGGCCGCGGAGATGATGCGCCGCAACACGCAGGAGATGGAGAAGTTCCGCGAGGAGCTCATGGCCAAGAGCCGCAAGGAGGCCGAGGAGCTCAAGCTGAGCGCGCGTCGCGAGATTGACGAGCAGAAGGCGAAGGCCATCGCCGAGGTCCGCGCCATGGCGGTCGACCTGGCCATGGAAGTCGCCGGCAAGCTCATCAGCGAGCGCATGGACGACAGCAAGCAGCGCGCGCTGGCCGAGCAGTTCGTCCAGGGCCTGCCGCTGAACAGCACCAGCGCCACTGGCGCCGTGCGCCGCACTGCCTAATCCCCTTCTTGGGGAAGCGCGCCCCCCGGCGCGCGTGTTCCAGGGAATCACCATGGGTCTATCCATCGGAATCGTCGGGCTGCCCAACGTCGGCAAGTCCACCCTGTTCAACGCGCTGTCGGCCGCGGGCGCGCAGGCGGCCAACTATCCCTTCTGCACCATCGAGCCCAACGTGGGCGTGGTGCCCGTGCCGGATGACCGCCTGGACCAGCTGTCCGCGCTCATCAAGCCGCTGAAGAAGGTGCCCACCTCGCTGGAGTTCGTGGACATCGCCGGCCTGGTGCGCGGCGCGTCCAAGGGCGAAGGCCTGGGCAACCAGTTCCTGGGCAACATCCGCCAGGTCAACGCCGTGCTCCACGTGCTGCGCTGCTTCGAGGACGACAACGTCACCCACGTCGAGGGCGGGGTGAATCCGGTGCGGGACCGGGACGTGGTCGATACGGAGCTGTGCCTCAAGGACCTGGAGACGGTGGAGAAGCGCCGCGAGCGCACCTTGAAGAACACGAAGGTGGGCGGCAAGGCCGGCGAAGAGGCCAAGGCCGAGGTGGCGTTGCTGGACCGCATCAAGGCGGGCCTGGACAACGGCATCACCGTGCGCGCCCAGAAGCTCACCGAGGAGGAGAGCGCCGTCATCCATGACCTGTTCCTGCTCACCGACAAGCCCGTGCTGTACGTGGCGAACATTGGCGAGGCGGAGCTGGGCAAGGAGGACGCGAACCCCCACGTGAAGGCCGTTCGGGAGATGGCCGCGAAGGAGGGCTTCGAGGTGGTGGTGCTCGCCGCCGCGCTGGAGTCCGAAATCCAGCAGCTTCCGGAGTCGGAGCGTCCGGGCTTCCTGGAGAGCGCGGGCCTGTCCGAGCCGGGCCTGCACAAGGTGGTGCGCGCCGGCTACAAGCTGCTGGGCCTGTGGACGTACTTCACCGTGGGCGAGCAGGAGTGCCGCGCGTGGACCATCCACCAGGGCTACAAGGCCCCGCAGGCGGCCGGCGTCATCCACTCCGACTTCGAGCGCGGCTTCATCAAGGCCGAGGTGATGCGCTGGGAGGATCTGGTGAAGCTGGGCAGCGAGTCCGCCGTGAAGGAGAAGGGCCTGCTGCGCGTGGAAGGCAAGGAGTACGTCGTCCAGGACGGCGACTGCATGCACTTCCGCTTCAACGTGTAGCGGTCAGCACACGGCAGTCATCGCGGGCGCTGTGCTTCCGGACGGTTCAGTCTGGAGGCGGCGCCCGCGAGCCGTTTCAGGGCCTGGCGGCTCAGAAGCCGCGCGGGCCTTGCAGCACGGTGTAGACCCAGATGCCCACGGCGATGAGCGCCAGCACGGTGGTGAGGGTCGCCGTGCGCCGCATGCGTGGGCGTTCCTCCACCGGGTGGCGCGAGGCGAAGAGCCACATGCCGCCCACCCGCAGGACGAGGAACATGAGGAGCAGGAGCGGGCCGACCACCTGCCAGCCCGAGGGGCGCATCAGCACCACACCCCAGGAGGCGAGGAAGGCGACGTTGCCGAGCAGGGAGGCGATGGCGAAACGGGGATATACGCGTCGAGTGTCCACGGCGCGGGAGTTTCCCCTCGCGCGTGCGTGGCTCCAACGACGGACTTCGTTGGGTGCGCGGCAGGCGACAGTGGCCGTTGGCGCAGTCCCGCGTCACGCCGTGCCTGGACGCTTCGCTTCCACGTAGCGGGCCCGAGGGCGCAGCAGGTGGCCTTGCTCGCGTTGCTCCAGGACGTGGGCCACCCAGCCCGCCGCGCGCCCCACGGCGAACAGCGTGGCGCCCGCGCCCGGAGGAAGACTCAGCGCACCGGCGAGCATCACCAGCCCGAAGTCCACGGACGGGGGCGGATGTCCCGCCGCGCGCATGGCTTCCAGCACGGCGCTGGCGATGCGGACACTGGGGACTTCGGGGCTCACGGCACGAGCGGCCTCCACCAGCGGCGGCGTTCGCGGGTCTCCGTCCGGGTAGAGCTGATGGCCGAAGCCGGTGATTGTCTCCCCGCGCCGCAGCCGCTCCCGGATGACCTCCGCGGCACGCTCCGGCCGTCCCACCTCCACGAACAGCGCCTCCACGCGGTCGCAGGCCCCTCCATGCTTGGGGCCGGAGAGCGCGGCCAGCGCGGCGCTCAGGCAGGCGTAGAGGTCCGCGCCCGAGGAGGCCACCACGCGCGTGGCGAACGTGGACACGTTCAGCTCGTGGTCCGCGCACAGCACCAGCGCGCGGTTGAGCAGCTCCGGTGCGCGCTTCATGCGGGTGTTCCAAGCGCGCGCCAGGGATTGCGCCACCGTGGGCTCGTTCAAGGCTTGCGTCACCCGCCCCGGCGCGTTCGCCACGCAGACCCAGGCGGACAGGTGGCGCAGCAGGCTCCGGGCGCGGGTGCGCTCCTGCTCAGGCGGAGAGGCAAAGCGCGCCGGGTCCCGTGCGCCTAGGAGCGGCACCAACGCAGACAGCGCGGCCACGGGAGGTGTTCCACGGGGCAGCAGCTTCGCCAGCTCGGACGGTGGAAACGCCGGCTCGGGTGAGGGCCACCGTGACGCTTCTTCGGGCAGCGTGCCTGTCCACAACAGCTCGGCCACGTCCTCGAACGCGCGTCCCTCCACCGCGAGCGTCACCGCCGAATGGCCTCGGTACGCGAGCCCCTCCGCGCCCACGCGGGACACCGACGAGTCGATGACGGGCTCGCCCCAGCGCAAGGCGCCCGAGGCGACTGCCGCGTGTCCCGCTCTCGCGTCGTGCCGCGCTTTCAGGCGCTCCAGGTCGGAGCGCACATAGCGGTTCTCCTTGGTGCCTCGCTCCGGCACACAGCGCACGAGGCCTCGGCTCACGTAGGTGTAGAGCGTGGCTCGCTTCACGCCCAGGAGCGCGGCGGCCTGTGCCGCGCTCACGAGCTCCTCCTCAGGTCGATGGTCGAATCGAGATTGAGAGCGTCCGCCCTTGGGCCTACTCATGTCTCACGCACCTCGCGAAGGCCATTGTCGACTCGACTGGATGACGTGTCGATACGTCCCCAGGTCGGCCGGGCTCGCGTGTGCCCGCGAGGAGAGGAGCCTGTCATGCAGGTGGACTTCGGACGCACGTCGTCGGACTACGTGAGGCACCGGGCGGGCTTTCCGGAAGCCTTCTTCGAACGGCTCGACAGGGAGGGCCTCCTTCGTCCGGGCCTCCGCGCCGTCGACCTGGGGACGGGCACGGGCACGGTGGCCCGGGGATTGGCCCAGCGCGGCGCCGTGGTGACGGGGCTGGATGTGTCCGCGGACATGCTGGATGCCGCGCGTGGGCTCGCCTCTGGGATGGGGCTGGGCATCGACTTCCGACAGGCGCCCGCGGAGAACACGGGTCTGCCGTCACAGGCGTTCGACGTGGTGGTCGCGGGGCAGTGCTGGCACTGGTTCGACCGGGCCGCCGCAGCGCGTGAGGCCGCGCGGTTGCTCGTTCCCGGGGGCCGTCTGGTCATCGCCCACTTCGACTGGCTGCCGCTGCCCGGCAACGTGGTGGAGGCCACCGAGCGGCTCATCGAGCGCTTCAACCCAGGGGCTCCCGCGCCCTTCGTGTCCTTGAGCCAGTCTTCCGGTGTCTATCCTCCGTGGTACCGCGACGCCGCCGAGGCGGGCTTCACCCAGCTCACCTCGTTCTCCTTCGACGTGTCCGTGTCGTACAGCCCCCGCGCGTGGCGGGGCCGCATCCGCGCCAGCGCGAAGGTGGGCGCGTCCATGCCTGCGAGCGCGGTGAGCCGCTTCGACGCCGCGCTCGCGGACCTGCTCGCCGAGGGCTTTCCAGCGGACCCGCTCGACATCCCCCACCGCGTCTTCGCGCTGCTCGCGACGCGACCCTGAACAGGAGCGCCTGTCCATGTCCTCGCATCCTCACGTCGTCCACGAGCCTGAGCTTCCCTGGACCGAAGTCACGCAAGGTCCCCGGGTGGCGTACCGCCGCAAGCAACTGGGCGCCGCCGCCAAGGGCCGCAAGCTGGGGTGCAGCTTGATGGAGCTGCCCCCCGGCAAACACGCGTGGCCGCGGCACTACCACCTGGCCAACGAAGAGGCCTATTTCATCCTCGCGGGCACGGGCCGGCTGCGGCTGGGGGACGACACCCTCGCCGTCACGGCGGGCGACTATGTGGCGCTCCCGGTGGGGCCCGGGGGCGCGCACCAGCTCCTCAACGACGGGACTGAGACGCTGCGCTACCTGGCCTTCTCCACCATGGTGGAGCCGGACGTCATGGTGTACCCGGACTCAGGGAAGGTGGTCATCTCCGCGGGCAGTGCTCCCGGGGGCGACAAGGCCGCTCGGAGCCTGTTCACCACGCTGCCCCTCTCCGCGGAGGTGGACTACTGGAGCGGCGAGGAGCGATAGGCTGTGCGCCGAGATGGCCCCATTGCTCGACGTGCTCACCCGAGAGCGGCTCCTCAAGGACCGCGATGCCGCCGCGGCGCTGCTGCCGCGTGGCGAGCCTCCCCATGTGTCCATGCTGCGCCTGTGTGACGCGGGCCTGCTCGAAGGTGGCTTGTCCGTGGGGTACGGCGTGCGCGCCGACGAGCTGGTGGGGCCGCTCACCACCGCCATGGGCGGCGCGGCCCGCCGCTTCAAGGTGGTGGACGTGCGCGAGCGCCCCGTGCTGGAGCTCCACGTCATGGCTGGCGACGTGACGGAGCGCTGGGAGGTGGAGGACCTGTCCGCGCTGGTGCACAACCTCAACAGCCTCTACCGCGATGCGCCGGACGTGCGCGCGGTGGCCGAGCTGGGCGAGTGGGAGGATGCGCTCCAGCTGTGGTGCGTGGACAAGCGCGCCCTGACGAGGCTCGCGCGCCAGTCCTTCTTCGCACCGCGCAACGCCCGGGCGCTGATGAACCCCTCGGGCGAGTGAGCCTTCAGGGGGCCTGCACTCGCGGTAGACCCGGCTTCTGAGGCAGCATGTGGGGGCATGCGCTTCGTCCTGTCCTGCCTGCTCGTGTTGCTCCCTGCGTCCCCCGCGCTGGCGGAGCTGGATTCCTTCGGCCTGGGCTCGGGCCGTGATGGCGCGCTGTCCGTCACGACGGTGGGGCGCGTCCTCAACGCCGCCACGCCGCTGACGGACCTCGTGGTGGTCGGCGCCCACGACGTTCCGGTGCAGCGCGTTTCGGGCTTCACCGCGGGCACGCTGGTGCTCCTCCACCAGAGCGGCGGGTCGGAGGAGGCCGTGGTCTCCAGCGATGGCGGCACCCTGGCGCTTCGGCGGATGGGCCACTGGGAGCTGGCGCGCGTGGAGGCGGTATCGGAATCGCCGCCCGGGCTGCGCTTCTCCGCGCCCCTGGTGCATGCCTATGCCGCGCCGGGCGCGCAGGTGGTCTCCGTGCCTGAGTACACGGACGTCCTCGTGTCCGCGGGTGCCTCGGTCGTGGCCCGTCCATGGGATGGGCGCAGCGGCGGCATCCTGGCCTTCCTCGCCACGGGCAGCGTGACGAACCAGGGCCTCATCAGCGCGGAAGGAATGGGCTTCCGGGGCGGGCACTTCGTCAATCACGCGGACCTCCTTGGCTGCTCCGACCTGGACAGCCCTCCCGAGGCAGGGGGGGCCTACAAAGGTGAGGGCCTGCGGATGGGCCGCTTCGGCACGGCCTCGGGGCGTGGCTCCGTGGCGGGTGAGGGTGGCGGTGGCAACTGCCACAACGCGGGTGGTGGCGGAGGCGGGAATGGAGGCCGGGGCGGTGTCGGCGGCCGCACGTCGGAGGCGGACATGATGCGGGACGTGGGCGGTTTCGGTGGCGCGCCCGCGAAGTACTCGCTCATCGACACGTTTGTCTTCGGGAGTGGCGGTGGCGCGGGGGAGGGCAACGATGACCTGGGCTCGAGTGGCGGCGCGGGCGGCGGAGTCGTGCTCATCCGGGCCAGGGCGTTCTCGGGCGCCGGGCGCTTCTCCGCGGATGGGCTCGCCGCCAGCCACACGCCGGGCGACGATGGCGCGGGCGGTGGTGGCGCGGGGGGTGTCCTCATCCTTCGCGCGCAGGACGCACTGTCCTGCGGGAGCGCCCAAGCCGCGGGCGGCAACGGCGGCAACGTCAGCTACCCGGGCTGGGTGCTCGGTCCGGGTGGTGGCGGCGGCGGCGGCGGCGTGCTGCTGCAAGGGACGACGGCGTCGTGTCCCAGGAGCGTGTCGGGCGGCGCTGCCGGGACCCTCACCCCGTCGGATGGCGGAACGCATGGCGCGGGGACGGGGAGCGAAGGCTTCGCCGAGGAATACCACGTGGCCTACCGCACGCCCGGGACGCCGTCTGTCAGCGCTCCCGTGTCCGGAGCGGTGGGTGTTCCTCACCGTCCTCGCTTCGAAGGCCGGGCGGACCCTGGCGTTCGAGTCCTCGTGTTCGTCGATGGCGTGGAGCGGCTTCAGGTGAGCTCTGGCGCGGATGGTGTGTTCATCGCTGGCATCCCTCCGCAGCAGGCGCCGCTCGATGTCGGCACGCGCACGGTCCACGTGGTGACGGAGGCGATGGGGGCGTACAGCGCGCCCTCCGCGCCTGTGTCGTTCTCTGTCGCGGCCACCCTGGAGGATGGTGGCGTGGTGGTGGAGCCCATCCTGGTGATTCCGCAGGACGGGGAGACGGTGGGAACCACGCCGCTGTTCGCGGGCGTCGCGCCCAACGGGCCGACGGTGGGCATCGAGGTGGACAATGGCGCGGAGGTCATCATCCCCGTGGATGGCGCGGGCCGCTTCCGCTACCAGTGGCCTGCTGAGTCGCCGCTGGCGCCGGGCCCTCATTTCGTCACCGTTCATTCGCACAACGAGGCGGGAATCAGCGGGCCCTACTCGCAGCCCATCCGCTTCGAGTCCCAGGTGGTGAGCGGCGAGGGTGACGGAGGGACGTCCGGGCAGGATGCGGGCACGTCCCAGGGAGATGGCGGCACCCAGGTCCCGGAGGACGGTTGGCCGGTGCTGGTGGTCCCCGCTGATGGCGAGGTGGTGGACTCCACGCCGCTGTTCGCGGGCGCGGCGACGGCTGGCGCCACGGTGGTCATCGAGGTGGACGGCGTTGAAGTCGCCACGGTGACGGCCGATGACACCGGGGCCTTCCGTTACCAGGTGCCCCGCGAGCGCGCGCTGTCTGTGGGCTCGCACGATGTCGCGGCGCAGGAGCACCTCGTCACCTCCAGCCGCGTGCCGGCGCGCTCGCGGACCACGGGCTTCGAGGTGCGGGGGCCCGCGGCGCTCGACGTGGGGTGTGGCTGCGGCGCATCGCCCGTGGGCGTGGTGGGCTCCTGGGTGCTGCTGGCGGGACTGGCCGGCCTGTCGCGGCGGCGGCGCGGATAGCGGTCCGCGAACGGCCGGCCTGCCCGGTGCGCTAGTCGTCGCCGAGCAGGCTGCCCAGGCCGACACCCCCCAACACGCTGCCCTCGTCGCGAGCGCCACCCGGGCGCGAGGCGGAGAGGATGCGGCCCGCGAGCCGGCTGAACGGGAGCGACTGGAGCCACACCTTGCCGGGGCCGCGCAGCGTGGCGAAGAAGAGGCCCTCGCCGCCGAAGAAGGCCGTCTTGATGCCGCTCACCATCTGGATGTCGTAGTCCACGGTGGGCTGGAACGCGACGATGCAGCCGGTGTCCACGCGCAGCAGTTCACCCGGGCCCAGCGTGCGCTCGTGCAGCGTGCCGCCGGCGTGGATGAAGGCGAGCCCGTCACCCTGGAGTCGCTGCATGATGAAGCCCTCGCCGCCGAACAGGCCGGTGCCCAGCTTCTTCTGGAAGGCGATGCCCAGCGACACGCCCTTGGCCGCGGCGAGGAAGCTGTCCTTCTGCGCGATGAGTTCGCCGCCGAGCTCACGCAGGTTCACCGGGATGATTTTTCCCGGGTAGGGCGCGGCGAAGGACACCTTGCGCTTGCCGCCACCACTCTTGTTGAGGAAGACGGTGGTGAAGAGGGACTCACCCGTCAGCAGGCGCTTGCCCGCGCCGAGCAGCGAGCCGAAGAAGCCGCTCGTCTTCTCCGAGCCGTCACCGAAGATGGTCTCCATCTCGATGCCGTCCTCCATGTACATGAGGGTGCCGGCTTCGGCGACCGCGGCTTCTCCGGGGTCCAACTCCACCTCGACGAACTGCAGGTCCTCGCCGTAGATGTGGAAGTCCACTTCGTGCATGCGTGCCATGGATGCGCTCCGTCGTGAGGAAACGGCGCGCACCATAGCCGCCCAGCGGTGGGGCTACCGCGACAGAATCAAAGCCAGGGTGGCCACGAGCCGGGCGTCGTCGCCGCCAATGGCAGGCGGAATCGACAGGGATACCGGGTTCTCCAATCCGGCGAGACACGAACGCCAGCCTTGATAGCGGCCTTCCTCGGAGGCCTTGAGCTGGTAGCTGCACCGGCCCACGTCGCCCTCGAACGTCTGCGGCGTCACCTGGAAGTCGGTGAGCTGCCCTCCGAACGTGCCCTTGGCGCGCAGGGCTCCTTCTTCCTGCGTCATCCGCAGGTCCACGGGACCACTTCCATAGATGCCGCGGATCCGCGTGGCATCCAGCGTGAGGTTGAGCGGCCTGCCGAAGGCGCGGCCTCGAAGGGAGCCGTCGCTGAAGCCGACCTGCAGGTCAGGGCTGGTGAGGTCGCGGTCGGTGACACGCGCGTTGAGCGCGACCCGAGGCGTTCGCAGGTCCAGGTACTGGACGGGCTGGGCCCAGGCGGAGCCTGCCGCTGCAAGCAGTGCGGCTGTGAAGATACGTGAAGTTCTCATGCTTTGAACGTAGTTGGCTCGCCAACCCGTCACCCGTGTCTTAGGTGTGGTGCACGAGTTGAGGCGTTGGCTCGCCTGGCGTACGGGCGGGTTGCCGGGCATTGGCCATCGAGGTCGTTATGTCCCCGCGTTCCGGGCGCGGTCATGGCTGGCGCCGGTGAGAAGGAGGTTGTCGTTCGTGGCGGAGCTGACCCCAGGTGTGGAGCAGGAGGCCCGGCGGCCCAGAGTGTCCCTGTCGCTGGCATTGCGGTGGTTGATGTCGCTGGGTGGCATCCTCACGTTGATGGGCGGGCTGCACGCGTACATCGCGGTGCGCCTGTTCGTGAGCCCGCAGCTGCCCCTGCCGTGGGCATGGCTGGGGCCCGTCCTGGTGGCGCTGCTCTTCCTGTCGCTGCCGGTGGGAATGGTGGTGTCGCGCCGCGAACCGACCCTCTGGGCACAGATGCTCCAGTGGACGTCCTACGTGTGGCTGGGCGCCTTCGGCATCCTGCTGAGCGCGGTGGTGGTGGCGGACCTGGTGGGGTTGGGCCTGTCGTGGTCGGGCGTGGTGGCGGATGCGTTGGCCCTGGCCCGGGGCAAGGCCCTGGTGGCGGTGGGGGTGACGGTACCGGCGGTGGTGTACGCCTTCATCACGGCGCGTGGCCGGGCGACGGTGGAGCGGGTGACGGTGCCGATGGCGGGCCTGGCGCCCGGGCTCAGTGGTCTGAAGGTGGTGCAGATTTCGGACATCCACGTGGGGCCCACGTTGGACGGCCGCTGGCTGCGGCGCGTGGTGGAGCAGGTGAACGCGCTCCAGCCGGACGTGGTGGCGGTGACGGGCGACCTGGTGGACGGCACCGTGGACGCGCTACGGGACGAGGTGAAGCCCCTGGCGGAGCTGCGCGCGTCACTGGGCGTCTTCTACGTCACCGGCAATCACGAGTACTACCACGGGGGACCGGCCTGGGCAGCGGAGGTGGCGCGCCTGGGGCTCACCGTCCTTCAGAACGAGCACCGGGTGGTGGAGCGCGACGGAGCGCGGCTCACCATCGCGGGGGTGACGGACCATGACGCGGGCCACATCATTCCCTCGCATGCCAGCCGTCCGGAGCTGGCACTGCGCGGGGCGCCGCAGGGCGTGCCGCGTCTGTTGTTGGCCCACCAGCCCCGGTCCGCCCTGCGCGTGGCGGAGGATGGGGTGATGGTGGACCTGCAGCTTTCCGGGCACACGCACGGCGGACAGGTGTTTCCCTTCATGTTCCTCGTCAAGTTGCAGCAGCCGGTGGTGCGCGGTCTGGCAACCATTGCCGGGGTGCGCGTCTATACCCACAGGGGGACAGGCTATTGGGGGCCGCCGCTGCGGTTGGGGCCCTCGCCTGAGATTGCGGAACTGACCCTGGTGTCTGCCCCGGGTTGATTGCGCACCATGTGCAACTGTTGAGTATCCGCCTAGAGTCCGGGGCCTTCTTTACTGAAGAGGGTCACTCCCCTGGATCTGGCAACGCTCAACAAGCTGCTCGCAGTCGGTGTGCAGAACGGTGCATCGGACATCCACTTCCGGCCGGGGGACCCGCCCATCTACCGGGTCAATGGCGCGCTCCGGCCCTTGAAGATGGAGAAGCTTCACGCGGACCACACGCGACAGGTGGCAGTCCATGTCGTGTCGGACCCCGAGGTGAAGAAGCAGATTGACACGCTTCAGGAGTGCGACGCGTCCTACAGCCTCCCAGGCGTGGCGCGCTTCCGGGTGAATATCTACCGGCAGCGGGGCTCGCTGGCGTGCATCCTGCGCATCATCCCGGACGAAATCCCAACCATTGACGGACTGGGATTGCCGCAGGTGTTGAAGAAGATTGCCGGCAACGAGCGCGGGCTGGTGCTGGTGACGGGCGCGACGGGCTCTGGGAAGAGCTCCACGCTGGCGGCGATGATTGACCACATCAACCGCACGGAGAACCTGCACGTCCTCACCATCGAGGACCCCATCGAGTTCATCTACAAGAACATCAAGTCCTCCATCTCCCAGCGAGAGATTGGTCCGGATACGCAGAGCTTCGCGATTGCGCTGCGCGCGGCGCTGCGCCAGGACCCGGACGTCATCCTGGTGGGCGAGATGCGCGACACGGAGACCATCGACATCGCGCTCAAGGCGTCGGAGACGGGCCACCTGGTGCTCTCCACGGTGCACACGACGGATGCGTCACGCACCATCAACCGCCTGGTGTCGGTGTTCCCCGCCGAAGAGCAGACGATGGTGCGCATGCGCCTGGCGGACTGCCTCAAGGCCACGGTGTCGCAGCGCCTGCTGCCCCGGGCCAGCGGCAAGGGCCGCACGGTGGCGCTGGAAATCATGGTGCAGACGAAGACGGTGGAGCAGTACATCCGCGACGACCGCGCCAACGAGCTGAAGGACGTCATCGAGAAGGGCCGAGACATGTTCGGCATGCAGTCCTTCGACCAGCACCTGACGCAGCTCTACCGGGAGGGGCTCATCACCCTGGACACGGCGCAGAGCGCGGCCTCCAACCCGGCTGACTTCCAGCGCGCGCTCGAGTTCGAGTGAGCGGCGCGGCTGTTGCCCTCGGAGAGCCCGCGAAGGCCGCGGGCACGCGGTAGTCCCCCGTGGAAACAACAGGGTCACTCCAGACCCGATACGCCTGGATAGGTGTTACTTCTGACTCACTGAACGGGTGTGTCAAGATGCCCAACTCCACGGGGTTCGAGCTCACGAAAAACAGGAATTGCGCCCGGAAATTGAAGCAAAGGTTGATATTTCCGCTATTGCTGGTTATTGTCGCGTTGTGTCCAGCGCCCCCGCCCCCCTGATTCGCCGTGCGCAGTCCCTCCTCGATGCCCGCCATCTGGTGGAGGCTGGCGCACTGCGTCTTCCCATCGAGCCCACTCCCGCGCCCGCACGGCGTCACCGGAGCGTGCCGAAGGGGCCTCGGGTGATGCTCGTCTCGGAGGAGCCGCTCTTCCGGCTGGCGATGGGCCGCGAGCTGGCGTCAGACTTCGAGCTGGTCCCCACGTTGGGCATCGCGTCGGCGGATCGTCGGATGGACCTGGGCGTGGTGCCCGAGGCGGTGATCGTGGACCTGGACTCCGTGGAGCGAGCAGCCGTGCCGGCCTTCCTGGCTCGGCTGGTGGAGCGCGACCTGGCGGGGCCACGCATCCTCGTGTCGTCCTACTTCCGTCCCGAGGTGGCGGCGGCCTACAGCGCCTCCAGCCTCACGCACTTCGCGCTTTCCCGCCCGTGGCGCCCGGGCGCGCTGCGCTCGCTGGTGGAGTCCGTCATGGGGCTCTCCGGGCTGCGCGCCATGACGGCGGGGCGCTGAGGAGCATGGCATGAGCCACGCGGCCACCTTCTCCGAGCGGCTGGTGGATGCGGGCCGGGGTCTGCTCACGGGTGTCTCGAGCGCGTCGGTGGGCGTGGCTCGCAGCGTGGGCGTGGTGCTGAAGGCGATGGGCGGAGGCGTGGCGCAGTGCGCGCGCGGCCGGCCTCGCGAGGGACTGCCCCAACTGGGGCAGGGCCTGACGCGTGTGGCGCAGCTTCCCGCGGATGCCGTGTTGATGGTGGGCGGGCGCGTGCTCAGCTCGGTGCAGGTGCTGGTCGGTCTGGAGCCGCCGGGCCGCCGCCTCTCGGCGGAGGAAATCGTCCGCCTGCGGCCCATCTTCGGAGACAGCCTGAACTACGCGGTGGTGCGGGTGAAGGTCGGCCGGCTGGGCCTGCTGGGTCTTCCCGGGCGGGCCTTCGCGCACGGCAACACCGTCTTCGTCCCGCCTCGGAGTGGGGGCGTGGACTTCGGCCTGCTCGTTCATGAGCTGACGCACGTGTGGCAGCACCAGCACGGCGGCACGGCCTACCTGAGCGCCGCGCTGGCCGCGCAGTGGTCCGGCGATGGATACGACTGGCGCAAGGGCGTGAGCCGCGAGAAGCGTTGGGCCCAGCTCAACCCCGAGCAACAGGCCCAGCTCATCGAGGACGCCGCCGTCGCCGGCCTCATCCCCTTCACCACGTCTGTGTCCCCGCGCATGAAGCTGCGGGGCTGGTCCGACGCGGCGCTCGACCTGCTGGATGAGGCCGTGGTCTGCCTGCACGCGGGCCGCGGCGCGCCCTGAGCGCTCACAGCTTGGGCGGGTCGTGCTCGGAGAGGAGCCGGGACGCTCCTTCCGGGAGGGCCTGGCGAAGCCGGCGGGGTGTCCAAGGCGCCGCCGAGCGCGCGCAGCCCGCTCATCCAGGCCGCGCTGTCCCTGGCGCCGCGGCGCTGAGTCATCACGGGGCCTGAACGCCAGCGGGGCCCCGGGCCCGACGAGAAGGTCGGACGCGGAGCCCCGTGGGTGCTCGCTCAGGTTCGGGCGGGCGCTCAGCCCCGGTACTGGTGCACCGCCATGATGGGGTAGTTCATGCTGGAGATGGTGACGCGCTGCGAGCCATCCGAGTTGACGTTGTTGGAGCCGATGAACGTCGGCTTGCCGTCCTTCCAACCCGCGAACATCACCACGTGCTGGCCGCCGTTGGTCTTCATGGAGACCACGTCACCCGGCTTCGCGTCCTTCAGGTCGATGCGCTTGAAGTTGGGGTCCCTGTCCAGCTTGGCCATCAGGCCCATCACGCTGTTGTCGTGCTGCGAGTCGGAAATCTGGCCGGACTGCTCCAGCACGGCGGACACGAAGTTGGCGCAGTTGACGTTGTTGGGGACCCAGTCCTCCATGTCCGCGCCCACGCCGTTCTTCTCCAGCTTCAGCGAGCCCGCGTTCTTGCCCAGGTGCTGCGACGCGATTTCGAAGGGGCTGCCCTTGGGGCCGCGGACGCCGGGGCCGGAGCTGCTGGGGCCCTGCACGTCCTGCGCACCGCCGCTGGTTCCGCCGCCGCCCGTGGCGCCACCCGCGCGGCCCGCGGAGCCGCTCTCGAAGGTGTCCTTCGAACCGGGGATGTTCAGCGACTTGCCGGCGTAGATGAGGTCCGCGTTCTTGATCTGCGGATTCGCCTTCATCAGCGCGCTGACGCTGGTGTTGTAGCGCTGCGCCAGGTGGGAGAGGGTGTCGCCCGACTTGATGCGGTGGATGTTGCTCACGGGGGGCTCCGTAGGGTCTGGAGCGGCGCGAGGGCGCCGCATGTACGTCTTGTACCTATTCTCGGAGCCTGAGACCCGGAGTTGCGTGCCTCTTGATTTTCAAGGCCAGCGCCCCGGAACCCCCCGTGATTCCAGCGAATTCTCCAGAAGGTGGGTCGAAAAACACTTCAGAAAACGTCCTGGCGTCCGCGGAGGCTGCCAGCGCCAGCGAGCTGCCCTACCTTGGGTGGCATGAGCGCGCTGTCCCGGAGATTGAACCTGGACTGGGTGCTGCCCTCGCTGGCGGTGGGGGGCCGCTTTCCCATCGATACGGCGGAGCACCTCGCGGGGGCGCTTGGCATCCGCTGTGTGGTGGACGTGCGGGTGGAGGCCTGTGACGACGAGCACGTCCTGCGCGAGCACGGCATCACCTTGTTGCACCTGCCCACCGAGGACCTCCGGGCCATCCGTGGCGACCGGCTGGATGACGGCGTCGCGTGGGTGACGGACCAGCTGGCCCGGGGCAACAAGGTCTACATCCACTGTGAGCATGGGGTGGGGCGCAGCGCGCTGCTCGCCTTGTGCGTCCTGGTGGCGCTGGGGCATCCACCGTTGGAGGCGCTGTCCCTGGCGAAGCAGCGGCGCTGGCAGGTGTCACCCAGCACGGAGCAACTGCGCACCTTCATGGCGTGGGCGGAGGCCTGGCGTCAGCGGAACGCGGCGACGTGGCGTGTGCCTAGCTTGGAGGAACTGGCCGCGATTGCGCACAGCCACCTGACCCAGCCGCCACCCGCTTCCCGCGGGAATGAGGACTGAGGGAGCGCCACTAGGGCCGACTTCCACTCCTGGAGTTGCCGCGCTTCCACCGGCAGGCCTGCCTGATTTTCCAGTTGGGGGCCATGCGCTGACCGCCGCGTCCTACGACGCCCACGCTCCAGACGAGGCGGCCCGGCTGCGGCATGCCGCGGCTCGCTACGCGGAGTTGCTGCGTCGTGAGCTGGCCCCGGCCAGCAGCCGTCCTCGGCTGGGCGGAGTGGGTGTGGGCGCGCGGATGTAATGACGCGCAATCCCGGCTTTACTGTCGTCCCCTGACATCTGGTGGCCCGCGGACGCGGAGGCGCTTGAAGCGGGCGAGGGCTCCGCGCATGGTGCTGGTGTGAGCTCCATTCCTCATCCTGACTTCACGGCCGCGCGTTTCGCCTCCTGTCCGGACGCGCGCTTCCAGCCTGCGCCCGCGGACGGCGTGTTGCCGGAGGGCTTCTTCACCACGACGAATCTCCCCACCTACGTGCGCGTGGGCGGCGCGTGGCGCATGCCGCGCGAGCCGCGCATGGACGGGGCGCTGGTGCTGGATGCGCAAGGCGAGCTGTGGATTCGCGAAGGCCGTCGCGTGCGTGCGGGCGAGCGCGTGGTGGTGGGCCTCGCGGAGGACGGCAGCGAAGGCGTGTTCGTGAACGCCGCCTACCTCGCGGATGATGGCGAGGGGGAGTTCAAGTTCATGACGAGCGCGGTGTCCCGCGAGAAGCCCATCGACTACGCGCACATGGCCCGGGTGCTGGTGGACGAGCGAGAGCGCGGGGGCTACCCCATCTGGGTGACGGGGCCGGCGCTGGTGCATTCGCGGGCGCGCGCGGACATGACGTGGTTCGTCGCCAATGGCTTCGTGGGCGCGCTGCTGGCGGGCAACGCGGTGGCGGTGCATGACATCGAAGCCTCCATCTTCGGCACCACGCTGGGGATGAGCGGCTCGGGCGAGGCCACCTCGGGCGGCCACGGCTTGCACATGCGCGCCATCAACAAGGTGCGGGCGGCGGGCTCCATCGCCAAGGCGGTGGAGGCCGGGGTGATTACCAACGGCATCATGCACGCGTGCGTGGTGCACAAGGTGCCCTTCGTGCTGACGGGCTCCATCCGTGACGACGGGCCACTGCCGGACGTGGTGACGGACAACCTGGAGGCGCAGGTGGCCATGCGCGAGCACGCGGTGAAGTCCACCATGGCGGTGATGATCGCCACGGCGCTGCATGCCATCGCCACCGGAAACATGCTGCCGGCGTTCGTCACGGAGAAGGACGGCTCGCTGCGGGAGCTGCCCACCATCTGCGTGGACTCGTCCGAGTTCGTGGTGAGCAAGCTGAAGGACCGCGGCACGCACCAGGCCTTTGGCGTGGTGACGAACGCGCAGGACTTCATGCATGTCCTGCGGCTGTACGTGGAGCGTGACCTGGCGGCGCGCGGGCTGCCGGTGCCGGGGGACGCGCTGAGGAAGTAGCGAGCGCCTCCCGGCCGCGACGGCGGGCCTGGCATCCGTGGCCAGGCTCGCCTGGGTGCCTCCGCGTCAGAACGACTCTTCCGGCACCTCCATCAGGTCCAGGTTGCCGTGCTCCACCATGCGGGCGGCGTGGGCGACGCCGGGCAGCACCTCGTGGCAGAACCAGCGGGCGCTGGCGAGCTTGCCCACATAGAAGGCGCGGTCCCCGGGGTTGCTCTTCATGCGCTCCAGCGCGACCTCCGCGTGGCGCACCAGCAGCCAGCCGATGACGACCTCCGCGACGGCGGCCAGCACGCGGTTGCCCTGCAGGCCCACGTGATAGACGGACTCGCCCAGCTTGCCCATCAACGTGCCGAGCATCGTCTCCAGGTCGCCCAGCGCACGGCCCAGCGCGGCGCGCTCGGCCTCCAGCTCCTTGCCCTCTCCGGTGCGCTCGGCCGTCTCGCGAATCTGGGACAGCAGGCCCTGGAGCGTCGCGCCGCCGTCGCGCGCCACCTTGCGCATGAGCAAGTCGAGCGCCTGGATGTGCGTGGTGCCCTCGTAGAGCGTGTCGATTTTCTGGTCCCGGATGTACTGCTCCACCGGGTAGTCCTGCAGGTAGCCGGAGCCGCCGTGGACCTGGAGCGACAGCGCCAGCAGCTCGTAGGCCTTCTCCGAGCAGTAGCCCTTCACCAGCGGCAGCAGCATGTCGTTGAGCGTGTCCAGCTCACCCGCCTCGGTAGCGCGGTGGCCGCCCTTGCGCTCCACGCCGTCCTGGATGAACGCGGTGTAGAGGCACAGCGCGCGCATGCCCTCCGCGTGGGCCTTCTGCGCCATCAGCATGCGGCGCACGTCGGGGTGACGGAAGATGGGCACGCGGGGCGCCGTCTTGTCCCGGGCCTGCATCAGGTCCGCGCCTTGGAGGCGGTCCTTGGAGAAGGCCAGCGCGCGGCCGTAGCCGGCGGACAGCGTGGCCATGGACTTCACGCCCACCGCCATGCGGGCCTGCTCGATGATGTAGAACATCTGCCGGATGCCGTCGTGGACCTCGCCCAGCAGCAGGCCGCGACAGGGCTTCCCGTCGCCGAAGGTCAGCTCACAGGTGACGGAGCCCTTCAGCCCCATCTTCTTCTCCAGCTTGGTGCACACCACGCCGTTGGCTTCACCCAGGCTGCCGTCCTCGTTCACCCAGTACTTGGGTACGACGAACAGCGACAGGCCCTTGGTGCCGGGCGCCGCGCCCTCCGGGCGCGCGAGCACCATGTGGATGATGTTCTCGGACATGTCCGAGTCGCCGTTGGTGATGAAGCGCTTCACCCCTTCGATTTCCCAGACGTCGTCGGAGACGCGGCGGGCCTTGGTGCGGGCGGCGCCCACGTCACTGCCGGCGTCGGGCTCGGTGAGCACCATGGAGCCACCCCAGCGGCGGTCCAGCATGTGCGGCAGGAAGCGCTGCTTCTGCGCGTCCGTGCCCAGCCGGTCGATGATGCGCGCCAGCAGGTTGCCCAGCGTGTAGAAGGCCAGCGAGGCATTGGCGCCCACCAGCAGCTCGAACGCGGCCCAGCCCAGGGAGGGCGGCGCGCCCAGGCCGCCCAGGTGCGGCGGCTGCTCCAGCAGGTGCATGCCCGCGTCGAAGAAGGCGTTCATCGCCTTCTTCAGTCCGGGCGGCAGCGTCACCTCGCCATTCTCGAGCTTCGGCGGGTTGTGCTCCGGCTCCTCGAAGCTCTGGGCCAGCTCGTTGGTGCTGAGCTGGGCGAACATCTGGAGCATCTGGCGTGCGGCCGTCTCGTCCAGGTCCCCAAAGGGTGCGTGGCCCAGCGAGGCTCGGCCGATATCGAGGAACTCGAAGAGGTTGAACTCGATATCGCGCAGGTTGGGGACGTAGTGGTTCGAAGACGACATCTCGGGCTCCTCGCGGGTGTGGGGCCGCGAGGCTAACCCGAGATTGATTCGCGAGTCAGTGACTCTTGAGCTGCAGGGTGGGCACCGCGCCCTCGCCGAGGACGAGGTGTACCTGCCCCACCTTGGACGCGAGGTCCTTGTAGGCTTCCAGTTCCTTGAGGCGCACCAGCAGCGGGTTCTCCGCCAGCACCTTGGCCGTCTGCGCCATGGAGCGGGTGGCGGCCGTCTCCTCGCGCCGCAGGATGACGTTGGCCTCCGCTTCCTTCTGCGCCTGGATGACGCGGTTGAGCAGCTCCTTCATCTCACCGGGGAGGACGACGTCCTTGATGCCGAAGCGCAGCAGGTCCAGGCCCACCGTGTGGGCGCGGTCCTTCACCTGGGTGAAGAGGCTTTCGGCCACGGCTTCTCGCGAGGCGAGCAGCTCATCCAGCGTCCGCTCCGACACGGCCTCGCGCGCGGCCAGCTGCATGGCCAGGTAGAGGACGTCATCCGGAGCGCGGGACACGACGGCGAGCCGACGCGCGTCCGAGACGCGGAAGGCCGCTGACAGGTTGAGGCGCAGCGTGACGCGGTCCTTCGTCATCACCTCCTGGCCGGTGACGTGGAGCAGGCGCTCGCGCAGGTCGATGACGGCCAGCTGCACCTTGCGGGCGACGGTCCACGCGGCGTGGCGGCCCGGAGGAAGTTCGGCGTCCAGCACGCCATCCACGTAGCGGAGCACGACGGTGCCCTCGGTGGCGGTGGCCTCCGTGTAGTCGCTGGCGGGGACCAGGGCGCGCACGTCGTCACGCAGCGGCGCCGTGGTGACACCCGAGGTGTCCACGCGCTCCACGCGCACGGTGGGCGCGCCGGGCGTCAGCTGACGGCTGGGAAGGCGCTCCACCGTCCACACCTGGTGCAGGCCCCGGCCGAGCCACCGCACGGGGCGGCCTTTGTGGAAGAGGATGGCGCGCTCGTCGGCGCTCAGCTCCACGACCTGCAGGTCCGTCTCCGGCACGAGGGCCAGGAACGCCGGGTCGAGCTGGACGAGCGGCTGCTCGGTGCTCACGCGCACCAGCCGCACCTTTCGGAAGGGGTGGATCAGCCAGTACCGGCCGGGAACGAGGTAGCGCTCCGGCTTCTCGTCCACCAGCACGAACGCCCGCTCATTCTGCCCGACATCCACACGCATGATGCTCATCGCGCACCTCCTTTCCCCCGCCGGGGGGGCTTGAAGAACCGGGACGTTTCAGTGCGCGCGTCGCGCGTGTCCCGGGTACTGCTGAAAAGCGAGGGCCCCACCGTTCACGGACGTGGAGCGCGGACTGCCTGTCCTGGCCGCTTCCTGGCTGCTCGCGCCTGCGCGCCGGGCACCTCCGCGGACGGCGGCAGGGGCTTCCGTTGACGGCTCGGAAGGGGCCTTGTCGCCCTGGCGGAACACCGGGCATCGAGGTGGGAGGAGTGGGAAGCGGTGGACCCGCGCTCGCGTCAGCTCGCGGCGGAGCCCTCTGGATTGAACGAAGGAATCGAACCTTCTCCGCAGGATTTGGACCTGTGCTCTACCAGTGAGCTAGTTCGGAGCCAGGCGCATCAGGCGCCTGCTTCCTGTTGGACCCGACGGGGGCCCGGCCGGGCGGTCCGACATGAGGAAACCACTGCGAGCGATGGACACGGGAACACCCTGGCCGGAACCTGGGCGCAGCGCGCCCCTGCCCGGAGTTGGGAGCCCGGGGACAGCCCCGTGACGCCTCTGGATTCCGCCGAGGTCGAGCGACGGGACGCGGCGTAGAGCCTGACATGGCGAAAGGCGCCGGTGTCCAGGCTGCCCTTGTGCATGCTGGAATGGGCGGGTCGCGCTCCGCATCGGGACCCAGGCATCGGAAGTCGGGCGCAAAGCCTTCCTATTCGCATGCGCGAGGAGTGGTTCCATTGCGTCAGTCGAGACTTGTTCCGATGGGCGTCGCACTGCTTCTGCTCCAGTGTGCCTGCGTCGCTGGAAAGGAGGCTTCGTCATCGCTGGAGACGGGCGCTGCCTATGTCGTGGCGCCGCCACTTGAAGGGAAGGGGGAGTCCCGCGGTGCCTTCTTGCCCCTGGGGTGGGATGAAGGCGCTGGGTATTCCGGAACGGAGCCACTCGCGCTTCGGCCCGTGAGACGAGGAGGTGGTGGTCGCCCGAGTCGCCAGCCGCCAGCGCTCAACCCTCGGCCATCAACCATGCAGACCCAGGTCGCTGCTCGCCGGAGCGCGGACCATGCGGTGGTCGTCCAGGCTCGGCAGGTCTATCAGCAGCGGCTGCAGACGGCTCAAGCGACCTACCCGAACAGCATTGGGTATGAGAACCACCACTTCATCCCGTTGTACCTGGGCGGCGCGAATAACGGGCAGACGTACCGGTTGCCGACCGCGTACCACAAAGCCGTGACGCAGCAGTTCCGCCGAGCCTGGCCGTATGGTCAGGGGCGTCGCCCCACACCGCAGGAGCTTCGCATTCCATCCCCCAGTTGATTGGCATCACGCCTTGAGCATGCGAGAGACCATCGAGTTCAGAATCGCCGAGCGGGATGCTCGGGAGCACCTTGACCCGGGGCTCGGCGTCTCGTTGGGCGGCTCCATCCGCAAGGTGGTGCTGCCCGTCGATGATGCCTGCGTCGCACGGATTGCACAGCTCAACCACGCTTACGCGAAGCAGGGTGGCGCGTTCTTCATGTCCTGGCGCCTGCACCGACGCTACACGGCACGGGAGCTTCAATCCGCGGAGGTGCTCAATCTCGTCGTTCGCGCGTACTTCGAGCCGACAGGGGCCATGTGCGGTACGGCGTATGATGAGTCATCCACCTGCCGGCACTGTGGCGCAGGCGCTCGGCAAGTCTCCGACCTCATTCTCGACACCCGACGCATTCCGAAGGGCAAGGACATCGCCCAGACCCTCGCTGGAGAGGTGGTGGTGTCATCACGGCTCGCGTCGGCCTTCCAGATGCACGGTCTTCGCGGTGCGGAGTTCCGGCCGGTGCTTCATCAGGGGAGAGGCAAGCGCCTGCCTTCGGATTGGTTCCAGCTTGTCGTCACTTCGAAGCCCCTGACGCTGAATGCGAGGACGGTGGCGGGAAACAATCCGTTCGACCTCGACGAGCGCAACGTATTCCGCTGCCCCTCGGGCCACACCGCTGGTCTCAACCCGATTTCGGAGCTGTACGTCGACCGAGCCAGCCACGATGGCGCTGACTTGTGCGTGACCGACAAGTTGTTCGGGGACCGGCGTGGAGAACTGAGGCCCGAGCCGCGCTTGATCATCTCTCCGCGCTTCCGCGACGCACTGCAGGCGATGCGTGCGCAGGGATATGCACTGGAGGCCGCCCACTTCGTGTGAAGGGGCGGCCCCGCGGTGGTGTGTCCCGGCGTTACTTCACGGCGTCAGCGTCCTGGGGCACCAGTGGGATGGGCGCCTTCGCGGTCTGCTGCGCGGGTGTCGCTAGGATGGCCTCCTCCGGCTCGGCGGGCTGGAAGGATGGTTCAGGCTTCATCTGCGTGCACTCGGACGCGTTCCGGACACCGGGCCGCTTCTTTCCCGAGGACGCCCGCGACTGATTCGCCTTCGCCACCGTCGCCGAAGACAGCTCGCACATGGGCGGTGTGTCCGTGTCGATGATGGGCTTCATCACCTTCGGCGGTGGCGCGGTCTGTGTTCCCTGGGACGACGAGCTCCGTCGTGCCGAGGACGACACGTCCCCCCGGAGCGCCGCGTCGCTGCGCTGCGTGGAGTCGGTCTGCGTGTTCGCCAGTCCCTCGCTGCTGGACGTGGAGGTGGCCGTCGCCACCGCCGAGGGCGCGGGCTTCTTCGCTGCTTCACCCAGCGCCTCCGCGAGCAGGTTGTTGCTCTCATGCATCTGGTTGCGCGCCCGCTCCATGCTGGCGTCGTGACGCGTGAGCTGCTCCGTGAGGGTGGCTTGATGCTGGTTGCGCTCCTTCTCGATGCTCGCCTTCAGCGTGTCCCGCTCCTGCGCCACCTCGCTCAGCCGCTGCTCCAGCGCGCCCTTCTCCGTGTTCAGGATGGTCTCCGCCCGGGCCATGCACGCCGCGAGGACCTTCTCCTCGGACTCCCGCTCCGGCAGGGGTTCACTCCGGTTCCACGCCACCAACGCGCTGCTCTGCCAGCGGTAGTCCGTGTGCATCACGCACTCCTGCACCAGCCGCGTGAGCCGGTCCTCGGACCACACGGGCACGGGCCGAGCGCAGGGCCCCACTTCCTCCTTGAGCGTGGAGGGAAAGGCCCGGGTCTGCTTCACCCAGCAACCGTCCCGCTGCTCCATCCGCACCGAGGTACACGCGCTCGCCACCATCGCGAGCGACACCGCAGCCACAAGCCTCATGTCTCCCTCCGTCCCCTACGCCCATTGGCCCGTGCTTCTCCGCGGGACGGTAGGAACGGCAAGGGCCCGCGCCCATGTCTGTGAACCCTGGAGCCGTGTGGGAATGTCCAGGGACAGACCTTCAACGGCAGGCGAGCGAGCGTGGAACGACCCACCACGGTGTGTTGGCCAACGCTCCTGCCCGTGCGGGCGAGGCACCGTCACATCGCCCGCGCCTGCCCGGTTGCTCCGTGAGGCCGCTCAGCGGAGCAGCGCTTCCGTGTGGCCCAGCAGCTCCGGCCCACCGGCCTGTCCGTGCCCCGGGACCACCACGCGCGCCTCCGGAAACCGCTGCCGCGTCCGCGACAGGCTCGCGGGCCAGGCCGCCACGTCCGCGTCCGCCACGTTGCCCAGGTTCGTCGAGGCGCCGTCCTTCACGAAGCAGCCGCCAAACAACACGCCGCTGTCCCGGTGCCACACGACGATGTTGTCCTTCGCGTGGCCCGCCCCCGGAAAGAAGAGCTCCAGGGAGCCCACCGTGCTCGCTTCAGCGAAGGTCTCCGTGGGGCCTGGCAGGCCCAGGAACGTTGCAATCCGCGCCGTCTCCTCCAGGCCATGAACGGGGATGCCATGCGGGACGAGCGCCGGAACACCGCCGAGGCGATCCTCATGGAAGTGCGTCACCACCGCCGTGCGGACCGGGCGCCGAAGCGTGTTCCGGGCCCAGTCGAGCAGCAGCGCGCCCTGCCTTGCATCCCAGCCCGTGTCGACCAGCAAGGACGTTTCACCGTCCTCGATGATGAGCCCGTTGGTGGAGACGCGGCCGAATGGTTTCAACGTCACCACCGTGACGTGCAACCACACGCCAGGCGCCAGCTTCCGCACGCTCACGTCATCCGCCAGCACGTACTCGTCCGGACCCTGGGATTGCGCCTCCACGGGGATGTTCCGCTCCACCGCCGCGGCCGGCGTGGTTCGGGTGCAGGCGGTGCTCAGGGGGATGAGCAGCGCACCGGCACAAAGCCAACGAGGGGGAAGAAGCGTCATCGTCAAATGGCCTCGGCAGCGGCGATGCCGCGTCGGAGTGGAGGGATTCGAGCGGCACGCCGAGGACGGACTGGGACCTGGCGCGGTGTGCCCCGGTTGTACCGAATCAGTGCGTCTCGGAGAGATGGGAAGTGGCGAGCCAGCCCTTGCCGTCGAACCGGTAGAGCCAGGTGGCATTCCCTTCACCCCAGTCGACCAGTCCTTGTCCCGGCGGCAGGGACGCGTCGTTGGAGACGTAGCGCTGAAGGCAGCTCAACTTGCGCGGCAGCGTCTGGACTTCCCGCAGGTGCCCGCCTCGCGTGAAGAGCACCCGCACCGGGACGGACCGGTTGCACGAGTAGCCCTCGCCCGGAAAGGCATAGTCCTGCTCTCCGTCCTGGTCGAAGTCGCCTGGTACGCACGGCCAACCGTTCTTTTGCAGGGCGCCCAGGTCCACGCCGATCTCCTGAAGGTGGGGCGCCGCGTCTCCGACGTTCCCTACACACAGGCACCGGAAGTTCGTTTCCGGGTCGCATCCGCCCTCCACGAGCGCAATCGACACGCTCGGCGGCGTTGTGTCGTCGCGGAGGGGGGCCTCCGCACAGCCCACGGCCATTGCCAGCAGAGACGCCCCGATGCAGGTCCAACGCAGCCGAATCACGTGTCGATGCCTCCTGGGCGGAGTCCAGTGCAAGCCTCGTGCACACCCTGGAGTGGCAGGGCTGTGGCCCTCAGGCACCGGAAGTGCGGTCCAGGAGCCACGCGCTCAGCGCCGCTCCACCTCCCACCACCCGAACCACATGGTCCGCTGTTCCGTGAGCTGCACCCAGCCGGGCGCATGCACGTACGTGCGCGGGAGTAGCCCTGCTTCCGTGACGGCCCGGGCGGTCTCCTCGAAGGAGTACAGGTGCAGCATCACCGCCGGCCCCGCCGTTTGAATCGGCTGCACGGGCGCCTCGTGCCCGTCCAACCCCGGCCGCCGCTCCAGCACGGTGAAGAGCAGCTTGCCGCCCGGCTCCAGCGCCTCCGCGAGGTGTTTCAGCACGCGCGGCAGGTCGTCGCAGAAGTCCAGGCAGCCAATGGCGAGCGCGACGGTGAAGCGGCCCCAGTCAGGAGGAATCGGCTGGTGGTAGCTGTGTACATGCCACGCGCCACCCGGCCGCGCTGTCCGAGCCAGCGCGAGCATGTCCTCGGAGAGGTCGGTGCCAACCACGGCGATGGAGGCGTCCAGTCCCCGGGTGTGCAGCCCCGGCCCGCACCCCACGTCGAGCACGCGGGCGCCGGGCGCCACCACCGCCGCGAGGAACCGCTCCACCCGCTCCTCGTACCGGTGCAGGGCAGGGAAGAGCGCCTCGTAGGCCGAGGCAATCTCCCCGTACACCTGCTTCACGCCCTCTTCCTGTGCATCCCGCGACACGGTTCCTCCGGCTCGTGCGAGCGCCCTGGCGGCGGACCTGCTTCGCTCAGGCACCGGCATGCCGCACCCGCCGGGGAAGGCCTCGGCGGAGAGCCCTATAGCATGCGGCATCCACCTCAGTCCGCGACCTGCCGGAACACCGCGAGCGAGCGGCCGATGAGCTCGAACGTCTCACCTTTCACCGGCTCCGGTCCCCGGTTGTCGTCGGTGGTGCAGAGCTCCAGCTCCCAGCGCTGGCCCTGCGCGGTGGGTGGCAGCTTGTATGTCACCGGCTCATGGTGCGAGTTGAGCAGTATCAGCAGCGCGTCACCGATGATGCGCTGCCCGCGCTCGTCCGGCGTGGGGATGGCGTCGCCGCCCAGGAGGAACGCCAGCGAGCGCACGAAGGGCTTCTCCCAGTCCTCCGCCTTCATCTCCGAGCCATCCGGCCGGAACCACGTCAGGTCCTTGTGCTCGGAGTCCCACAGGTGCTGGCCCTTGAAGAAGCGGCGGCGCTGGAGCACCGGCTGGCGGTGGCGGAAGTGGATGAGCTTGCGCGTGAACTCCAGCAACTTCCGCCGCCGCTCATCCAGGTTCCAATCCACCCACGACAGCGCGTTGTCCTGGCAGTAGGCGTTGTTGTTGCCACCCTGCGTGCGGCCCATCTCGTCACCCGCGACAATCATCGGGATGCCGGTGGACAGGAAGAGGGAGGCCAGCAGGTTGCGCTTCTGCCGCTCGCGCAGGGCGATGACGTCCGCTTGGTCCGTCTCACCCTCCACGCCGCAGTTCCACGACTGGTTGTCGTCCGCGCCGTCACGGTTGTGCTCGCCGTTGGCCTCGTTGTGCTTGTGGCTGTACGTCACCAGGTCGTGCAGCGTGAAGCCGTCATGCGCGGTGACGAAGTTGATGCTCGCCTGGGGTCGCCGGTGTGCCTCCGCGTACAGGTCCGCGTTGCCCGTGAGCCGGTAGCCCATCTCGCTGGCGAGGTTCTCATCCCCCTTCCAGAAGCGGCGCAGTGCGTCCCGGTACTTGCCGTTCCACTCGCGCCAGGGCGGGGGGAAGCCGCCCACCTGGTAGCCGCCGAGGCCCACGTCCCAGGGCTCGGCGATGAGCTTCACGCGGCCGAGCACCGGGTCCTGGTGGATGATTTGGAACAGCGCCGCGTTGCGGTCGAACGCACCTTCGCCCGTGCGGCCCAGCACCGTGGCGAGGTCGAAGCGGAACCCGTCCACGTGCATCTCCGTCACCCAGTAGCGGAGGCTGTCGATGATGAGCCGCGCCGCCTGCGGGTTGGACGCGTTGATGCTGTTGCCGCACCCGGTGAAGTCCAGGTAGTGCCGCCCGTCCGGCATCAGCCAGTAGTAGCTCGCGTTGTCGATGCCCTTGAGCGACAGCGTGGGCCCCAGGTGGTTGCCCTCGCAGGTGTGGTTGTAGACGACGTCGAGGATGACCTCGATGCCCGCGGCGTGCAGGTCCCTCACCATCGCCTTGAACTCGGCGACGGCGGCGCCGGGCGTCTTGCGGCTGGCGTAGTACTGCTCCGGCGCGAAGTAGCCCAGCGTGTTGTAGCCCCAGAAGTTGGACAGCTTCTTGTCGTCGAGGAACGAATCGTCCGCAAAGGCATGTACCGGCAGCAACTCCACCGACGTCACGCCCAGCTTCTGCAAATGCTCGATGACGGGCGGGCAGGCCAGGCCCGCGTAGGTGCCGCGCAGGTGTTCGGGCACGCCGGGGTGGCGCATGGTGAGGCCGCGCACGTGAGCCTCGTACAGCACCGTCTTGCGCCAGCTGATGTCCGGGCGCCGGTCATTGCCCCAGTCGAAGTAGTCGCTCACCACCACGGACTTGGGCACGCCCGCCGCGCTGTCGCGTTCGTCTCGCGCCAGGTCCTGCTGCTCGTGCCCCAGCGGATAGCCGAACACCGGCTGGCGCCAGTCCACGTCGCCGTAGAGCGCCTTGGCGTAGGGGTCCACCAGCAGCTTGTGCGGATTGCAGCGATGGCCCTGGGCGGGCTCGTACGGGCCATGGACGCGCAGACCGTAGAGCGTGCCTGGCTCCAGGCCCGGCACGTAGCCGTGGTGCACGAAGTCCGTGGACTCCGGCAGGCTGAACCGTTCGATTTCGCGCGCCGGGTCCGCGGGGTCGAACAGGCAGACCTCCACGCGGGTCGCGACCTGGGAGTAGATGGCGAAGTTGACCCCTGAACCATCGAAGGTGGCGCCACGAGGCCAGGGCTTGCCCGGCCAGACTTCCCTACTCATTGCAGGCTCTCGATTCTGATGGAAAGGCCTGCCCAATGTGGGATTGCACCTCTGGGCTGGCAAGCGTCACGCGGCGACAGCGTGGTCCAGTGAGCGCCAGGTCCCCAGCGCCCAGTCCTGCTCGTCCGGGTCGTCGAAGCTCACCACGCACAGGGCGCGGCGCTTGCCCGAGGTACACAGGGCGGTCAGTCGGCACTCGCCCGGCTCCATGTGGAGTGAGGCCCGTCCACTGACCCGCTTGCCGTGGTGCTCCAGGTCCATCGCGCGGCGCTCCATGAAGGAGGGCATGAGGTTGTCGGCGCCACCGTCCTCCAAGGGGACGAAGCGCACGCTGCGCCGATGGTCCCGGGCCACCCATGTTCCATCCTGCAGATGCGCCTCCGCGAGCGACCCCGGGATGCGAATCTCCCAGCCCGCTGGCAGCGCCACCTGGACCTCGCCGCGCCGGTAGCCCATGGGCGGGCCGCCGGGTGCCTGCGAGGCGCGCTGGTGGACTTCCTCGGCCAGGGTGCCTCCCACGCCCAGGAAGCCGAGCACCTCCTGCCACTCCCGCCATGGATAGGCCAGGGACGGGTCCTCGCGCCAGGCCTGCTCCAGCAGGCGGGCCACGTCGCGCATCAGGTGACGCTCGCCGTCCAGCAGCGGTGGCCGCCAGACCACGTCCGTCCACAGGCGGCACCGCGCGCGATTGAGCCGCATGCGCGCGTCGATGCCCGGCGTCCACCAGGGGAACACGTCGATGCCCCTGCGCGGGTCCTCGTACACGTCCACCAGCCAGCGCGCGTCGCGAGGCCCCAGCGGCGTCAGCAGCGCACCGGGATATTCGAAGGTGTGGCCGAAGCGCATGGACAGCGCGAAGCCGGACTCGCCCTGACGGCGCATGCGCAGCACCCACCCCACGGCTTCCTGGAGCGACGCCAGCATGTGCACATCCACGGGACCGGCGTCTCCGGTGTGGAAGTAGCCGGTGGGGTCACCCCCCTTCGAGGACGCGCGGCCCTCCGCCCAGAGGAGGCCGAGCGCGTCACCCATGGCCCTCAGCGTGTCGCAGAGGAAGCGGTGGTAGCCGGGGCCCACGGCGGACGTCTCCGCGGACACGGAGACGTGGGCGCCCGAGGTGGCCGCCAACACGACCTCGCCCGCCGCCGGATGCAGCCGCAGCCGGAGCGTGGGGGCACCCAGGGGGCCGGTGCCCAGTACGGCGCTTTCGAGCAGCTCGCCATGGTGCTCGTGGAACCACGACGACATCCGCTGGAGCCAGGGGATGGGGCCCTCAGGAGGGGAGAACAGGTGTTCGCTTCTCCGTCGCCTGCCGGCCAATGCCAACTTCACGCTCATCGCATCCCACCCAGCTTTTGAACCGAGGTTCAGGTTCGGTTGACTATTTCAGCGTGGCTCTCATTGAAGGTGCCACTGACGGGCAGTGGCTGCCCGCTCGTCCTCAACGTGGTCACGCACGGCAGGCGTGGGTTCATCCATACGGCGGGCCGTGTGCGGGTCTCCAAGAGAAAGTCATAAGCATCCGTTCGGGCAGGCGGCCAGATGCCAGGTGCCCATTTCGGAGGGGGGCCCCAGGTTGGAGGAAAGGAGGCCGCCATGAGCAAGAAGGACGTGTTGCACATTCCACCTGAAGCCGTACCCACCGCGCCTGACCGGAATGCAGACACGGAGGACGCGCAGCGCTCGCCGCGCGGCAGTCCGCCCGTGTTGCAGCCGGAGGGTGGTCCCGCCGGCACGCCGGGGACGGGTGGCAGCCAACGCATCATCGAGCCGGTGAAGTCACCGCAGCCGTATCCGGGCTTCAGCGTGAGCTGAGTCCCACGCTGATGACACACGGGGCGATTCCCGCGGCACAGGCGCCGCGGACATCGTCTCTTTCGCTGTCGTGTCTTGCGCCACAACGGGCAATGCCCGCGGCACGGTCGCCGCGGGCATCGTCTGGTTTCCGTGAAGTGAGGGCCGGCTTAGCGCGTCGAGCCCGTCTCCGGGAGCGGCGTGGGCGGCGTCATCCGGGTGTCCGGGTCCGTCATGCCGCTGCCGCCGGTGCCCGGCTCCAGCGTGGAGTCGTCATTGGCATCCATCTCATCGGTGTCCGTGTTGTCGAGCGGCTCCACGTCACCCGCGCCGCCCGTGCCCGGCTCGCTGCTCATGTCCGGGTCGAGGTTCGGGTCCACCTCCGTGCCGGTGCCGCCGGTGCCTGGGTTCAGCGTCGGGTTCGCGTTGGGGTCCACGCTGTTCGGGTCCACGGTCTCCGAATCGGGCGACAGGGCCGGGTCATCCATGCCCGTGCCGCCCGTGCCAGGTGGTGTCGTGGTGTCCGTACTCGTGCCGGTGTTCGGGTCACTCATCGTGCCCATGCCGCTGGTGTCAGTGGTGTCTGTCGTTTCTCGGGTCGCGCTCGAGTCGGACTTACAGGCGGTGCCAAACGCGAGGGCACCGGCGGCGAGAGAGGCAAGGACGGCCTTCGTCTTGAGGCGCTTCGTCATGGTTCGTTCTCCGGTCGGTTTGTGTCTGACTGCTGCTGGCCGGGAACGTGAGCAGCCGATGGGCGGTCTGCTAGAGGCCCCTCCCATGGCCGCCTGCTCTTCAGGCGGCGGCGGAAATGAGACGCGGGGACGGCTTGCCGTGCGGGCAATGTCTTTCAGTCGGCGCTGTTGGGGCCCACCAGTCGCGGGCGGTCGTCTCCCCGGTTGCCCTGCGCGCGTCTTCGGAGCGAGTCACGCCAGTTCGGCGTCAGCAAGGGACACTCCGCCAGCAGCGCGGCGTCCTCCGGCGCGTGGCCGTGCATGGCGTGGTTGGCGAAGGCGATGGTGAAGGTGGGAAAGGGGCGCTCGAGCAAGGCCACCGCGTCGCCTTCCTGGACGGGCCCTTCCTCCAGCACGCGGTAGTACCAGCCGGTGCGGCCGGTCTGCTGGAGCAGCAGCGACAGGTCGCGCTGTCCCCAGCGGCGCGCGGGCTTCCAGCAGGGCTGGCGAGGTTGGGATACCTGCACGCGTGCGCCGCCCACGCGCAGCACGTCTCCGATGCAGACGTCTGCTTCCGTGACATGGGAGAGCACCCAGTTCTCGCCGAAGGCGCCGGGGCCCACGTCGGCGCGCGCCAGGCGTTCCCGCCAGAAGTCGTAGTGCGTGACGGGATAGGCGAAGACCGCCTTCTCCGGGCCTCCGTGGACCTTGCGGTCCGCCTGGCCATCTCCGGCGAGCCCCGTGCGTGACAGCCACACCGGGCCCGTCACCGGCTCCTTGAAGATGGCGCTGGTCCAGGGCCGCTCCAGCGGCGAGGCGGCGCCGGCCACGCCCAGCTCCCGGGGCATGCCCACTCGCAGCGACAACAAGCGCGTCACGAGGGTCTCCATGCCCGCGGACAAAGCAGGCGCGGACGCGCCTGTCCAGGATGGCAACGCCCCATCCGCGGCGCCGCGAGTCCCGCGGTGCCGGATGGGGCGCTGCTTCAGGGTGATGCCGCGAGGGCTAGAAGCCGGTGCCGCCGTCGTTCATGACGCCGGAGGGCGCGGGGACGGTGTTGGACGTCCCGGTGCCCGTCGGAGTGTCGAGTCCGGGCGTGGTGCCGATGCCTGGCGTGGGCAGCGCCCCCGAGCCGCCCGTGCCCGCGTCCGTGTTGTAGGGCGTGGTGCCCGGAACGGTGGACGTGGCGCCCTCCGCGCCCGTGTTGTAGGGCGTGGTGCCCGTAGCGCCGGAGCCGCCCGTGCCCGGCGTCGTCGTGGACGTTCCCGGGGGCAGGGTGTTGGGGTTCGTCGCCGGGGGCAGGGTGTTGGGGTTCGTGTTCGTCGAGCCCGTCTGCGGCGTCGTGCCGGAGCCCGTGCCCGGCGTGGTGTTGCTCGGCGCGGTGCCTGGCGTCACCGTCTGTCCGGTGGACGGGTCCACCTGCGCCACCTGCACCGGAGCCTCCGTCGCGCTACACGCGGTTCCCAACGCCAGGGTACCCGCCAGTGCTCCGGCCCACATCCAACCCCGCTTCATCTGCTTCGCCATGCTGCTCCCTCCGTCGTGGGTGTGTGTGTCAGCTTGCGTGCGTGGGCTCGCCGCGCCCCGAATGGCGCGGCGGCTCCCGTTTCTGCGATTCCTTTCGGGCGGAATGGCGCTTCAGCCTGCGCTCCGACAGCACCAGCAGCAGGGCCGGGAAGGCCACCAGCATGATGAGGAGGTTGGTGGCGAAGCCCAGATTGGCAAGTGCGCCAATGGAGTTGAGGCCCGGGTGGTCAGCGAGGAAGAGTGCACCGAAGCCCATCGCGCTGGTCAGCAAGCCGCCGCAGATGGCCTTCCCCGTCTCCGAATACACCGACACGAAGTCATGGCCCGGTGACGACAATCGCGTCAGCAGGTGCACCCCCGCGTCCACCGTCGTTCCGATGAGAATCGGGATGACGAGGATGTTGAGGTAGTTGAACTCCAGCCCCAGCAGCGGCATCAGCCCCAGCAGCGCCACCAGTGACACCACGGTGGGCGCCATGCACAGCAGGGCGATGCGCAGGCCGCCCAGCGTCAGCCACATGGCCAGCAATACCGCCAGCGTGGTGCCGCCGAGGATGCGTGGTGCCTCGTGCGTCACCATGTCGAGGATGTCCGCCATCACCATGGATTCGCCGGCCGCGGAGACGCGCGTGCCTTCCGGTGTCCCCACGCCGCGAACCTCCCGCGCCAGCGCGCGGACCGCCATCCCGTCCGACTGGTTCACGGACGGGTAGACCATGACGAATCCCCCCGACGTGCCCTGCCGGCCCAGGAACTGTTGCTGGACGCTCGGCGGCAGGTCGTCACGGGTGAAGGGGGGGGAGGCCGCCTGCCTGCGCAGCGACGCCACCTGCTCCCGTTGCCGTGCATCCAGCCGGCCCTCCGGGACGCGCTCCAGCAGCCGCGAGATGTCCTGGAGGACGCGCTGCTTGCGCGGCTGGTCCTCGGGCACCAGCGAGGATAGCGAGGTCACGAAGTCGATGGTGGAGTCCTTGCCCCGCTCGCGTTGCCGCGCGTGGAGCCGCTCCACCATCGCCTGTTCCTCCTCGGGCGATTGGGTGAGCACCACCACCGGCGTCTGCGAATAGCCAATGAGCCGGTTGACCTCGCGGTCCAGCGTGAAGGACGGCAGGTCCTGGTCCTCCAGCGAGCCAAAGTCGAAGTCGAAGCGCACGCGCCCCGTCTGGCTCAGCAGTCCCAGCAGCAGCACGGCGGACACGGCGGTGATGACGTGGCGGCGCCGCATCAGCAGCTGGCCCGTGGGGGAGCGCGCGGTGGTGACGGAGGAGCGCCGGGGGGTCCATCCCCAACGCGAGGCCAGCCCCAGCAGCGCGGGCAGCACCAGCACATAGGCGGCGATGAGCACCACCATGCCCACGCCCGCGATGACGCCGAACTCACGGAACGCACGGAAGCGCGAGGTGCCCAGCACGAAGAACGTGACGGCCGCCACCAGCGCGGAGACGAGCGCCGCGCCGCCAGTGTGCGTGAAGGACGCGCGCGTGGAGGACTCGGACGTGTGGCCTTCGCCGCGCAGGTGCAGGTAGCGCCCCAGCAGGTGGATGCCGTGCTCCAGGCCCAGTCCTCCGAGGATGGCGCCCAGGAAGCCCGTCAGGAGATTGACCTCGCCGAAGACGAGCGCCACCAGGCCGTACGTCCACGCCAGGCCCGCGCCCACGGGCGTCAGCACCAGCCCCACCGCCAGCGCGCTGCGGAAGTGGAAGAGGAGGTAGAGCAGCATCAGCGCGGTGGCCACCGCCGAGGCCACGCCGATGTCGCGCGCAATCTGCTTCTGCTGGTCCAGCTTCTTCTGGAAGGTGCCGGTGATGTCTACCTTGAAGCCGGGCCCGTACTTCGACAGGTCCTGCGCGGCGAGCAGCCCGCGCACCTCATCGGTGACCTTGCGCGAGAAGCCCAGGTCCGCGGACGTGGTGTCCGGCTTGGCCAGGAGCACGATGCGACGCTGGCCCTCATCCAGGTAGTAGTCACCCTGGCTGGTGGACAGCCGCTGTCCGGCCCCGCCCGCGTACTTCGCCTCCAGGTCGGAGAAGTCCAGGGACGGCGGCTCCTCCTCCACCAGCGGCACGTAGAGCGGGTTGGCCTGCTGCTGTTCCCACCGGAGCCGCGCCTCCAAGCGGCGGTGCACCTCCCGCAGGTCCTCTTCCGACAGGAAGTACAAGGCCCGGTCGCGGAAGAAGGCGCCGGGGCGCTGCGCCTCGACGAAGCGGATGCCGGGCAGGGCCTCCAGCTTGGGCGCCAGGTCGTCCGCGAAGCGCTTCAGGGACTCGGGGTCCGCGCCTTCCCCCACCACCGCCACCCAGCCGAGCGCACCGAAGCGACGCTCCAACTCCCGCAGGTCCTGCACGCTCTCGAAGGAGGACGGGAGCAGGTCCACGAGGTTGGCGTTGAGGTGCAGCCCTCGCGCGAGGAAGCCACCCAGGGCGGCCAGCACCAGCGCCAGCAGCAACGCCAACACCGGACGCCGGTGGTTGTGCGCGGCCGTCGCGCCCAGTGCGCGCTCCACGCGCCCCATCCAACGCGGCTCGCCCGGGGGTGTCGTGTCGTTCGGATGCGGTCCCATCGTCGGCTCGCGGCCACCACCCGCGGCCCCGGACCTCCCGGTCGCGCGGAGGGCGGAGCGGCTTCCCCTCCCTCGTGTGCTCGCATGCGCGAGCCCGTGTCGCCGGGGAACGTGACCACGGTGGGGGTGTGATGCAGGCGTCCACGTCCGCTTGTCTGCCCACCAGGTAGGGACATCCAACAGCGCGGATGGGAGCCATCCAACCCGTCACATCCTCCAGGGCGGCGGCATGTCGAGTGCCACAAGCAGGCGAGCATTCGCCCAAGGGGTGCGTTACATGAGGCAGGTGATTCGCAGCCTTACTTTCCGCCTCACGGCATAAACGCGTTGACTCTCCCGTTAGCGCGTGCCCAAGGTGTCCGGCGATTCGGCCAGTCAACAGATGCAGGTGTCGCAAGCATGAGTGAGAAGCGTTGGTCGGAGCGGTTCGAGGGCGTCATGGGCCGCCTGGCGGTGCGGAACCACCGGAAGCCCTTCCAGGCGCTGCTCCTGGCTCTGGTGCTCACCGTGCTCGGCGCGTACTTCGCCAGGACGCTGACGCTCAACGCGGACTTCGTGGGACTGCTGCCGAAGAACTTCCCCAGCGTTCAGGACATCGAGAAGCTGCGCAAGCGCTTCGGCGGTCAGGGCAACGTGGTGGTGGTGGGGATGGGCGCGGATCCAGAGGTGCTCAAGCGCTTCGCGGACGACATGGCGCCGAAGCTCGGGGCGCTGTCGGAGATTCGCTACGTCTCCCACCAGCGGCCCCGCTCCTTCTTCGACGAGCATTCGCTCTACTACGTGGACGTCGAGGACCTGGAGACCATCCAGGAGCGCATCGACGCGCGCATCCTCTGGGAGAAGCAGCAGGCCAATCCGCTCTTCGTCTCGCTGGTGGAGGAGGACCCTCCGTCAGTGGACTTCGCTGACATCGAGCAGAAGTACACCGGCCGCGCCAACCAGCGCCTCTCCGGGCAGGGCGACCTCTATTACATCAACCCCACCGAGCGCATGGTGGTGCTGATGGCGAAGCCCCGGGGCAGCGCCGCGGACCTGAACTACTCGAAGAAGGTCGTGGGCCAAGTGGAGGACTTCCTGGCGCAGCAGGACCTGTCGAAGTACGGGCCCGGCTTCAAGACGGCCGTCACCGGCACCTTCAAGAAGAAGATTGATCAGCAGCGCGTCATCGTTGGCGACCTGGCGAGCGCGTCCACGCTGGCCATGGTGTTGCTGCTGGCGTACCTGGCCTTCCACTTCCGCAGCGCGTTGTCGGTGGGCCTCACCATGGCGCCGGTGATGGCGGGCCTGGGCTGGACGTACGGCTTCGTGGGGCTGGCCTACGGGCAGGTCAATCTCCTGACGGGCTTCCTCGCGGCGGTGCTGGGCGGCCTGGGCGTGGAGCACGGCATCCACCTGTTGGGGCGCTACACGACGCTGCGCTCGGAGGGGATGAACTCCGAGGAAGCGGTGGATGAGTCCTTCCGGCACACCGGCTTCTCCGCGCTCATCGCGGCGCTGGTGGCGGCGCTCACCTTCCTCAGCCTGGCCATGTCGGAGTTCAGGGCGTTCCGCGAGTTCGGCATCATCGCCGCGGTGGGCATGCTGGTGAGCATCTTCTCCTACGTGCTGCTGCTGCCCGCGTTGCTGGGGCTGGCCACGCGCTTCGGCTGGTCGCCGCGGGTGCAGCAAGAGGGGACGGCCGGGCCGCTGAGCCTGCTGGCTCGCTGGTTGCCGCGCTCCTACCGGGGCGTGGGCATCGTGGTGGGCGTGGGCGTGCTGGCGCTGGTGTCACAGGCGTACCGCATCTCGTTCAACTACGACTCGCGCACGCTGGAGGACTACAAGCAGGCGTCAGCGGTGCTGGACCAAAAGGTGAACGACATCCTGGGCTACTCGCAGACGCCGGTGGTGGTGCTCACCGATTCGCAGGAGATGGAGCGCGAGGTGGTGCGCCAGTTGGAGGCGCGCAAGGCGGCGCGGGGGAAGGAGTCCACCATCGACTTCGTGGGCGCGCTGGATGACCTGGTCCCCAAGCGGCAGGACGAGAAGCAGGCCATCCTCCAGGCCATCTCCGCGAAGTTGGAGAAGCTGGACCCGGAGCGGCTGCCCGAGGACACGCGCAACACGCTGGTGCGGGCGCTGAACATGGCGAAGGCGAAGCCCTTCACCCAGGAGGCCCTGCCTACCAGCGTGCGGCACCAGTTCGAGAGCCTGGATGGCAGCACGGGCGGCGTGGTGCTGGTGTACGCCGGTGGCGTCAGTCTGTCGGACGGTGAGGGCACGCGGAAGTTCGCCAAGGAAGTGCGTGGCCTGCAGATGCCGGACGGCAGTCAGGTGTCGGCGGCGGGTGAGGCGCTCATCCTGGCGGACATCCTGGACATGGTGTCGCGCGAGGGGCCGCGCATCCTCGCGGCGGCGGTGCTGAGCGTGCTGGTGGCCATGTGGCTGACGCTGGGCAAGCTGCGCACCGCGCTCATCTGCATGTTGCCCACGCTGCTGTCCGTCGTCGGCCTGGTGGGGCTGATGTCGCTGCTGGGGCTGCAGTTCAACTACCTCAACATCATGGTGCTGCCGGTGCTGGTGGGCACCACGGTGGACGCGGGGGTGCACCTGGTGCAGCGGCTGGGCGAGCGCGGCGCGGACTTCGTCTCCGTGTACGCGGAGACAGGCCGGGCCATCATGGGCGGCCTGCTGACGAGCGCCATCGGCTTCGTCGCGCTCATCCTGGCGAAGCATCCGGGCCTCAACTCCATTGGTGACCTGGCCAACCTGGGCTTCGGCATCAACATGGTCATCGTGCTGCTGGGCTTCCCATCGCTGCTGCTGATGGTGGAGCGCTGGCGCCGCAAGCACAGCACGTCCTCGGAAGAGCAGACCGAGCAGCCCGCGCCGGAGGCGTGAGGGCCTTGAGGTGGGCGATGACACGGATGTGGATGCGGAGCAGTGGGCAGCGGTGGCTGATGCTGGCGACCGTCGGAGCGGCGGCCCTGGCCGGCTGCCGTCACGGCTCGGAGCGCGAGGAGAAGAGGGGCGAGACGCGCTGTGCCGAGTCTCGGAACCTCACGTGTGTCACCGGGGTGAACTGCACCATGGACCGCGAGCGCGGCTGTGAGGTGTGCCGGTGCTCCACGGCGAGCGGGCTGGAGCCCACCGATAATCGCAGGCCCGCGGCCATGGAGCCGGAGCGGCGCTGGTAGTCGCCGCGTGCTTCAGCACCCGATGACGGGATAGTCCGCGGGGCGCAGGAGGAGGCGCCACGCGTTCCCCTCGCGGAAGAGCAGCCCGGTGACGGCCTGCCCCTTGAGTCCCACGTGGACCAGATACTGCGTGTCGCCGCCGACGCGCAGCGAGGCGACGAGCTCCGTGCTGGCCTCGCCGTAGTCCGCGAAGCTGACGACGAGTGGCCGCCGGTCGACGTAGAGCAGGGATGCGCCAGGGGAGTCGCCCGGCGCGATGTGCGGCGCGCCCGGGAAGCACTCCAGCCGGGTGAAGGGGCCCTGTCGTTCCTGCGTGCACGAGTCCAGCGGGACGCGTGTGTCGTCGCTCTGGCCATCGAGGTTGGACTCCAGCGTCACATGCCCTTCGGGCGAGGTCTTCCACCGGTAGCCAGGGGCGGGGAAGCCCGCGGGCGTGAAGGGGGAGGCGCCTTCGTCCACGGGACGCTCGAACGCGTCCGAGATCCACTGCCCCGGGACAGGACGCTCCCGCGCCGTCTTGGGCGCGGGCATGCTCACCGTGCCGGTGACGGTGCCCGCCAGGGCCACGATGTACTCACCGATGTCCGGCGTCCCCTTCGCCTGTGTGTAGACGCCCACGGTGTGGCAGACGGGCGGCAGGTCCACGTCCTCTTCGCCCGTGCACACGGACTCCGTCCGCTGGAAGCGCGCCACCGCCATGCCCTGCGTGCCAACGAGCGTCATGACCTGGAGCCGTGTGGCCACGTCCTCCGGCGCCTGCTCGCCCAGGACGACGCGGGCGATGCGGCCGGAGAACGCTTCAATTTGATACGGCGCGGTCCACCGCTCCTCGGCAGCGGCCCCGAACGAGGCCAGCGTGACTCCCAGCACCATGGCGTAGCGCATGACGTCCTCCTGTTGAGGGCTGGGATAGCAACGCGCGTACCAGGGCCTGGAGGCTCGGACTGCGGCCCGCCAGCCACACCCTGGCGTCAGGCAGGCCACCCGCCGTGGCGCCGCTCGAGGGCGTGCCGCAACGAACGCGCGAATCCGCCGATTCGGCGTGAAGCCGCGCCCTCCCGGGGCCGGGGGCCGCCGGTTAGCACTTCTCCATGACGAATCGGGCGGCGTGGACGCGCCGTGAGGCCCTGGCCCTCGCCGGGCTGGGACTGGCCGGTGCCGCGCTGCCCCTGGGCTGCAGACACGCGATGGACGCGACGAGGACGGATGACATGGAGCGCAAGGACGTGAAGGACGTGGTGGTGGTGGGTGGTGGCCCAGGGGGGGTGAGCGCGGCGCTGGCGTTGGGGCGTGGCCGCAAGAAGGTCCTGGTGTGCGACGCGGGGACGCCTCGGAACGCGGCGGCAGAGGAGGTGCACACCTACCTCACGCGGGATGGCATCCCGCCCCGGGAGTTCCGGCGTGTCGCCTGGGAGCAGATGCGCCCCTATGACGTGGAGCTGCGCGAGGCGCGGGTGCTGGACGTCGAGCGCGTGGGGACGGTGTTCCGTGTGGCGCTCGAAGGGGGCGGCGTGGTGGAGGCCCGCCGGGTGCTGCTGGCCACGGGGATGGTGGACGTGATGCGCGAGCTGCCCGGTTACAGCGACTTGTGGGGCAAGGCCATCTTCCAGTGCCCATTCTGCCATGGTTGGGAAATCCAGGACCGGGCCTGGGGCGTGCTGGCCACGAACGAGGTGTCGCTCGACTTCGCCGTGATGTTGACGGGGTGGACCCGCGACCTGGTGGTGTTCGTCATGGACGGTTTCGAGGTGCCCGCCGACAAGCGTGCGCTGCTGGAGAAGGCGGGGGTTCGGCTCGAGACGCGGCGTATTCGCGGCCTCATCGCGGCCGGGGAGAAGCTGGAGGCGGTGGAGCTGGAGGACGGTACCCGGGTGCCCCGGGAGGCTCTCTTCGACCGTCCACCCCAGCGGCAGTCGTCGCTCGTGCAGCGGTTGGGGCTCGAGCTGAACGAGGAGGGCTTCGTGAAGCTGAAGGGCCCGGGCGAGACGTCGGTGCCGGGCATCTACGCGGCGGGGGACCTCGGCACCCGGGCGCAGGCGGCCATCGTGGCCGCGTCCGCGGGGATGCTCGCGGCGGGCATGTTGAACCATGACCTGAACCTGGAACGGGCGGGCGCCGCGCATGGACCTGCTCAGGGTTGAGCCCGGCGGCTTCGCTCGCTACGAAGGGGCGATGCCGTCCGAGCCACGACAGCCGTCCTGGGGGCCCGATTCGTCGTCGCGCCTGGACTTCGAAAAAGGGCGGCTGCCGATATGGGCGGGGCGCCTTCAGGTCCACCCTCGGGGCGGGCGCGCCACCGCCGTGCACGCCTACGCCGTGGTGATGCTGGTGACGCGAGGCGAGTCGAAGATGCGGCACGCGGGGGACCTGGTGGTCCGGGCGGGAGACGTCCACCTGATTCCGCCCGGAGATGCGCACGGGGCCGGCGCTTCGAACGCGGAAGGGTGGGGCGTGGCCTTCCATCCGGATGCCTTGGGTGAGGACGGTGGGGCCGCGAACCGCCTGGGGCCGTTGCTGCGGGTGCGCAAGGGCTGTCACCCCGTGCTGCGGCCCACGCTGCCGCAGCGCCGGAGGCTGGCGCGGTGGATGCGCCTGCTGTCGGAGGAGGTGGCCCGGAACGAGCCGGGGGGCGAGGAAGCCGCGCGCTCGCTGCTGCGGCTGGTCCTCATCGAACTGGAGCGCATGACGGTCCAGACGGGCGCGAGCGAGCCGCCGTCCCTGGGGCTGAGCCGCAAGGCGCTCACGTACATCGAGACGCACTGTCTGGAGCCGCTGTCGCTCGCGCAGGTGGCGAAGGCGCTGGGGCGCTCCTCCGCGCACGTCGCGGGCGTGGTGCGGCAGGAGACGGGCCGCACGGTGGGCGAGTGGATTCTGGAGTGCCGGATGGCGGAGGCACGCCGCCGGCTGCGTGGCACGGACGAGCGCGTGGACATCATCGCGGAGCGCGTGGGCTACGCGGACGTGACGCACTTCATCCGTCAGTTCCGCCGCGTCCATGGGGTGACGCCGGCCGCGTGGCGGCGCAAGGCGACGGCTGGGGCTCCATGAGCCGGCCCCTCCGAAAGTCACGGAGGGGGATGCCGAGATGTGCGGGGGTGAAGTAAGGGTTCTCTCTGGGCCCGGAGCCGAGGGAGAGCCATGAAGAAGGCGCTGGTCATCGTCGTTGGCGCAGCCGTGCTGTTGCTCGTGTTCATGTTCGTCGCCGGTGAGCAGCCGCCGGGGCAGCCGGAAGCCAGCGGTGGTGGACGCCAGTTGGACCTGCAGGGCTTCGACCTGGCCCGCGTCTCCGGGCTGGAGCTCTCGGGCGTCCGCCGCGCCACGCTGCAGCGGGACGGCAGTGGGTGGACGGTCGCGGAACCGGGCTCGCCGGAGAGCCGCTTCCTGGCGGACGAGGCGATGGTGAAGGGTGCGCTGGAGTCCCTGACCCGGGTGGCTGGGGCGAAGTTCGTCACCGGCGAGGCCGGCCGGCTGAACGAGTTCTGGCTGGATGACGCGCGCGGGCTGAAGGTTCGCATCCTCCAGGAGGGCCGCCCTCCGCTGGAGTTGGTGCTCGGGAAGGATGGGGCGTCGAACGGTGGAACCTACGTGCGCAAGGCGGCCAACGCGGACGTCTTCGAGCACCCCTCGTTGTTGGGCTGGTTGTGGCGTCGGCGCGTCATGGACTGGCGTGACGCGCGGCTGGTGCGGGGGGCGCCTGGGGACATCACGCAGCTGGTGTTTCGAGTCGGGGACGAAGCGCCGGTGACGGTGACGTCGAATGGCGCGCCCGGCGGCTGGCGGCTCGCGGAGGGGACGCAGGTGCCGGAGGGCTTCCGGTTCAGTTCGCACGTGGTCGAACAGGTCGTGCGGGACTTGTTGGAGGTCGAGGCGCAGGACGTGCTCGCGGGGGAGGCCGCCACGGAGGCGAAGGCCGCGCTCACCCAGGCGCATGACACGGTGGAGGCGCGGCTCAAGAATGGGAAGACGGTGGTGTTGCGGCTGAGCCGTGCGTCGGAGTCCCAGGACACCGTCTTCGTCCAGTTGGAGGGAGATGCGCGGGTGTACGAGGTGTCCGCGGTGGCGGCATCGCAGGTGCGCAAGCGGCTGGTGGACTTCCGCGACCTGCTCCTGCTGCGGTTCGCGTTGGAGAAGGTGAACCAGGTGCGCATCCAGGCCGGTGACACGACGGTGGTGGTGGCGAAGGAAGCGCAGGGCTGGGTGCTGCGTGAGCCGCAGTCGCCGCCGGAGTCCTTCCGGTTCGACGCGTCACAGGTGGAGGCGCATCTCCTCTGGCTTCAGCGGATCGAGGCCTCGCGCCTCCTCGACGCGGCGGTGCAGGACGCGCAGGCGGGCCTGTCTCCGCCCGTGGCCTCCGTGGAGGTGAGTGAGGAGGGCGGCGCCGTGCAGACGCTGTGGCTTGGGAATGCAGTGCCGGACGCACCGGCGGGCTACCAGGAGGTCTACGCCCGAGGCTCGCGCGACGGATTCACGTATGCCGTGGAGGACAGGGCTCGCGCCTGGTTGTCGCGTGGCCTCGCGCTCTTCAGTGGGCCGTAGCATCTGCACGAGCGTGTGCGGCCTCACAGCGGAGCCAGTGGTCAGAGTTCGCTCAGAATCCGTCCGTTCCCATCGATGGCATAGGTCGCGCCCGCATCCATGATGGGGGCGGCGAGCTCGATTCCGCATCGGGAAAGCCTGGGCAGGAAGCTGACGAAGTAGAGCTGGTCGTCCTGCTTCAATACCGTCACGTCGTAGGTGCTTCGCTGTGACAGGCACCGTGCCAGTTCCTCGGTGCGAGCCTCTGCCTTGGCGTCAGGAGGGAGGAAGTCGTTCATCGCGACTTCGAGTGCCGCCATCGCTGGACCGTCCAGGTGCGTTCCCTGCTCCATCGAGTCAGGGAACGTCACTTTCGCTGCCTCCTCCGGCGATGCCCGCTCGGCTTTGGGGAGCTTGTAGTAGCCAAACAGGGCGCAGCCGTGCAGCAGGCTGGAACAGGCAATGAGTGCGACCAGCGGAAGCATTTTCATGACGAGGTTCTCATCATTCGACGTGCCAGCCCATGCTCTCGAATTTCCTGCCACAGAGTGGAAACTCAAGCTGGCATCGACAGCAGTCGAACTGGAGGATACGTAGATGAAACCAGTCGGCTTCATCATCCTCATGAGCCTCATGAGTGGATGCATGTACCTGCGGTCCAAGACGCCAGTTGCGCCGCCCGAGGTCTCCGCCGGTATCCAGTTCCCGGAGTGGACAAAGGAAGCCTCGACCACCGTGGATGGCACTCAGTTGAAGGCGCTCCAGCTCGCGATGGAGGACTTCCTGCCTCCCGGAACGAAGCCCCCCAAGAACGCGGATGCCATGACGCAGTGTCTCTATCGCATCGAGACGTATGACGCCTGGCTCCAGCGGGGCGAGAAGATGACCTTCGTTCACTTCACGCCCAGGGAGCAGGAGCGCTGTGGCCTGCAGCCGGAAGTCATGGACCCTGGCGCGAGCTATGCCATCAGCGATGACGGCGTCATCTTGAAGCGAGACTGAGCTGGGCGCGGCCTACGCCGCCCGCTCGGACGTCCGCGCCTGCCACGCGGCGACGAAGTCCGCGAGCCCGTTCAACTGCCGGTCATTCAGCGTGGACTGCCACCGCGCCTGCCGCAGCTCGCGGTACGCGGCCGGCGCCTCCCAGCCGCGCGCCACCATCACCGCCAGCCCCACCAGCGGGCCCCGGCCCACGCCGTGCTCGCAGTGGGTATACAGCGTGCCGCCCTGCTCCAGCCGGGGCAGGGCCCATTCCACACCCCGCATCAGCTGCTCCACCGACGGCGGATAGCGGTCCGTCACGGGCAGGTTCAGCAGTTCGATGCCCAGCGCCTTCAACGCCTCCGCGTCGTCACAGCGCTCGCCCCGCACGTCAATCACCGCGGTGATGCCGCGCGCCTTCAGCTCCGCGTACCGCGAGCGAGGCACCGCGCCACCCACGTACAGCCAGTCATTCACCTGAGACACGTTCAGCCCGCGCCCCGGCAGCTTCGTGGTCCACTCCACGCAGCGCGCCACCGAGCGCAGCACCTGCTTGCGCACCCAGCCGCGCACACCCGGCACGTGGTGCACTTCCCGCAGCAAAGCAAAACTCACAGGTCGCCCTCGAGCGTCACTTCCATCAGCCCCGTCACCGGTGCCTTGCCCTCACGCTCCAGCACCGCCCGGTGCAGGTACGTCACCGGCGAGCCCACCACCGAGCGCACCAGCCCGCCCAGCACCGCGCCCAAATCCTCCACTGGCGCGCTGCGCTGCATCAGCGAGGTGGAGCGCAGCACCATGGCAGAGGCGCCATCCGCGAACAGCTCCACCGTCCACGAGCTCCGCTCCTTCACGCCTTCCCGCGCGAGCGTGAAGTGCTCCAGCGAGCGGGCCTTGGCGCCTTCCTCCCACGTGTACACGGGGCCGTATTCACCGTCCTGCCCCTCGCGCGCCAGCAGCACCAGCTTCTCGCCGCCGAGCAGCGCCCGGAAGCGCACCCACCGCTTCGCAAGCTTCGCTGGCGCAATGGTGGAGCGCGTGTGGTCCGCGTACCCGCCACCCGTGTAGACGACGTCCTCGCCCTTGGGCCGCTTCACCGTCGCCTTCAACGCGCTGAAGGCCAGCGTCACCTCGTGGTGGTAGCGGTCCTTGCCCACCTCCACCTCGGTGCCTTCCTGGCCCTGGGGCGTCATGGGCGCGGCGTACTCCAGCAGCACCCGCCCGCCATCCAGCGGGACTTCCACGCGCGTGGCCCCGTCCGCGGAGCGGGCCGAGCACGGCCCCATCTTCAGCGTGGAGCTCTCCTTGTCATAGCGCCAGTCGCGCGCCTTGACCTTCGTCTGCGCCGACCAGGCCTTCTGCCCCGGCGTCAGCACCGTGGTCCGGCACAGGCCGGTGCGCGAGCCGGGACCGATGTTCGTCACCGTCAGCTGCACGAAGATGAAGGTGCCGCCGTCCAGGTCGCCGATGAAGGTGAAGTTCTCCCCGTAGTTGTCACTGGGGGACAGCTTCGGCTCCAGCACCGCGCCCGCCGCCGCCACCGAGGGCAGCACGAGCGCGGCGGCCACAGCCAGGCCCTTCAGCGCCTGGAGGCGCCCTTCAGGCCGCATGGGGGCGCTGCTCCATGAGCGCGTCCTCGGAAGCCGCCGCGTCGTTGTTGAAGACGTAGTCCCGCTGCAGCGGCAGGTTCCACGCGAAGTACACCACGCCGCGCACCAGCCACCACCCCAGCGCATAGGCCAGCTGCGGGTGCAGCGTCAGCAGCGCCACGCCGCCCGCGTTGAGCAGCGCGCTGGTTCCACTCACCACCGAGTAGCGCGCCAGCTGCCGCGCCACCGGGCCATTGCTCTTGAAGGTGAGCACCCGGTTGATGGAGTAGTTCACCACCGCGCCCAGGCCGCAGCCCAGCACCGTGGCCCAGGCGGGCAGCATGCCCGCCCACTCCACCAGCGCCAGCACCAGCGCGAAGTCCACCGCCGTGGCCACCGCGCCCGCCAGGGCGTTGAGCCCGATGATGGCCTTGCCGGAGCGCGCCTCCTGACGCTTGGGCGCCAGCGCCTTCACCAGGTTGCGGAAGCGGGAGAGCGCCGTGACGTTGCTCATGACGGCCACGAAGACGAGCCCCACCACCGCGAGCCAGTGCATGGGGTGCTTCTCCTCGGGCCAGAAGACGGCCTCCAGGATGGGCGACAGCGCCGTGCCCGCGCCCATGAAGAGCACCCGCTCCAGCCGCTGCATGGCGCCGTCGCGCACGTTGACGCCCAGGCCCTCGCCCTTGGCGCGCACGTAGGGCACCAGCGAGGAGCCGAGCAGCGCCATCAGCGCGGGCAGCAGCACCCAGGTGTCCCGGTAGTACCAGGCCAGACCCATGAGCATCGCCGAGTCCACGTACCGGTCCAGCACCGAGTCCAGCGCCGCGCCCGCGGGGTTGGCCTCCTTGCGCGTGCGGGCGATGCGCCCGTCCATCACGTCCAGGATGCCCGCGAACAGGAAGAGCCACCCGCCCAGCGCGAAGCGGCCCGCCGCCACCGCCACGCCGGAAGAGATGCCCAGCAGGCCCGACAGCATGGACAGCGCGTTGGCCGGCAGACCGGAACGCAGAATCACCGCCCACAGGGGCTGGATGACCCAGAAGAAGTAGTGCCGCAGGAAGAAGCCCACCAGCCCGTTGCTGCCGCGCTTGAGCGTCTCCTCGTCGCGGGGAATGCCCTTGAAGGCGCAGCGGATACAGAAGAGGAGCAACCCGCCGATGAAGTACGTGCAGGCGACGATGGCCGGTGCCAGCGCCGTCCAGATGCGGGCGGACGGAGACAGGTTTCCGGTCAACCACGCCATCAGGTTCTCAAGCACGGGTGTCTCCTCTTGTAGTCAACGACACGGCCCACGGGGCGCTGGCCGTCCAACGGGCGTAGACGCTTTCGACCGCCAGGAATGCAACCGCCGCCACGCCCAGGCCCGCGAGCACGTCCAGGATGTAGTGGTGCGTCAGGTATACGGCGGAGAAGGCGACGAGCAACGCGAACAGCCCGGTGGAGATGCGCCACGCCCAGCCGCGCGACCACACGAACAGCATCACCAGGAAGGGGTACGCCGCGTGCAGTGAGGGCATGGCCCCGAACACGTTGGTGCTGCGCGAGTAGAAGCTCGCGAAATAACTGATGCCCAGCAGCTCGTCGAAACGGGCGGTCCCCGCGGGGCTGGGGGGCGCGGCCAGGTCGGCCGGTCCCGGGCCGTACTGGAGCACGTACCAGGGCGGCGCTGCGGGGTAGAGCACGTAGATGACGACGCCAATGGCGTTCGCCGCCAGGAAGCCCCAGCACAGCCTTTCGAAGAGCGAGTCCTTCTTCACGAAGAAGAAGATGGCCAGGATGAAGACCTCGTACAGGTACGCCGCGTAGGCGAAGCCGCACAGCAGGTCCAAGGCCGGGGTGAAGCGCGTGGCCCACCATTCGGGCCAGTGGGTGCCGCCGGGCGCCGGGAACCACTGGCGCTCCAGCTCCCACAGGTCGCCCGTGTGGATGGGGCCCCGCAGGAACAGCCAGAGACCCTGGCTGTCCAGCAGCATCCCGGTCAGCCAAAGCGCGAGCCCACCGCGGAGGAAGCGCTGAAGGCGGGGGCCCGACCAGGCCACCCCCAGAATCAGCGCGTCCGCCGCGACGTGGTCCCACCGCAGCCGGCCGGTGGCGTACACCAGCGTCAAGTGGCTCAACCCCAGGACGGTGGAGAGCCACGTGAGCGCGGTGACCTTATTTGGAGAGCGGGAGGTCATCTCCGTAATAGTCGAGCCCGAGGTGGGTGATGGGGTCCTCGCCCGCGACGACGCGCAGCGTGTTCTTCAGCTTGGTGAGCTGGATGAAGAGGTCGTGCTCCACCGGCAGACCCGGCTGCGCCATGGGGGTCTTGAAGTAGAAGGACATCCACTCCTGGATGCCGCGCCACTCCAGCCGCTTGGCCAGGTCCAGGAACAGCGCGATGTCCAGCACCAGCGGGGCGGCCAGGATGGAGTCGCGGCAGAGGAAGTTGACCTTGATCTGCATCGGATAGCCGAGCCATCCGGTGATGTCGATGTTGTCCCAACCCTCCTTCGCGTCGCCGCGGGGCGGGTAGTAGTGGATGGACACCTTGTGCGCGTACTTCTTGTACAGCTCCGGGTACAGCTCGGGCTGCAGGATGGTGTCCAGCACGCTCGACTTGGTGACTTCCTTGGCCTTGAAGGCCGCGGGGTCGTCCAGCACCTCGCCGTCGCGGTTGCCCAGGATGTTGGTGGAGAACCAGCCATCCAGGCCCAGCATGCGGGCCTTGAGCGCGGGCGCGATGACCGTCTTCATCATCGTCTGGCCGCTCTTGAGGTCGCGGCCGGCGACGGCCACCGACTCCTGCTTGGCCAGCTCCTGGAGCGCCGGCGTGTCCACGCTGGCGTTGGGCGTGGCGTTCGCGAAGGGCACGCCCTCCTTGATGGCCGCGTAGGTGTACAGCGCGGTGGGGTTGATGTCCGGGCTGTTCTCGTCCAGCGCCTTCTCGAAGGCGGCCAGCGTCTTGAAGGACTCGGGCAGGGGACGGAAGGTCTCCACGCTGCTGCACACCACCATCACGGCGCGCGTCGCGTTGAGCTCCTTCTTGAAGTCGCGGATGTCCTGGCGCAGCGCTTCGATGCTCTCGCGGTGCGTCTTGGTGGCCTTGATGTGGTTGGCCTCGATGCGGCGCACGAACTCAGGGTCGTGCACGCCCTGCTTCGGCTTGATGCTCTGGAGGAACGGCTTCACCTCCTCCAGGTGCTTGTCGCTGAGCACGCCCGAGCGCACGGCCACTTCGTACGCGTCCTCACGGATGATGTCCCAGGCGCCGAAGGCAACGTCCTTCAGCTCCGCCAGAGGAACCAGCTCGTTGAGCTTCACGGTGCGCCCGTCGGTCCGCTTCCCCAGGCGGGCGGTGCCCATCTGCGTGAGCGAGCCAATGGGGTGACCCTTGCCCTTGCGCGCCAGCTCGACACCCGCCATCAGCGTGGTGGACACAGCGCCCAGACCCGGAATCAGGACCGCGAGCTTGCCGTCCGGCTTCGCGACCGACCTCTTGTTTTCCATCGTGATGTTCCTTCGTTAGACGTATTCGAGTCGGCCGTATGCGGGTCGGTACGATACCGGTCGTGCATGCGGAAAATCTCGAAAGCGGATGGTTGATACTCTAAAGCGTTCGGCACTTCAACGTCATGAGCGTGGCGGCTCTTACCACCCGAGGGCGCCGCACTCATGGATCAGGCCAGCCCGAGGTACAAGGCGAGGCGATCGACGCTGTCAGAGAAACACCAGGTCGTCAGAAGGACGACATCCACGGCACACTCCTCGGACAGGTTCGCCATGGGTTGATGGCGACCCACCCTGCTTGAAGGATGAAGAAGGTGTCAGTGGGACAGGGGAGGCGGAGCCGTCGCGAGGCGCCGCCCTACCTTGATGACGGGTCCATTCCGGTGGGCCCGTCCGGCTCAGTGGGGCAGCGGGGCGTTGTCGTCCAGGTCGAGCTTCTGGTGGTCGCCCGGTGCGTAGGGCTGTCCGGTGAAGGCGGCCTTCACCATGCCGGTGAGCTGGACCATGCGGCTGCTGGGCGTGTCCCAATACTCGGCCTTCTCCACGCGGACGCAGAGCAGGGCGAGCTCGGGGTCGTCCAGGCCGTCGGGGAACCAGGCCTTGAGGGTGGGGTTCCACAGCGCGCGGGCCTTCTCCTTGTCGAGCACCAGCCGGCAACGGCCGCTCACGGAGACGTAGCGGTCCCGGGTCGGGTCCGAGTACGCGAGGTTGACGTGGTGGTCGTGCGTCACCTCGTCGACCTTGGGGGAATGCTCGCGGGTGAAGAACCAGAGCTCTCCGTCGAAGTCTCGCGCGTGCGTCCACATGGGGCGGCTGCGCAGGCTGCCATCCGCTTCCACGGTGGTCATCATCGCGACCTTGATGTCCTTGATGAGGTCATCGAAGTGCTCGGTGACGTCTTGGGTGTCCTTTTTCTTCCTGGCCATCGCTGCCTCCCTTGGGAGCACAAGGTAGGCAGCGTGGAGGTCGGCGGGCACATGGCGGTGGGTTGGTCGCCGCCAGGGCAGGCGGGCCTGTGGTAGGTGGCCGAGCAGGAAAGCGAGGGTTCGGATGCTGAAGACGGCGTGGAACGAGTGGAGCCTCAAGGCGCTGCAGTTGGAGACGGCGGTGCTGGCGCTGGAGGAAATCGACCTGCCCGAGGAGATGCACGCGCTCCAGGAGGCGGCGGAGGAGAAGCTGCTGGCGCTGGCGCGCGCGTGGAAGGCCCGTCAGCCGCAGCGCGAGCCGCGCACGTGGGAGCGCCAGACGCTGCCCGACGGCATGCCTCGCGACGCCGAGCTCAAGGACCTGGTGGAGGGCTTCAAGGAGGACGGCAAGTCGTGGACGCTGCTCCGCGCCACCAGCGACCTCAAGGAAGTGGTGGAGACGGTGGTGTCGGAAGGCCGCGCCTGCATGGCCGCGGGCGGCGAGTACTACCTGGGCCAGTGGGACGCGAAGGAGTCCGTGCTGGAGGTGGGCCGCGACGACGAAGCGGACGAGCCCGGCACGGGCCTGGTGCTGGAGCCCACGGGCGAGCTCCAGTACACGCCGGACCCGGAGCTGTAGCCGCCGCTCAGCCCTCCAGTTCCTTCACGATGCGGGCGCGGAGCTTCTCGTCGGGCATCCGGCCGAAGCCCGCGCGCACGTTGTCGGCGGCGTGCGAGGGTTTGCGGGTGGCCGGCAGGGGGCAGTGCACCGCTGGATGCCCCAGGATGAACTTGAGGAACACCTGGGCCCAGCTGGTGCAGTCGATGTCCGCGGCCCAGCCGGGCAGGGGACGGCCGCGCACGCGCTCGAAGAGGGTGCCGCTGGAGAAGGGCTGCATGACGAGCACCGCCACGCCGTGCGCGGCGGCGGCGGGCAGCAGGCGTTTCTCCGCGTCGCGCTCCAGCACCGAGTAGGGGAGCTGGACGAAGTCCGGCTTCTCCTCGCGGATGATGCGCTCCAGGTCATCGAAGGCGCTGCGGGCGTAGTGCGTGATGCCGAGGTAGCGGATGGCGCCGCGTGCCTTCCAGTCCCGCAGGACGGGCAGGTGCGTGCGCCAGTCCACGAGGTTGTGAATCTGCATCAGGTCCATGCGGCCCTGGCCCATGCGCCGGATGGACTCACGCATCTGCGCGATTCCTTCGTTCTTGCCGGTGGTCCACACCTTGGTGGCGAGGAAGGGCGTCTTCGTCGCGTCGAGCTTCCGCAGCAGCTCGCCCACCACGGACTCCGCGCGGCCGTACATGGGCGAGGAGTCGATGAGGCGCGCGCCCGAGTCGAGGAAGGTGCGGAGCACTTCGGCCAGGGGGGCTCGCTCGCCCGGTGCGGCGTCGAACGTCTGCCAGGTGCCGAGGCCGATGATGGGCAGCGCTTCGCCCGTGCTGGGAATGGGGCGTGTGAGCATGGCATCTCCTCGGCCGCGCGAGGGCGCGGCGGTCTTCTCCGGGGGCTTCACGGCGGACGGGCCCGGTGCGGCCTTCTTCGCGGGCTGTGAGGCGGCGACGCCGGGCAGGAGCAGGCCACCCAGGGTCGCGGTGAGCACGTCGCGGCGGGACGGGGCACGGGAGGACATGGCGGCCGATGATAGCGGCTGCGCTGAAGTGGACAGGTGACAGTTCCGCGCGGTGCCGGTGTTCTCTTGCACGAGCGGGGCGGCGACGCCTCCCGATGATTTTTCCTGGCCCGGGTGACCGCGCGATGCGGGCCGGGCCGCATTCAAAACAGTCCAGGAAGGTCCAGGCGATGAATCGCAAGGTCTCGGTGTGCGCGGGGATGATGGCGGCGGTGGTGGCGTTCTCGGCCTCCGCAGAGGAGACGGCGGGCGGGCCGTCCTCGAGCGCCGCGAGCGGAGCGGCGTCTGTCGATTGGCCGGGCGTGGCGCGTGAGCTGTCCGCACCGCCGCTGGTGGCCGCGGCGGAGCAGCCGGTGGTCCACACCTTGGCCGCCGGGGCGCCCACGGGGAGCCCGTCCGCGTCCGGCGCTGTGAGCCCTGTGGCGCCGTCGAATGACGCGTCCTCCATGCCCGTCGTGCCTGACGGTGCCCATGCGCCTTCGGCAGGCGTGCCCGAGGCGAAGGCGGAGGCCGACGCGAACGAAGTGCACATTCCGTTCAGCCTCACCCTGGTGCCGGGGCTGAGCACGTCGGGTTTCCACACCGGCAACGTGGTCAACAACGTGTCCATCGGCCTGGTGGCGACGCATGCGAAGCGGGTGGACGGCCTGGCGATGTCGCTGGCCGGCAACTGGGTGGGGGAGGGTGGGCTGAGCGGCGCGCAGCTCGCGGTGGGCGCCAACCTGGCCCAGGGGCCGGTGACGGGCGCCCAGTTCTCCGTGGGCGCCAACGTGGCCGGCGCGGACCTGCTGGGCCTCCAGTCCACGGTGGGGGTCAACGTGGTGCGCGGGAACGCGGAAGGCGCGCAGCTCGCGGTGGGTGGCAACATCGCGCCGGGCGAGGTGAATGGCACGCAGGTGGCCGTGGCCGTCAACGTCGCCGGGAAGGGCCTGCTGGGCGCGCAGCTCGGCGTGGGCGCCAACGTGTCGGGCGGCCCGGTGCGCGGGCTCCAGGCCGCGGTGGGCGCCAACATCGCGACGGAGCGGGTCCACGGGCTCCAGGCCGCCGCGGGCCTCAACGTGGCGGGGCAGATGACGGGGCTCCAGATGTCCTCGGGTGTCAGCTACGTGCGGAGTCTCTCCGGCGCCCAGCTCTCCATCATCAACGTGGGCGGCGAGGTGGATGGCGCGCAGGTGGGCATCGTCAACATCGCCAACAACGTGGCGGGCGCGCAGGTGGGCATCCTCAACGTGGCCCGCGAGTTGGACGGCGAGGCGGTGGGCATCCTCAGCTTCGTCGGTGGCGGTCAGGCGCATGTGCAGGTCTGGGCCAGTGACGTGGCGCTCACCAACGTGGGCGTGAAGCTGGGCGGCCGTCACATCTACTCGCTGTTCACGGTGGGCTACAGCCCCTCCATCGACGAGGACCGCCGCCGCTATGTCATGGGCGCGGGCCTGGGCGGCCACATCCCCGCGGGCCGCTTCTTCTTCGACATCGACGCGGTGAGCAGCACCGTCCACACGAAGCGGCTCTTCGACGACTCGAAGCATGTCCTGGCGCAGCTCCGGTTGACGGCGGGCTGGCAGGTGGCGCGGCACTTCGCGGTGTTCGGTGGCGTCAGCGCCAACACGCTCGTCACCTGGGATGACAGCGACCCGTGGAAGGAGCTGGGCATCGGGCCGCAGTGGCGCCACGTCGCGGACGAGGGCCGCACCACCGTGCGCATGTGGCCGGGCCTGCTCGCGGGGGTGCAGATTTGAGGAGCCCCTCCCATCTTCCTCCCGGGTGCGCTGCGCTGGAGCGCGCGGCGTCAGGGGGTGGAGCATGGAAGGGAGCATGCGCGCGATGGTGCTGCGCGAGGTCGGGCAGCCCCTGCATGAGACGCGGCTGCCCATTCCTCGCCCCGGCCCGGAGGAGCTGTTGCTCCGCGTGCGCGCCTGCGCGGTCTGCCGCACCGACCTGCACGTCGTGGACGGTGAGCTGCCGAAGCCCAAGCTGCCGCTGGTCCCAGGCCATGAAATCGTGGCCACGGTGGAGGCAGCGGGCGAGCGGGCGACGGCCATTCCCGTGGGCACGCGAGTGGGCGTCCCCTGGCTCGGCTGGAGCTGCGGCCACTGCCGCTTCTGTCTGGCGGGCCAGGAGAACCTCTGCGAGCAGGCACGCTTCACGGGGTACCAGCTGGATGGTGGCTACGCGGAGTTCACGGTGGCCCACCAGCGCTTCTGCTTCCCCCTGCCGCCCGAGTACACCGACGTCCACGCCGCGCCGTTGATGTGCGCGGGCCTCATCGGGTTTCGCAGTCTCCGCATGGTGGGGAGCGAGCGCCGTCTGCTGGGGTTCTACGGCTTCGGCGCCGCGGCGCACCTGCTCATCCAGGTCGCGCGCCACCAAGGCCGGCGTGTCTTCGCCTTCACCCGGCCGGGGGACGTGGAGGGCCAGCGGTTCGCGCGGGAGCTGGGCGCGGAGTGGGCCGGGGATTCGGACACGGTGCCTCCGGAGCGGCTGGACGCGGCCATCCTCTTCGCGCCCGTGGGCGCGCTGGTGCCCGCCGCGCTCCGGGCGGTGGACAAGGCCGGCGTGGTGGTGTGCGGCGGCATCCACATGAGCGACATCCCCGCGTTCCCCTACGCGCTGCTGTGGGAGGAGCGGGTGGTGCGCTCGGTGGCGAACCTCACCCGGGCGGATGCGCTGGACTTCCTCGCGCTCGCGCCCAAGGTGCCGGTGCGCACCCGGGTGCAAACCTTCCCACTGTCCGCCGCCAACGACGCCCTCACCGCGCTGAGGCGAGGCCAGGTGCACGGCGCGGCGGTGCTGGAGGTGGCGGCCCTGGGTTGAGCGCGGAGCCGGGCGGGCCTACATCCGCCTCTCAGGGGGTGGGGCAAATCGCCCCGCAGAGACTGCGCGGTGTCCCATTTCGCCGCAAACGCAGCGTGTGGCTTGCGTGGCGTTTGATGGAATTTCGCGGACCTGGCGCGCTGGCCGCGCAAATGCATCCGGAAGGGAAGGCAACCCGATGCCCCCTTCCCGGGGCACCACCACGCGAGGCGGACGATGAACCGAGCGCTGCAAATCACCTATCGGGGCATGGAGACGAGCGAGGCCCTGAGCGAGCACATCCGCGACCACGCCGGCAAGCTGGAGCAGTTCTACGACGGCATCGTGGGGTGCCACGTGGTGGTGGAGGAGCCGCACCGGCACAAGCAGCACGGCAGGCATTTCCATGTGCGCGTGGATGTGAGTGTGCCAGGGAGGAACATTGTCGCCAGCCGGGATCCGCAGGCGCGCACCGGGCACGAGGATGCCTACCAGGCGGTAACGGACGCGTTCGACGCCGCCAGGCGCCAGCTCCAACACTACGCGGACGCGCTCAGCACGCACCACGGGTGACGGTGTCGCTCGCGCGGCGCTTCATTCCCATTACAGACATCCAGCTGGGCGGTCGCGCGACGCACATTCCGAACATTTGCCATTCAAACCCATGACAGACCTGGGGGGCTGGGCGCTATCGTGTGGCTTGTCACGCCATGAAAGCCCAGCGCCTCCAGGTGCTGCGGGTCGACGCCGAGGCTCCCCACCTCGTCACCACCGCCGCCGTCCACTCGACAGCCTCACTTGCCAAGTCCGCCACGGTTCCGTGCGCGGGGCGCCTGCGTGGGTCGTGGGCGAACCCGGGGGGTGAGCGATGAGGCGCCCCGGGGGCAAGCGTGGGTGGTGGGTGGTGACCGGCGTCGTCTGGCTCGGCGGCATCGTGGCGGGTTCGCTCGCCATGGCTCGCTACTCCCTCACGCCCGGCGAGTCCCTGGCGGCACCCGCGCGCTGGCCCGGGGACTCCACCGTGCCACGCGTGGAGGGCCGTCCCACGCTGGTGATGCTGGCGCACCCGCTCTGTCCCTGCACGCGCGCGAGCATGGGAGAGCTCTCGTTGGTGATGGCGAAGGCACAGGGGCGGCTCGACGCCTTCGTGCTCTTCCTCAAGCCCGAGGGCACCGGCAAGGATTGGGAGCAGGGCGAGCTGTGGCGCTCCGCGGCGGCGATTCCGGGCGTCACCGCCCTGCGCGACGAGGGCGGCGTCCAGGCGGAGCGCTTCGGCGCCGTCACCTCCGGTCAGGTCCTCTTCTACGACGCGGGTGGGGCGCTGCGCTTCAGCGGCGGCATCACCACGGCCCGGGGCCACGCGGGCGACAACGCCGGGCGCGCCGCGGTGGAGGCGCTGCTGGGTGACGCGCCGGCGGAAGCGTTGGCCGGGCACGCCGTCTACGGCTGCGAGCTGGAAGACCCCCGCGGGAGCGCGCCATGAGCCCGGCGCGCGACGAGACGTCCAGCCCGCCCAGTCCGCCCATGGCGCTCAAGGAGCGCGCCGCGCGGCTGTTCCGCGAGCACCTGTCCGCGGTGCGCGTCCGCACGGACCGGCTCTTCGCGGGGCTGATGCTGGGCCAGTGGGCGGTGGGCATCGTCATCGCGCTGTTCGGTCCGCGGGGCAGCGGCGCGCAGCTCCAGGCGGCCGTGCTGGTGGGGACGCTGCTCAGCGCCTTCCCCATGGTGATGGCCCGCTGGCGCCCGGGCTCCACGCCCACGCGTCACGTGGTGGCCGTATGCCAGGCGCTCTGGTCCTCGCTGCTCATCTACCTGACGGACGGCCGGGTGGAGACGCACTTCCACATCTTCGGCTCGCTGGCCTTCCTGGCGCTGTACCGCGACCCGTGGGTGCTGCTCACCGCGAGCATCACCACCGTCGTGGACCACGTGATGCGCGGCACCCTGTGGTCACACTCGCTCTACGGCGGGCTTCCGCCGGAGCTGTGGCGGTTCGTGGAGCACGCCTTCTGGGTGGCCTTCATCGACGTGGTGTTGGTGTATTCGTGCCGGGGCATGTTGCGCGAGCTGCGTGAGGTGGCGGTGCGCCGGGCGGAGCTGGAGCTGGCCCGCGAACGGGAGCACGCGAAGGCGCGCGAGCTGGACCGCGCCCTGCGCGAGCTCAGCGGCTTCCAGGAGCACCTCATCCGCGTGGAGAAGCTGGCCGCGGTGGGGCAGCTGGCCGCCAGCGTGGGGCACGAGCTGCGAAACCCGCTGGCCGCCGTGCGCAACTCCCACGCCTATCTCTCCCGGAAGCTCACGAGGGACCCAGCAGGGGCCGCGGATGACCCACGGGTCCCCCAGTTCCTGGGGCTGATGGAGCGCGAGCTGAACGCCTGCGCGAAAATCATCTCCGACCTGCTCGACTTCGCCCGCGAGCGCCCGCCCGCGCTCCAGCCGTGTCCGCTGCGTCCGTTGGTGGACGAGGCCATTGGCGTGGTGCCGCAGCGGGAAGGGGTGCGAATCGTCAATGACGTGCCGGAGTCGTTGCCGGTGCCGCACCTGGACAAGGAGCAGTTCCGTCAGGTCCTGGTGAACCTGGTGCAGAACGCGGTGGAGGCCATGCCCGTGGGGCGCAATGGAGTGGTTTCAGTCGTAGCGGAAGGTGGAGACGCGAGTCCCTGGCGCATCCGGGTCATGGATGACGGCGCGGGGATTCCTCCGGAGGTGTTGCCCAAGATTTTCGAACCGCTCTTCACCACGAAGACGCGTGGCACCGGCTTGGGACTGGCCATTGTCGCCAACATGGTGCAACGTCATGGCGGCACAATCTCTGTGCGCAGCGAAGCGGAGCGGGGTAGTGAGTTCCTCATTGAGCTCCCCGCGGCAGCGGCGGCCCAGGCCGCATGATGGAGGACGTCGCAGTGGCCCCCGCGCGCATCCTGCTGGTCGACGACGAGGAGTCGCTTCGCATCACCTTGGCCGCGAACCTGGAGCTGGAGGGCCACACGGTCCTCGAGGCGGCCAATGGTGAGGAGGCCTTGCGCCTCCTGGAGAAGCAATCCGTGGACGTGGTGCTCACGGACATCCGCATGCCCGGCCTGCACGGCGTGGAGCTCTTGCGCCGCATCAAGCAGGAGCGCCCCGACATGCCGGTGGTGCTGATGACGGCCTTCACGGCGGAGGAGCTGGTGGATGACGCGCTCGCCGAGGGCGCCTTCACCGTGCTGCCCAAGCCCTTCGACGTGGCGCACGCGCTGGACACGGTGCTGCGCGCGGCGGCGGCGCCGCAGGTCCTGGTGGTGGACGACACCGAACAGGTGGCGCGCGGCATGGTGCGCGCCCTGAGCACGGTGGGCCTGCGCGCGCGCGCCGTGTACAGCGGCGAGGAGGCGTTGTCCTCGTTGCGTTCGGGGGAATACGACGTCTGCGTGCTGGACCTGGTGATGCCGGAGATGAGCGGGCCGGAGCTGGTGTCCAAGGTGCGCGCGGCGAACCTGTCCGTCGCCATCATCGCCGTGTCCGGCCACGTGGTGCCGGAGATGCTCCGCAGGGTGGCGGCGCAAGGCGCGGTGGTGTGCATGACCAAGCCGGTACCGTTGCGTGAGCTGGTGCAGGCGATTGCAAGGGTGCGAGGCCGGCCTCAACAAGGGCTGCAAGGCGCGAGGATTTGACCCATGGCAGGCAGAGACCTCCAGGCGCGTGAGCGGGCGGCGGTGGCGGACGTGGTGGCCTCCACCCTGCGGCACGACCTGCGCAACAAGCTGGCCAGCATCCGCAACGCCTCGTTCTACTTGATGCGGCAGGTGAAGAAGACGGACCTCTGGAGCGCGGACCCGCGCGTGGAGACCTTCTTCCAGCTCATCGAAAAGGAGCTGACGTCCGCCGAGGACGTGCTCTCCAAGCGCGCGCCGCCGCCCACCGGTGGCACGCGTCCCCGGTGCAGCGCCCGCGATGGCGTGGAGCACGCGCTCGCCGAGGCCCAGGTGCCGCCGTCGGTGGAGGTGGTGCGCGACCTGAAGGAGCAGGGCGGCGTCCCGCTGGAGGTGGAGGACCTGGCGCTGCTGGTGCGCTGCCTCGTGGACAACGCGCTGGAGGCCATGCCGCGCGGCGGGACGCTCACGGTGCGCACGCGTGACGCTGAAAGCGGCGTGTGCCTGCGCGTGGAGGACACCGGAGAGGGCCTGGCGGCGGAGGCGTACTCGCGCGCCCTGGAGCCCTTCTTCACCACGCGGCCCCACCACGCCGGGCTGGGGCTGAGCATCGTCCACCGGACGGCCGTGCGGCATGGCTGGCAGCTGGACCTGGGTGCGGGCCCCTCCGGGGGCACCTACGTGGAAATCCAATTCACGGGCCCGGAGGCGGGGGCCCATGACCGGAATGATGTGACTCGGGGGAGCAAGTGATGGAGACGAACTGGACGTTCGGGCGTTGCCTGCTGCTCGTGGAAGACGACCCTTCCAACCGGATGACGCTGTCCGCGCTCTTGGAGGATGCGGGCTTCGCGGTCGTCACCGCTGGCTCCTATTCGGAGGCCGCGGGATTATTGAACCGGCCTCGCGCGTATGACGCCGTGCTGTTGGACCAGAGCCTGGGTGACGGCTTTGGGACGGGGCTGATTCCGCTGGTGCGCCACCACATGCCGAAGACCAAGGTCGTCTTCGTCACCGGTCATGACGGGAAAATCGACATGCCGGTGGATGCCGTCTTCCGCAAGGGCGGCCACTTCGACGACCTCCTGGCCTTCCTTTTCAAACTGTTGCCCCAGCGCCCGCTGGGTGCCTGAACGCGAGGTTCCAGAATGCTGCTCCCTTCCGTTTCCGAGCGCTCCGCTCTCACCCGACGGCGGGAGCAGCTGGCGAAGGCCCTGGGGAGCGCAGCCGCGCTGCTGGCGTCGAGCCGCCCCCGCCCGCGCAACTACGCCGCCGACCAGTTCCCCTTTCGGGCGTCGAGTCACTTCCTCTACCTCTTCGGGCTCGCGGCGCCGGACGGCGTGGGCCTGTATGACGGCCAGGGCTGGACGCTGTACCTGCCCGAGCCCGGTCCCGACGACGCGCTGTGGGACGGCGCGGTGCCCGGCTTCGCTGAAATCGCGGAGCGGACGGGCTGCACCGTGCGCTCGCGCGCCGAGTTGCCCGCGGCGCTGAAGGGCCGCGACGTGGCGACGCTGCCCACGCCGGACCTGGAGACGTGCCTGGACGTGGCCGCGCTGCTGGGCCGCGAGGTGCGTCCCGGTCACCTGGCGGCGGTGGATGTGCCGCTGGCGGACGCGATGATTGCGCTGCGGCTTCGCCACGACGACGCCGCGCAGGCGCAGTTGCGTCAGGCCGCGGAAGTCACGGTGCTGGCCCATCTGGCGGGCATGCACGCCACGCGGCCGGGCATCCTGGAGGCCGCGGTGCGCGCCGCGATGGAGGCGGAGTTCGTCTCGCGCGACATGCGGCCGGCGTATCAGCCCATCGTCACCGTGCACGGCGAGGTGCTGCACAACCTGCGCTATGACCACACGCTGCGCGAGGGAGACCTGCTGCTGGCCGACGTGGGCGGTGAGAGCCCCGCCGGCTTCGCCTGTGACGTGACGCGCACGTGGCCGGTGACGGGCCGCTTCAGCACGACGCAGCGCGAGCTGTACGACGTCGTGCTGCGCATGCAGAAGGCCAGCATCGACGCGGTCCAGCCGGGGACGCGCTATCGCGACGTGCACCTGGCCGCGCACCGGGAGATGGCGCGAGGCCTGGTGGCGCTGGGCATCCTCCGTGGGGACCCGGAGGAGCTGGTGGTGGACGGCGTCACCGCGCTCTTCTTCCCGCACGGCGTGGGCCACCTGCTGGGGCTGGACGTGCATGACATGGAGGACCTGGGAGACCGGGCGGGCTACGCGCCGGGCCGCACGCGCTCGCCGGAGTTCGGTCACCGCTCGCTGCGCTTGGACCGGGATTTGGAGCCCGGCATGGCGGTGACGATTGAGCCGGGCATGTACCAGGTGCCCGCCATCCTGTCGGACGCGCGGCTCATGGCGCGCGCGAAGGACAGGCTCCAGCGCGACGTGCTGGCGCGCTACGCGGACGTGCGCGGCATCCGCATCGAGGACGACGTGCTCGTCACGCCGGATGGCAACGAGGTGCTCACCGCCGCCATCCCCAAGGAGGCTTCGGACATCGAGGCCGTCATGACCAGCTCTGCCCGTCCAGCTCCGGGAAGGTGACCTGGCACTGGCCGGGATTCACGCCGTCCACGCGCGCGTAGCCATTCTTGTTGAGGGTGCCTTCGCGCGTGCTCCCATCCGGGAGCGTCACCAGGTAGCGCGCGTGGGGGATGGGGGTTCCCTCCTCGTCCTTCAGCTCGATGGCCAGCCACGTCTGTTCCTCGACGGGGGCTTCCTCGGACGTCAGCGGCGGTGGTTCCGGCCAGGGCGTGGGCAGCAGCACCGGCCGCGCCATGGGGAGCGCCACCAGTTCTCCATGCACGAAGGCCTCGGTGAGCCGCTGCTGAAGGCGCTGCTCGTACCGGCCGCGCTCCAGGCCGGACAGCCCCAGCGGGCGGCTGCCTCCGAGCGCTTCGTACATCGCATACAGCGTGTGCGCGGCGGAGGTGGCCAGCCAGCGCTTCAAGGCGGAGCTGACGAAGACGTCGGGGACCGGTGCCTGCGGGTGCTTCAGCCGCTCCAGGTCGACGGACGGTACGATGAGCCAGTCTTCCCCCTGGGCCGGCAGGCGCCACCGGCGCTCACCGTGCAAGAGCTGCATCATGACGGCCTCCCTGTCTCGGAGTGTATCAGGATGCGCGCTCCGCGTAGGAGGCGCTGCGATGTGAGGTGCGCGGCGCCTGACGCCGCGCATCGGGGTGTGGGTTGCGGAACGTCCTCGTGGGACGGAGGGGCAGGGTTAGTGCTGCTGCGGTGCGCCTTCGGGCGCCTGCTGAGCCTCGGTGGGCGCGGCCGGGCTGCTGTGCGCGAACACCATGAGCCACTTCCCGTCGCGGCGCTGCCACACGTCGGTGAAGTACACGGCGTCGGTGACTTCGCTGCCGTCCGTCATGCGCAGCCGCGAGCGCTGGATGCCGGCGAGTACGCCCGTGTCACCGAAGACGTGAGACTTCATTTTTTCGGCTTCGACGGACGTGATGTCACCGGGGATTTCGGCGATGCCCACGATGAACGCGTCACGGTTCATCTCCGCGCCGTCCGCGCCGCGATAGATGAAGTCCTCGGTCGTGAGCGACTTGATGGCCTCCAGGTCCTTCGTCTGGATGGCGCGCATGACGCGGCCTTCGAGCTCCGTCAGCGTGCGGATGTCGTCGGTGGAAGTCGTGCTCATGGGTGACTGACTCCGGGTGGAAACATGACCGCACGCAGAGGCGGCCAGTGGGGTGGATGCAGGCGTGATTGATACATGAGGTGTCGTGAGTCCAGCGCGCATGCTCGCGTGCGGAATGAACTTCCAGAGCGCGAAGTTGCGGGGCCGCGTGCGCCATCCGCCGTGAGTTGACCCGGTGAAGCAGTGGACAGGCGCGGTGCCTCCAGGGGGCACAGCGTTCTAGGACGAACAGTGGGGGGTGGCGCGACGAGGACCGGTTCCTACGTTGCACGCCCAGTCGAAGTCAGGGCCGGTGAGTGCAGCGCGGGCGAGGGAGGGCGTGTGGACGAGCTTCTTTCCGGAGCTGAAGGGCAGTTCCGTACTCAGGGCAACGGCACTCCAGGTGCGTTGGAGCCGCGCGGCACGGTGAGCGTGAGCGAGGCGCTCGAGGGAGACCTCGACGCGTATCTCGACCGTGAGCTTCTCGAGGCGTGTGAAGACGACGCAGCCGTGGAAGACCCTGCACCCGTGACGGATGTTTCCGCGAGCATGCGCGCGCTGCTCGCACTCGCGGAGGAGGAGACGGAGTGGCTGGAGCGCCTGCCGTCGTCCACCTCGCACACGCTGGACGTGTTGCCCGAGCCCACGGTGGAGATTCCCGAGTGGATGCGCACGTCACCTGGAGCGAAGCAGGTGACGTCCCTGGGCGCCTTGTTGCCGCCGCGTGCGGAGCATGTGCTGGCGCGTGCGCCGGATGCGCCCATGTGGGGTGATGCGCCGCCGCATGCGCACCTGGAATCCGCGCGGTGGCGCGCTGCGAGCGCGACCGAGACAGGCCGTGTCCTGGGACTTCGTCCTGGGGAGTTGATGGGCGCGGCGGCCGTGGGCGCGCTGGCGGCGGGCCTGATGCTGGTCGCGGGACTCTACGTGCGTGGTGACTTCACGGGGACGCAGGTGAGCGTCGACGATGCCATCCGGCGCACGGCGAACGGCGCTGTCCTTGGCGCGAGCGGTGACGCCCAGGCGGGCCTGTCCTCGGCTGGCGCTGGCGCCGCGATGTCCGGGCACTCCATTGGAGCGAGCACGTCCACGCAGGCCGCCGTGAGCGGTTCATCGCCGGACGCGGCGCTCGCTGCCTCGCCGCACGTCTCCGGTGCTGCGTGGTCCGTGGCTGTCTCCAGCACGCCGCCGGGCATGGGTTCGGCGCTTCTTCAGGACGCGGCGGAGGGACTGCGCGCCTCCGTGTCTGCCTCGGAGCCGGTGCGAAACCCTGGCACGCCCGTGGCGGAGTCGCTCGCGGTGGTGAGCCCCGCGCCCTTCAAGCGCAAGGCCCTCGCGAAGCCAGACGAGGCGGCGGCCCTGCCGCCCGCGCCCGTCGAGCTCGACTTCGGAGACACGGGGGCGGAAGGCGCCGCGTCTCAAGACGCCATCGCGACTTCACCGGGTGATGTTGTCGCGGAGGCCGTGGAGGAGGACACGTCGGAGAAGGGGCCGTACGCGGACCTCGATGAGACCTTCGCGCGCGAGCTGGGTTTCACGGAAGACGCGGACGCGGAGGTCTCGAAGGCGGAGGAGCCCGCGCGCACCGTCTACGTGCCGCCCGCGGTGGACGTGAAGGAGCACCTCACACCGGAGGACGTGAAGCAGGTGGTGCTGACGAACCAGCCCGCCATCACCGCATGCCTGCGTTCACACGCGCAGGGCACGCCGATGGAGGCCGGTGGCCGCTTCATGGTGCAGTGGTCGGTGCTCCCCAGCGGTGAGACGCTCAACGTGTCCATGGATACCGCCGCGCTGCGCGCCACGCCGCTGTCGCGCTGCATCGAGGACGTGGTGCGCCGCTGGAAGTTCCCGGTGCATCAGGTGCGGATGCAGGAGCCCATCCGCTTCCCCTTCATCTTCTGAGGTGCGCGCGGACCACTGGCTTCTATGCTTCCACCTGGAATGCCAGCGACCGAGCCGCCGGAGCCCACGGAGTTGCACGTCTGCCACCGCTGCCTCGTGCGGCTGGAGGCCAGCGCCGGAGGCGTGGACCTGCCACGCCGGCTGCGGGAGGCCCTGGCGGGACGGGGCCTCGCCGAGCGGACGCGGGTGGTGGCGTCAGGCTGCCTGGGGGGGTGTCCCCGGGGCCTCGTGAGCGTGCTGGTGGTCCCGGACAGTGGCTCCGGGGCGCACGTTCAGCTCATCGACCCGGCGAAGGACGGAGCGGACCTGGCCGAGCATGTCGGCCGGTTGCCGGGTGGGCAAGACGGGCCCCCGCGAGCTGGGCGGCCTTGAGCAGCGCTTCCACCATGGGCACGCAGCTCGCCTCACCCTTGCCGGCGATGGCGTAGGCCGTGCCGTGGTCGGGAGACGTGCGCGGCACGGGCAGGCCCAGCGTCACGTTCACCGTGCGCTCGAAGTCCAGCGCCTTGGCCGGGATGAGCCCCTGGTCGTGGTACATGGCCAGCACCGCGTCGTAGCGTGCGCCCACCGCGTCGGGCTTCGCGAAGAGCCCGTCCGCGGGGATGGGCCCATGCGCGTCCACCCGGGCCGCGCGGGCCTTGCGGATGGCGGGGCCAATCACCTCCACCTCTTCGCGTCCCAGGAGCCCACCTTCGCCCGCGTGTGGGTTGAGCCCCAGCACGGCGATGCGCGGCTTGTGGCCCACCACCGGCTCCAGGCTGCGCGACAGCAGCTTGAGCTGCGCGGTCAGTCCGTCCACGGTGAGCAGGCGCGGCAGGTCCGCCAGGGGAACGTGGTTGGTGGCGAGCGCCACGCGCACGCGAGGCCCATCCATCAACATCATCACGTCCACGCCGAAGGCCTCCGCCAGCACTTCGGTGTGACCCATGAAGGGGATGCCCGCGCGGGAAATCTGCTCCTTCGACACGGGCGCGGTGCACAGCGCGTCCACGTGTCCGGCCCGCATCGCGTCGATGGCCGCCGTCACGAAGGCGTACTGCGCGCGGCCGCCCTCGCGCGAGGGCTTTCCGGGCACGCGGTCCTTCTCCGCGAGCCGCGTCACCTCCACCACGGTGGGGCCTTCCACGCGGCCCAGGGCGGAGGGCTCCACGCGTGCGTAGCGGCGGATGGCGGTGAATCGCTCCAGCGTGGGGCCGTCCCCGAAGATGACGGGGACGAGCACCTTGCGCACGGAGGGCTTCGTCAGGGCCGCGGCCGTCACCTCCGGCCCGATGCCCGACACGTCCCCCAGGGAGATTCCGACGAGCGGAAGGCCCACGGCGGCTACAGCTTCACGTCGACGTTGGCCTTCTGCCGCAGTTCCTGCACGTACTGGTCGAGGAACTTCTCCGTCTTCTCCTGGAGCAGCTTGCCCTCCAGCTTGGAGCGCATCTCCTCGTAGGACGCGGCGGCCACCGTGCGGCGCTCCTCCACCTTCAGCACGTGCCAGCCGAAGTTGGTGCGCACCGGCTCACTGACGCCGCCCTCGGGGAGGCCGAACGCGGCCTTCTCGAAGGCTGGAACCATGACGCCCCGCTTGAACCAGCCCAGGTCACCGCCATCCGCGGCGCTGGGGCCTTCGCTGCGAGCGCGGGCCAGCGAGGCGAAGTCCATGCCCGGCCGGCGCGCTTCCGTGGCGATGGCCTCCGCCCGCTTCTTGGCGGCCTCCACCTGCTCCGCCGTGGCCTTGGCGTCCACCTGGACCAGGATGTGGCGCGCGTGGACCTCCGAGTCACCGCTCTCCATGCGCGTGTACTGCGTGTACGCGGCCTTGAGGTCCTCCTCGGTGATCTTCACCTGAGGGCCCACCTTCATGCGCAGCAGGCGGTCACGCAGGATGCGCTTGCGCATCATGTCCCGGTAGGTGGCCATGGTGAGGCCTTCACCCAGCAGGAGCTGCTCGAACTGCGCGGGGTCGGTGATGTTGTTCTGCTGGCGCACGTCCGCCACCAGCTCATCCACCTCCGCCTCGGTGGCGGTGATGCCCAGCTGCGCGATTTCGGACTCCATCAGCTTCTCGCCGATGAGGGTGTCCAGGGCCGTCTTCATCAGCTGCAGCCGCTGCTCGCCGCGCTTGCGCGGATCCGGGTCGTTGACGCGGGCCATCTCCGGCGCCGCGCGCTGCTGCACCTCGGACAGCGCGATGATGTCGCGGTTCACCACCGCGGCCACCTTGTCCACCAGCTCCGCGTGCGCCGCCCCGCCGCTCCCCAGGAGCGCCACCGCCGCGATTGCCGCCACCAGCTTCTTCATTCCCGCCATCCTTCCGTACCACCCCGGGCGCGTCCAACCGCCGCCCCGGTCTTCGATTTCGTCGTCACTCCGCCGTCGCCTGCTGAGGCGCCGGACGCCCGCGGATGGCCTGCAACGTGGCCTCGTTCACCTGGACCTGCGCCTTCTGCCGCAGCTCCTGTTCGAACGTCTCCTGCGCCTGCGACCGCTTCTGCTCCAGCAGCTTGCCCTCCACCAGCGAACGGACTTCCACGAACTCCCGCTTGCGCGCCGGCTTGCGCTCCAGCACGCGGAACAGGTGGAAGCCGTACTCGGTGGACACCACGTCCGAAACCTGCCCCACCCCCAGCTTGAATACCACCTCGTCGAAGGCGGGCGGCATCTGCCCCCGGGGGAAGAACCCCAGGTCGCCCCCCACCTTGGCGTCCGCGCTGAGCGAATACCTGCGCGCCAGGTCCGCGAACTTCTTGCCGGACTTGAGCTGGGTTTGCAGCCGCCGTGCCTCGTCCAGGCCCTTCACCACGATTTGCGCGGCGTGGACCTGCTCGGGCTCGTGGAAGTCCTTCTCGTGCGCGCCGTACCAGGCCCGCAGTTCTTCTTCCGTCACCGCCACGCGCGAATAGACGTGGCTGGCGAACAGCTTCTCGATGGTCAGCCGGCTTGCTTCCCGCGAGCGCAGCTCCGCCATGGAGAGCTGCCCCTGGGCCAGGACCTCGTTGAAGTTGCCCGCCGGATAGTCCCCGGACAGCCGCAGCACCCCCCGGTCCACCTCCTCCGGGGTGACGGTGATGTTGTGCTTGCGAGCCTCCTGCAGCAGCAGCATCCGGTGGATGTACGTGTCGAGGAGCGCGCGCTTGAAGGGCTCCACGTCCTCCAAGGTGCGCTGGGACATGTCCGTCAGCGCCAGCTCGCGCCACAGCTCCTGTTCGAAGTCCGCCCGGCTGAGCACCTCGCCGTTGACGCTGGCGACCACCAGGGCCTCCGGCGTCTCCATCACGGGCTTGGTGCAGGCGGGCATGCCCACCCCCGCGGCCAGGGCGATGGCGAGTGGGACCAGGAAGGCGCGGGTGGGAGAAAAGCGCATGCGCGGGGCCTCGTGAGGGGGAGGGCTCCAGATTGGCAAGCCGTCAGTCATGGCGCGAGGCCCGTTCCGGTAGCACGCCGGGCAGGGCCGGACAACCTCACCGGGCCTACGGCTGCGTCGCGTGTGCGGAGAGGAACGCCTCCACCAGGGGGAAGATTTCGTCCGGGGCCCGGCGGCCCAGGACCAGGTCCGCGTGCCCGTAGTCCGCCCCGAAGCCGTGGGCCTTGCCGGCGACGAGGACCTTCACCGGCCCGCCCAGGTACTCCTTGGCGCGCGCCACCGCCATGGGTGGGGCCAGCAGGTCCTTGCTGCCCGCCAGCAGCAGGAAGGGGATGGTCACCCGGGACAGGGACTCGCGGTAGTCGAACTCGCCGTTGTAGGACGTGAAGCGGTTGGTGGTGATCCACCGCGCGAACTGGCGCCCCACGCCGCCGGCGATGTCCGCGGGCACGTTGGCCAGCGCGCGCCGCACCACCTCCGTCTCCATGTTCTCCGCCAGCATCATGTAGCGGCTCATGGGCCCCGGCGGCGCGCCGAACAGGGCGATGCTGGTGACGCGGCTGGTGGGGATGACCCGCAGCTTCAGCACCGGCTCCACCTTCTGGATGAAGGTGCGCAGGCCCGGCTGCACCGCGAAGGTGAAGGGGCTGCCCAGGGTGACGGCCGCCCGCACGGGCGCCTGCGGCGTCTTCGCCAGGTGGGCATAGAGCATCAGCCCGCCCTTGGAATGACCAACCCAGAGCACTTCCTTCGCACCTGTGGACAGGACGGTACGCACCGCCGTGCGCACGTCATGCTCGGCCTGGTCATCGAAGTTGAAATCCGGGCAGTCGCCCGCCAGCCCCCGGCCCCGCAGCTCCAGCACCCACGTTTCGAAGCCGGACCGGGCCAGGTAGCGGGCCAGGCTGTACTGCTCGTCGAAGTCCATGTGGAAGCGGTTGGCCCCCAACCCGTGGCAGAGGATGACGGGCTGGGCGAAGCGCTTCTCGCCTCGGGCGTGGTAGCGGCCCAGGGCAATGGAGGCCCCGTCGTCCGTGGGCACCCGGTACAGCTCGTCCGGGCGGAAGGTGAGCGTCAGCAGCCCCTCCTTCCCGCGCACCATCGTTCGCGAAAAGAGGTCCGCCATCCGACCCAACCGTGCCACCTGTCGACGAGTCACGTCGCCAGTCTAAGCCGGACCGCGGGGCCATGCCGTGTTCATTGGTGAGCAAGCACCCGCCCGGCAGGACTGTTGCAGGGAGATGTAGGCAACGACTCGAAGGAGGTGGCATTGCGGCGGAAACCGGCTTGGAAGGAAATGTGGTCCTCCCTTTTCGCCACCGTTTTTCCCACGGATACCCTTTTGGCGGCCCTTCGGAAGATGGAGCGGCACCAGGTGCGGTTGTTGGGCGTGGTGGGGGAAGGGGGAGGGTTGTTGGGGGTGGTCAGCGAGGAGCACATCCTCGCGGCCTGGAGGGGAGATCCGCTGGCGCCGGTGTCCGGCGTCATGGCGCGGGCGGGGGTTCCCGGAGAGGGGCGGGCGGGGGCGCGGCGGTCGCGGCTCCAGGGCGCCCAGCCTCACGGCGCGGGGTGAGACGGCGGTCCGCGGGGGCGGTAGAGTGCGGCACGCCGTGCCGGACGAATCGCCCTCGTGGACTGTCTACATCCTGCGGTGCCGTGACGGCACGCTGTACACCGGCGCCACCAACGACCTGGAGCGCCGGCTGGCCACCCATGGCCGGGGGCGCGGGGCGGCGTACACGCGGGCGCGGCTGCCCGTCACCCTGGTGTGGAGCGAGGCCGCGGGGGACCGCGGCGCGGCGCTCCGGCGGGAGGCCGCCATCAAGCGGCTGTCGCGCGCGGAGAAGCTGCGCATGCTGGGGCGCCCCTGAGCGCTCGTGGCACGCCAGTGGGGCAATACCTCTCCCGATGCAGGCGCGTTACTCTGGCGCCACCATCCAAAGGGGCCGGTTCATGTCTCACTCGTACTCGAAAGTGTTCGGGGCGCTGGTGCTGTTGGGGCTCGCTGTGTCCTGCCGGGCCAATCACGCTCCCAAGGTCTCCACGGGGCCTCGGCCTTCGCCGCAGGTCGTCGGGCCGGGGGGCGTGGTGTCCTTCGTCTTCGAGGTCGAAGACCCGGACGGAGACGCCATGACCTTCCAATGGCAGCAGCTCCCCGCGGAGCCCGCGGGTACCTTCAGCGACGCGACTGCGCGCAACCCCACGTGGGTGGCGCCCGAGGTGTCGGAGACGACGACCTTCGCCATCATGGTCACCGTGGAGGACAGCGAGGGCGACGGCATCCTGGCCCAGGGGCCGGGCGTCATCGTCCACGCGGCGGCGTCCCAGGCGCCCTGAGCGCCGCCGGGCCGTGCGTCAGGCGGTGGCGCGCGGCTCCGTGGGGGGCGGCGTCTGGTCGGCCTGCACCCGGGCCTTCCGGTGTGAGCGGCGCACGACGACCACGCCCAGGATGAGGAAGAGGCCGGCGCCCACGCCCCCGCCGATGACCTGGTACGAAATCAGGTCCGCGGACGTCTTGCGGACGACCTCGGGGAGGTTGCACATCGTCTGGGTGGCGTAGGGCGTCTCGTTGTACCAGCCCAGGTAGTTGGGCCCCAACCAGGAGGCGACCACGAAGCCCAGCAGGGCGCCCGCGAGGATGAAGTTGAGCAGCGTCTTGGCGGCGTTCATCGGGAGGCACCTCGGCTGGTTGACGTCGGGGCGTGCTTAATATGTGCACGCCAGCGCTGCAAAGCGCGGAACGTGTTAAGGGGGTGGACGTGCCGCTGCTCCCGCTCGCCATCCTGTTCGCCGCTCTCGCGCTGGGCTGCGCCGCTACCCTGCTCGTCCACGCCTTCCGGCGGAGTGTGGGCACGGGGGTGATGGTGCTGCTGATTCCCTGCTACATGCTCTTCTACGCCTTCAGCCAGTTCGAGCACCGGCGCAAGGGCCTCATCGTCGCGGGCTTCATGGCCAGCACCGTGCTGGCCGCCGTGTTCCTGGGACTGGGCCTGCACAGCCTTTCGGCGCTGGCCTCGCGCGCCCCGCCCACGGGCTTCTGACGGCGGGGCGCCCGGCGTGGAAGGCCGCGTGCGGACACCCGTCGGCGCCGTCTGCGCCACCCACCCGGACGAGGCCGCGGTGGCCACGTGCGCGCGCTGTGGTGGCTTCCTGTGCGGGGACTGCACGGAGCTGGCGGGCGAAATGCCCTACTGCGCGCCCTGCGTGGCGGTGCTGCGCAGGGAGGCGCGTCCGTCGCGGGTGATTCAGGTGGCGCTGGTGCTCAACGTGGCGGGGCTGATGTGTCTGCCGTGCTCGCTGGCATTGCCGCTGCCCACGCTGGTGGCGGGGCTGGCCGGCGTGGTGCTGGGCCTGCGGGAGCTGCGGCGCATCGCCCGGGGCGAGGGCGCCGTGCGCGGACGGACCCTGGCGCGGGTGACCACGGGGCTCGGCTGGGTGAACCTGGGGCTGGCCTCGAGCTGGCTGGCCGTCGTGTTCTGGGGCTTCGGACCTTGAGGGCCGGGCGCCGCGCTCACACGCCGCGCGCGTTCGGGTCCCACATGTACTTGTGCATCTGCAGCTGGAAGCGCACGGCGAGCCTGTCCTCGATGACCCATTCGGCGAGCTCGCGCGGGTGGAGCTTGTCGAACACGGTGGAGAACAGGCTGCCGTAGGGCTTCTGGAGCAGCTGGTGCTCGGCGATGAGCGCCTTGGCCCAGTCGTAGTCTTCGCGCGAGCCGATGACGAACTTCAGCTCGTCGTTGGCGTTCATCGACGTGAAGTTGCGGTAGTCGTTGCGCAGGTGCTCGCCCGAGGAGGGCGTCTTCATGTCGACGATTTTGTGCACCGCCGGAGGCACCAGCCGCACGTCGATGGCGCCGCTCGTCTCCAGCAGCACCTTGAAGCCGGCGTCGAGCAGCGCCTCCATCAGCGGGTAGACGCCGGGCTGGAGCAGGGGCTCGCCGCCGGTGACCTCCACCATGGGCGTGCGCAGGTCCCGCACCTCGCTGACGATGTCCGCGATTTTCCGGCGCGCGCCGCCGTGGAAGGCGAACTCGCTGTCGCAGTAGGTGCAGCGCAGGTGGCAGCCCGTGAGGCGGATGAAGGCGCACAGCAGCCCGGCGTGGGAGGACTCCCCCTGGACGCTGAGGTAGATTTCCTTCACCACCACGGAGTCCGCGGTGGGGACGCGTCGGGGCTCGATGTGTGGGCGCGCTGCGGGCATGGCTTCTTCGCTGATTCGAGGGAGGCGTGCTTCAACCCCAACCTGCCGCGCCAGGTCAAGCGCGGCCTGTTGCCTCGCCTGGGGAGGGGTCAAGGGGCGGCGGGGCCCTTCACGCGTTCGACGAAGGCGTCGATGAGCTGCCGGGCGATGCTGAGCTTCGGCGGGATGCGCGGCAGGTTGTCCGGGCTGAACCAGTGGGCCTCGGAGATTTCCTTCTGGTCCACGGTGATGTCGCCGCCCGCGTACTCGGCGGTGAAGCCCACCATCAGCGAGCGGCCGAAGGGCCACGGCTGCGAGCCGAAGTAGCGGATGTTCTTCACGTCGATGCCGACTTCCTCCTTCACCTCGCGCGCCACGCACTCTTCCAGTGACTCGCCCGGCTCCGTGAAGCCGGCGAGCGTGCTGAACATGGGCTCTGGAAACTGGGCGTTGTGCGCCAGCAGCATCGTGTCGCCGCGGGTGATGAGGACGATGATGGCGGGGGCGATGCGGGGATAGAAGGGCGTCTTGTCCACCGGGCAGCGGCGGGCGCGCTCCCCCGGAACCAGATGGGTGGGTTCTCCGCAGCGGCCGCAGAAGCGGTGGGTGAGGTCCCACTCGACAATCGCGAGCGCGCGTCCCGCCACGGCGAAGCGGGCGTCATCCACTCGCTTGAAGAGCGAGCGGGCGGCGACGGCCTTGTAGCCTTCCGGCGGGACGAAGTCCTGGGTGAACCCCGCCGCGTAGCAGTCCAATCCGTCCAATGCTCCCAGGTAGTGCGCGGCGGCGGCGAGCTCTGGGAAGGCCGCGCCGGTGGGAATGGCGACGCCGTCCGCATGCTCCTGGACGAGCACGTCCATGCCCCGGGCGAGGAAGAGCAGGGCGCCCTCGCGGGGCCGGTCGGGCGGGGTGTGGTCGGGGACGAAGCGGGGGGTGGCGTTCACGGGGCCACACTAACGGGCCCGGGCCGGGTGTGCAGGCGTTGCGTGCGCTTCGGCCCTGGGGCGGTGGTGGGCTCAGCGGTCCTTCTGGATGAGCTCTACCTTGTAGCCGTCCGGGTCCTCGACGAAGGCGATGACGGTGGTGCCGTGCTTCATGGGGCCGGGCTCGCGGACCACCTTGCCACCGGCCTTCCGGATGGCCTCGCACGTGCCGTGGATGTCACTGACGCCCAGGGCCACGTGGCCGTAGGCCGTGCCGAGCTCGTACTTCTCGACGCCCCAGTTGTACGTGAGCTCCAGGGCGGGGTGGGTGTCCTCGGGGCCGAAGCCCACGAAGGCCAGGGTGAACTTGCCGTCGGGGTAGTCGTGACGGCGCAGCAACTTCATGCCGATGACCCGGGTGTAGAAGTCGAGCGAGCGCTCGAGGTCACCGACGCGGAGCATGGTGTGCAGGATTCGCATGCGGGCTTCATAACGCCATCATCGCGTCGCGTCATGCGTCCCCGCCGCCCGCTGTCCGATGGGCTCAGGGCTTTTCCTCGGACTGTGCCTTGGGCGGCACCGCGAGTGTGCCCACCTCGACATGGGATGACGTCAGCGCCTTGCCGTCGGCGCCCCGTCCGCCGATGCGTGAGCCATCACCCCCGGCGTGCCACAGGCCCACCAGGACCTTTCGCTCGCCCGCGTCCCAGTCCTTCGTGGACACCGAGAAGGCATCCCGCAGGAGCGTGTCCCGGGGTGCCTCGGCGAAGAAGTAGGTGCCGCCCAGCACCGGGTGGTCCGCGTTCTTCCGCTTGCTGCCCGGCGGGCCGGGGAAGTGGACGAAGATGCCCGCGGAGCGAGGCACCGGCCCAGTGACGCGCCAGTAGAGCACCAGGTGGAGCAGCCCCTCCGCGTCCGGCGCCAACGGTATCTCCGCGCCCACCAGCTCCACCGGCACGTCGAAGCGTGCGTCCACGGGCTTCGCGGTGGGCGGCAGCGCCGCCACGCGCATCGGCGAGCCATCCGCGTTGAGGGGCACCGCGCGCGCCAGCGGCTCAGGTGACGTCGCCAGCAGCACGCCCCAGGCCACCAGCGGCACACACGCCACGCCGATGGCCGCGGGCCCCAGCCGCCCACGCAGCCGCCAGGCCACGAAGCCCAGGCCCAGCCACGCGAGCGCGGAGACCAGCGCTCCGCCCAGCCCGGAGCGCGGCAGGAAGCGCAGCACCACGCGGTGCGTCCCTTCCGCCACGCGCACACCGAGGAGCCCGTCCTGGGACACCACCTCGCCCTCCGAGGACTTCCAGCCCGGGTGCCAGTTCTGGTTCACCAGCAGCACCGTGGGGCGCGTGGCCGTCACGTCCACCGTGACGCGGTTGGGGGTCCACTCCACGCGGCGCGCGGTGCCCGCGGAGGCGTCCTCCAGGTACTCCTCCTGGGGCAGGTCGCCCCGCAGGCGCTCGGACATGGGGACAGGCCACGCTTCGCCACAGGCGATGGAACCTCGGTTGAGCGCCAGGAAGTAACCCTGTGCCCAGCGGTTGCCGCGGGCCTGGGCGAAGGGGCGCTCCGCCTCCTCGGGAACGGGGCCGGGCGCGGGCACCATCTGCGACCAGCGGCTGAGCCGGTCGAAGGCGCGCACCTGGAAGCCCCAGCCCACGGCGATGACGACGCAGGCCACCACCGCGGCGGTGGGCCACCAGGATGTCGCCGTGCGCGCGGCCGGCACGCGCCACACGCGGACCAGCAGCACGGCGAGCCCCAGCGCCACCAGCTCCGCCAGGAAGAGCCCCGCGGGCACGAGGAAGCGCTCCGGATAGCGCAGCGTTCCGAAGACGGGCAGCAGCCGCAGCGCGCCGAACAGCGAGGGCACCGCGGCGTAGCCGGCCGCCATCCACACGCACAGCGCCGCCAGCACCGCCGGGTACAGCGCGCGGCGCCAGGCCCACGCGGCCAGCGGAATCAGCGCGAGCACCGCGGGCGCGAGGAAGAAGTTGCCCGGGTCGCTGTAGCCGGAGCTCGCCGGCATCTGGAGCAGCATGCGCGCCAGCTCTTCGGCGGAGTTGCCCGGCGTGCCCGCCATGATGCGAGGCGCCGAGCGCATGGTCTCCACCAACGGCCACAGCCGGAACGCGCAGGCGCCCAGGGTGAACACGGCGGTGGCGCCCAGGGCCCACAGCGCGGACTTGCGCCGCGGCGTCCCGCGCAGTCCGTACAGCGTGCGCCCGGACTCCAGCGCGACGAAGAGCGCGCCCATGGGCACGGGATACGTGCCGCCGAAGCCCAGCAGCACCGCGAAGGTGCCGGCCACCACCGCGGCGCCCCGGAGATGGCCCTCCGCCGCGCGGCGCGTGCCCCACAGCAGCCAGGGCAGCAGCAGGAAGCCCGCGAAGTTGAGCCAGCCAATGGACCACGACAGCGCGGTGAAGCCCGCCAGGCCGAACAGCGGCGCCGCGCCGAGCGCCCCCAGCGCGGAGCCCACGCGCCGCCGCGCGTAGTGGAAGAAGCCCTCCATGCCGAGCACGAGGAAGGCCCAGAGCAGCAGCGGCTCCGCTGGCCGAGCGCCCATGAGCGCGGACACGAGCAGCGTGGGAGACGCCACGCGCGTCTGCGGACTGCCCAGCGCGTACTGCCCGCCGCAGGCCCACGGGTTCCACAGCGGGAGCTGCCCGTAGTGCGTCACCGTGCGCGTCCCCGCGTCCTCGTACGAGTGCAGCAGGTGCGCGTCGCGGAAGTCGTTCATGCCCCCGGCCTGCTGTAGCGGACGCCAGGCGGCGGCCAGCGCCAGCGCGGCGAACAATGCCAGCCGCACGCTGGTGAGGGTGGCGGCGCGGTGGGCGAAGCGGAGCAGCCTGCGGGGAGGAGGCATCATGGGCGGAGGGCGCCGGAGCTCAGTCGTAGAAGGGGCGGGGCTTGCAGGGGCTGGCGGTGGCCTTGCGCGGGGGCAGCACGGGCTGGCCGTGCAGCTCCTCGTCGATGGCGCCCAGGACGTCCGTCACCGGCACGCGGCGGCGGCGGGCCTCGTCCAGCGCCCACTGGCGCTCGGACGCGCCGAAGTCATCGTCCTGGGACCAGCGGTCGCCGGGGAAGGACTGGCGCGACTTGCGGCGCCACTCCGGCTCCTGGCTCGCGGCGGCGCGGCCCACCAGCTTGCGCTCGGCCGCGGTCAGGGTGCGTTCGCGCGGCGGCAGCTCGGCCGTGGAGGCGCGCACCACCGCGATGGCACCGCACAGCGCGAAAGCCAGCCATCCGACCTGTGCCGTTCGACGCCACCTTGCACCCATGAGGGCGCTCTACTCCAATTCAGCCCCGGCCGTCCTCATCCGCGTCGGCGTCCAGGCCATGCGGATCGGCGAGCACCCGGCGCGCTCGCTCCATCAGCTCCACCACGATTTGTCCGGCGGGCAGCACGCTCTCGATGCGCGCCATGCTGGCGCCGCTGGCCGGCATGGCCATTTCTTCCAGGTCCCCCTCGGTGTCCGGGGTGGGCACGAAGGCGCTGTGCCGCGGCACGTCGACAAGGGGGCCGCCTGGGGTCCCGGGGAACAGCCGGGTGGTGCCGACGCGCTCCGGTGTCGCCATGGGCATGGGCACGCGGCCCTCACGTCCCGTCCACTCGCGCACCACGCGGTTGCGCAGCACGCGCATGCGATGACCCGGCCACTCCCGTCCGAAGACGGTGGTGACGTCCGTGTCTCCCGCGTCCCCATCGACGATGCGCTGCTTGTAGGCCGGGTGGGCATGCGCTTCCACGGAGGCCACCATGCGCGTGCCCACCCAGACGCCGTCCGCGCCATGGAAGAGGGCGCGCGCCGCGCTGAGCCCGTCGGCGATGCCGCCCGCGGCCAGCACTGGCACCGAGTCCGTCAGCGCGCGCAGCTCACGCACCAGCGCCAGGGTGGGCGTGGTGCTCTGGTTGAGGCCGGACGCCTGCCGGCCCTGGGCGATGAGCCCGTCCACGCCGAGCGACAGGGCCTGCCGCGCCATGTCTCCCGAAGGCGCCTGGCCCCAGACCCGGATGCCCGCGGCCCGCAGCGCCGCGACCCACTCCGAGGGAGGCAGGGCGCCGTGGAAGGAGACGACGGGCACGCGCCGGGCGATGCACACCTCGATGTGCTCGCGCGTGGTGGAATGCCGGCCCTCCCGCTGGGCCATGAGGAAGTTCACGCCGAAGGGGCGCCGCGTGCCTGCCTGGATGGTCTGGAGCCGGACATCCAGGACGTCCGCTGGTTCCGGCGCGGCGCCGAGCATGCCCACGCCGCCGGCCTCCGACACGGCGATGACCAGCGGCGGCAGCGACACGAAGGCCATGCCGTCGCTGACGAATGGATAGTTCACCCCCAACTCACGCGTCAGCCGCGTGTGCAGGGTGTTGCCTTCCAGGACATAAATCGGAGGCCGCCGGGGCTCAGGACTCGAGTCACTGCGCTCGTCGTCGGGCTCGGATTCACGAGAAGAGGGCGGGAAACGTCCATCATTCGCTCCGTTCATCGGGTCTCCTGAAGCTGGCGGGCTCTTCGGCTTCTCCAAGGTTACCAGCAACCCTCTCGACCTAGAGGCGGGGAGCGGAAGAGGGCCTTCCAGGTTGGTTGCCGGGTAACAGCCGCGCGCCGGGCTTGGTGAGAGTACGGGACATGAACCCGGGGGGGAGGGCAATGGCAAACCCCAGGCAGGACGTGCTGTTACCCGCTATTGCCTTGAGCGCACGCCGGTTCGTTGTGCCGCCCTATCCCGTTACGCCCCGTCTTGTCCCGTTCTCGGCCCCGCTGGAGGGGCACACTGGGGACACATGCGGCCCACCGGGGGCAACCCGCTCACGGACGCGCGCGGCCCGAATTCCCCAGTCTCGCAGGGCTCACGAGAAGCCCGTGGGAGCCTGACGGGAGCGTGTGCCCTGGCGAGGTGGCGCTGGCGCGGTGCTTCATGGCGTTTTCTTCGCAAGGACGGCGCAGCGGCCGAGGTGACGCCGGAGGTGTCACCCGCGACGGAGAAGATGCTGCTGGCGCATCATCCTTGACAGGGCAACGTGCGGAAGCAGTGCAACGCTGGACGAGGCCGCCAGGGGGCTCGGCATCGACGCGCCCACACACTGTGGTGCAAGCGCAAGAAGTACGAGTCCGGAGGCAAGGGCGAGGGCTGAGCGCACCGCATGGCGCGAGCAGCCCTCGCCTCGGACCGGTCTCAGCCGGCGACTCCGGCGGACCAGCGCTGCGTGAGGTACAGCTCCACGAGCTGCGCGGCGGTGAGCTCGTGCTCCTCGCCCACCGTGGTGCGCTCGGTGGTGACCCCCACCTCGGCGCCGACCACGCCGGCGTGAACCCCGACACCGATGTCACCGTTCACAGTGGTCTTGTCCTGCACGGTGGCCTTGATGTCGACCTTGCCGCCAAGCTGCGTCACCGCCTGACCCACGTCGCCGTTGGCGATGCTGGTGAACGCGCCGCTGTTCGCGATGTCCTCGAGGTTGCCGCTGATTTCCACATTCACCTCGCGGCCCATGCTCCCGCCCAGGCCGAGCGCCTGCGCGGAGCCCTGGCGCGAGTCGGTGAGCGTCACCTTCACCTCGCTCGACTGGCCCAGCTCTTGCGCGGCGCTCTTCGGGTCCCTCAGGAAGTCGTCCAGGTTGAAGTTCCCCGACAGGTCGATGCTCTGCTCCAGCTCCACCTTGAGCGACCCCTCGACTCCGGCCGAGGCACTCGTCGGCAGCGACGCGCTGGGGCCGCCCTTGCCCTGGCTCGGAACCCCCAGGCCCACGTTCGCGCCCACGTCGGCCGAAACGTCCTGCGACTGGGTGAGCGTCAGCGACGTCGGCTTGCCCCCCTCCATCTCGATGCGCGCCGTGGTGGACTGGTTGATGTCCACGCCCGCGCTCGCGCCCGCGCCGAGCACGTCCTGCAGGCCCTTCATGCCCAGCTCGCCCGCGAGGTTCCCCTCCGCGCCCAGCTCGAACTCCACCGCGCTCACATGGTCGCGCAGGCCCGCCAGCTCCGACCGCGGGTCGCCCAGCACGAAGTTCAACCCCAGGCCCAGCAGGGGGTTTTGCCCCGAGGCGCCCGACACGGCGGCGTTGGCCGCGATGATGCCAGCGGCGCGCTGGGCCTCCTCCAGGGTGTCGAACTTGTACTCCACCGTGCCGCCCGCGGTACCGAACACGCTGGCGCCCGCGTCCGCCGCCCCCTTGCCGCCCATCTTCCCGATGATGCCCGCCCCCACATCTCCGCTGGCGGAGACGGTGTAGCCCCCGCCATCCTCGGCGCTACGGCTGACGGTCAGGTCACCCTTGCCGGTGATGCCGACGGCGTAGACATCCACCTCGGCATTGAGGCCCACGGAGACGCTCTCGCCCGGCTTGAGCTGTTCCACCTGCGTGTTGAAGTTGAGCGCGTCCGTGACCGCGCCCACGGTCTTCGCTGAGTCGCGCACCGCGCCGGCCGCGCCCTGGAGGATGCCCCCGGCGAGGTCCTGGGCGAAGTCCTGCACCGGATTCTGCGCCGGCGCGTCCTGGATGGCCTGCCCCAACTGGTCCAGCCCGTTGGCCAAGTCGTCCGTCGCCTTGCCCAGCTCCTCGCCCACCTTCTGGGCCGTGTCCTTGAGCGCGTCGCCCGCCTTGGTCCTCAGGTCCTCGAAGAAGTCGCCCACCGTCTCGCGGTCCTTCTGCTTCACGTCGCGCCCGCTGTCGCCCGGCGCCTCGTGTCGCTCGAAGACGTCCTGCGTGTGCTTCTTGGCGACCGACTCAATCTGCTCCGTGGTCTTCGTCGCCGTCGCCGTCGCCTTCGCGGCTGCCTCCGCGGCCTTCTTCGCGGCTGCCTCCGCCGCGCGCTTCGCCGCTTCCGCCGCGCGTCGAGCGGCATCCGCCGCGCCACCGATGATTCCGCCGATTCCCATGGGATGTCCTGGTTGGGGCGGGCGTCCGCGTCCTCCTGCTCCTCACGGAGTGACGCGGGCACCGCTGGTTCACTGGGGTTGGGGTGGGAGCGCGAGGGGTGTCATGAAGCGAGTCGCCCGTTCGCGCGGGAGTGCGAGGCATGCCGCCCCGACACGCCCTCCTCGAGCTTCAGCAACGGCCTTCGTCCTCTGAACGCATGCGGGTTCAGCACCATGGACTGAGGCCCCCCGCGAGATGCGAGGACGTGGACCACGACATGGAAGGCTCCTGCCCGGGGGATGGGCATTCGCATCGAGGAACTTCCGTCATTTTCCTGAGGCTGCGGCGAAAGTTTCGTCGGTTCTTGAGAATTCGGCGGCGGGCCCTGTGGCTCTTTGAGCCTCCCGCCGCGGCCCAGCGGAAGCGCTCCCTTGTCCCCTCCTCGCACGGGACGGGGGCACGGCGAGGCGCGCGATTGCCGCGGCAGGGGCGCATGCGGACCGTTGGGGATCGGCCCCATTCCGAGAAGGGTCTCGGCATGTCCTGCAAGGAGCTGGTCCGCGACTGGTCTGCCCCCTGATTTTCGGACCAGTTGGAGCGTGAGAGAGTCCTCGCGGCCAGGAGGTAGGTCGGTCGTGAGAAAGAGCAGGTTTACCGAGGAGTAGATGGTCCTCGTCCTGCGAGAGGCAAAGGCGCCTGGGGCCAGCGTGGAGGAGGTGGCCCGGAAGCACGGCGTCGCCGAGCAGGTGCTCTACCGGTGGCGCCAATGCGGACGACAACTGCATCGTGACCGCGAACCCGGGACAGGCGGACCTCAATGGCAATGGATTTGGGGATGCCTGCGAGCCTGCCTCCGCCGCGACCGACTTGTCAGCGACGATTTCCGCCTCGCCATCGACGGCACAAGTGGGCTCCAACCTCACGCTGACGCTCACTGTGACAAATGGCGGAACCCGTCCCGAAGGTCAGGTCTTCCTCTCACAGGTCCTGCCCGACGGCGTGACCTTCGTCTCTGTGACGTCCTCGCAGGGAAGCTGCCAACGCAACGGTTCGGCGGTAGGCTGTGATCTGGGGGCATTGGGCGCGAGCGCCAGCTTGACCGTGACGGTGGTCTTGCAGCCGCTGAGCATTGGGAGCATCACCACCTCCGTGGAAGGCACCAGGTCGCTGGTGGACATCGGTCCAAGTCCGATGTCCACCGAGGGCTCCTATTCCGCCTGGTCAGCGAGGCCGTCGGTGAGACTGGAATCAAAGGTGCGAAGGGGGTTGAGAACAGCCGCATTGCTCCTGCTCCTCGCCGGAGGATGCCGGAGCCCATCCCTGCTCACCGACGGGCGAACCCATGAAGCCCTCCCCGGACAGGAAGCCTCGCCCGCCAGGCGCATGGGCGGAGGGCCCTGGCTGCTTCAGGTCCGCAAACAGGACTTGTGGGTCCGCACCCCTGCTGGGGACAGCGAGTACGCACTGACACGGACCGGGCGGGTGGTGGCCACCCGCCCCTACGGAAACGGGCTGGGATGGAGCGGCGTCGCCATCTCTCCCGATGGGCGCCAGGTGGCCTATGTCGAACGCCCGGAAGCGCAGGAGCACGAATCCCCGGGCCGATGGGCCCTCCTGTGGGTCGTCAATTCGGATGGCTCGGGTCGACGCATGCTGCTGGACCTTCGCGAGCACGCGCTGACTCCGGGGCCGTTCCGCGCGGGCCCCATCCTCTGGTCCTCGGATGGCGCCCGGATCGCATTCTCCCTGGAGTCCTTCGCGCGAACCGGTCCGGAGTCGCGGCCCTGCCCGCTCGCGGAGGTCCACACGGTGGAGGTGGGTTCGGGCAAGGTGGAGCGGCTCTTCGAGAGTCCAACGCACGGGATGCTCACCCCCCAAGGGTGGAGCGCACAGGGGACCGTCTCCTTCTCGCTGCTCTCCTGTGAGGCAACCGCCGAGGTCGGGAAGGACGGCCGCTTCTTCGAATTCGAGCCAGGAAGAGGCATACGAGACACGCACGCGCGCGGTGCGGTTTCCTCCGACGGGGTGCATACGCTCCTGCTGCCATCGACACCGGAAGCCGGGGTTCCCACCGCATTGCTGGATGGAAGGAAGGTGGATGCCCCTTCCGAGGTCGACACCCGACTCCTGCGCCACGTGGCCTGGATGCAGCACCAACCCGTGGCCTATCTCACGACCTACTCAGGACAGCCTCGCTCCTGCGCCTTCGACCGTGTGCCCGCGCCAGCGCTCTTCCAGGCGAACTTCGACGCGTCGCGACCGGGCATCGAGCCGAGAACGGGACTGGGTGGACTCATGGTCTTCGCGTTCTCACCCGACGACGCACACGTCCTCGCCGCGACGGTCCTGCTGCGCTCTCAGGCAAGCGAGGTGTGCTGGCCGGACACCTTCGATTCGCTCCTGGTGATGGAACGCGTCCAGTTGGAGAACAGCCCCACCCTGACCGCGCTCTCCGCTTCCAGCATCCGGCTCGACGTGCCGGCATCGCAGATGGGACCAGAGCTTCAGGGCTTCGTGGGCTGGGTGCGGTAGCACTCGAACCCACGAAGAACGCAATTTTTCGGCTCGGCCTTGCAAGTGACGCCTCACGACCATGCGCTGGTGCCGAAGGCGTCTTCGTGCCGGGGGAGGGCGGCGTGCGCTTCGAGGCGTTGCCGCCGCCCACGCAAGCACGTGCATGCCAACGACAGGCAGGGACTGGAACGGCGATGCCGCTACGGGGCGTGCGGTGCGCTGGCGCTGGAGCGGCTGTCACGAGCGGAGGACGGCCGCATCGTTATTATCGGATGAAGCGCCCGCTGCCGGACGGCACCACGCACCTGCTCTTCACCGGGCAGGAACTGTTACGGCGTGTAGCGTCCCTGGTACCTCCGCCTCGGGCAAACCTCACGAGATTCCACGGCGTCTTCGTTCCAGGCGCCAGACTGCGGCCATTTCTGGTCCCTCAAGCAGGTGCGCAGGAGGCGAGCGCGGGGCATGAGGCCGCGGCCAGGAAGGAGCGGGTGAAGGAGAGGCCACCGCGAGTGGACTTACGCCGAGTTGCTCAGGAGGACGTTCGACTTCGACGTGTTCGGCTGCGTGAGGTGTGGAGGCAGGCTCAAGGGTGTTGGCGAACGTGAAGGGGGCCCCCGGGTTGCGGGCGATTGTGGAGCACCTGGGCTTGCCCACGGCCTGTGCGAGGTGGGCCCCGGGACGAGGGCCACCCCAGGCCGTGTGGTGTTGAGGCTCAAGACAGCCAACTCCTCTTATGCGCTGTGGGGCACAGCGTCGGCTTCAACTCGCCCACCACGCTGCTGGGCAACCCCAACTGCGGGCACCTGGTCTCGGCGAGCTTCATCCAGAACCCTCATGCGCCGCCGGACACCTCCTGCCTCGCGGCGATGTCGCCGGTGCCCTTCGATGACCGTGGCGCGGCGCGCATCTACTTCGGCGCCGCCTTCACCAGCGTCTGGGACAACCCCGCGGCGCCCTGAGGACACCAGACCCGTCGTTGCTCAGGCGGGCCCGGCGACGCAGTAGACGTCGAAGCTGATGGTCGACCCCGCCCGTGCACCGCTGGGCCAGCCGATGATCCAGGACCATTCGTTGTAGCCCACGGGCGTGATGTCCAGACGGGGCCCATCACCGAGCACGACCATTCCAATCTTGGCGGCGAGGTTGGGGAGGAACCCACCGCTCGTGGCGACCGGGTAGGCCGCTGGGCACGCGTAGTGGAAGAACTGGTCGACCTGGCCGGTGGGAATGGTGAGCGTGTACCTTCCCTGCCAGCCTTTGCCGCCAGGGATTGCGTGGCTCGCGCCAGGCAGGGTCACCCCCAGGGCCACGGCCCCGGTGAGCACGAACGTGAGAAGAGAACGGCTCCTGCGGCGCGCGGCCACTTCACGGGTGCTGAATGGCGACAGGCTCATGACGACCCCTTGCGATTGATTGTTTTGCTGTTTTGGCTGACTAATCAGCTATTGGACAAGGTGCGCTTCCTTGTGTTGTCTGTCAAGCGAATGGGATTGGTTTTGGATTGGAGGGAAACGCGTACGTGATTGTGCTTACGGATGTCTCACTAGCGCGTTTCCCTGAGGTGGCGCCGTCCTGCTCACTGCATCATTTGATGTAGGGCTGGATGGTGAAGACCTGGCTGGGAGAGTCCGTGCAGTTTCCCGCCAGGTCGCACGCCCTCACGAACCAGGTGTGCTCGACGTAGGCCAGGAACTCCTCCAGGTATCGCACCGAGTCCGAATCGGAGACCGCGTACTCCTGGTCATCGATGACCACCGTGTATTGGACGCAGTGCTGGGCGTCGTAGGCGGGAACCCACTCGAAGATGTAGAGAGGATTTTCCCAGACGACTTCCTCGGGAGACGGCGCCAGGAGGAAGGGCGCGGTCGGCGCCTGGAGGTCCACGGAGAAGGACGCCCAGACGCTGCTCGTGCACTGCGCGCTGGCATCGCAGGCGGTGACCCGCCAGGTGTGGGCGCCTTCGGCGAGGTCCACTGTGGGCGTGTCCCGCGTCACGGCTCCCCCGAGCGTCACCGGCGTGCCCCCGCTCCATTCGAGGACATACGACGCGATGCCCACGTCGTCCGTGGCGGGCGCCCAGGAGAACTCGGGTCGGGGGCGGCATAGGTGCTTCCCGTGGGGGCCAGGGGCGCCGGGGCGGTGGGCTGCGTTCCGACGATCTCGAACGAGCGGACCGGCGTCGACCCGCAGTGGTCGAAGCGGTCACCCGCGGTGACAATCACGAAGTGGACGCTCGGTGACAGGTCGGCGGTCAGGACATGGGAGGTGACGCTCCCTCCAAGGGTGATGGCGGCTCCGCCATCGATGCGCAATTGCTGGTACGTGACGCCCGTGGCGTCTTGCGCGGCCTGCCAGGAGAACGTCGGCCGGGTCGCGGTGAGCGCGCCTTCCGCGGGAGCCTGCTATGCGCAATTTCGGGTTGGAATCTCCGCGCTGCTTCTGAGCACGTGTGGTGGCCCGCTTGAAATGGACGGCATCGTCGGATCGTTCATCCCCGCGACCAGCGCCCGCTACATCCGCCTGCGCAGCAAGACCGACAACGGCGGGCTGCCGCTGAGTCTGACCGAGCTCTCGTTGTGGTGACGCCGTCCCCAAGGCATCGGCGCGCTGGCTGAGCGATGGCGCATCCCTGCGGTCGACGGTCGAGATACCAAGAGTGCGCTTGCAGGGCGAGCGGGCGGACGAGCGGACGTTGTCAGGGCGCAAGGCAGCTCGAGCGTTGACATCCACGGTCAAGTCTGGTGAAGGTTTGACCCCATAGGAATCCGTTCTCGCGCGCTCAGGTATGCGAAACGCTCCTGCGTCGATGGCGCCCTCGCTCGCGTCCGACGTTCCTTGCCCCGGCCTCTGCGCCGCTCGGCATTCCATCCACCCGGAGTCCACGGACTCCGGTGCATGGGGCGCGTGCGCCCACGTGCATGAACCTGCGGGACGGTCGCCGGCGCGCAGCTGCGCCGGGCAGCTCCCCTGCTCGAGGTGTGTCCAGATGGCTCTTCGTGTCGCGATCATCGGAGCTGGCCCCAGCGGCTTGGCCCAGTTGCGTGCGTTTGAATCCGCTGCCCGCAAGGGAGCGGAGATCCCGGAAATCGTCTGCTTCGAGAAGCAGGAGGATTGGGGCGGGCTCTGGAACTACACGTGGAGGACCGGCCTGGGACGCTACGGCGAGCCGGTGCACGGCAGCATGTACCGGCACCTGTGGTCGAACGGTCCGAAGGAGGCGCTCGAGTTCGCCGACTACTCCTTCGATGAGCACTTCGGCCGGCCGATCCCGTCCTATCCGCCGCGCGAGGTGCTCTACGACTACATCCGCGGGCGGGTGGAGAAGTGCGACGTCCGCAAGTACATCCAGTTCAACACCATCGTTCGTTGGCTCTCCTGGTCCGAGGAGACCCGGAAGTTCACCGTGGTGGTCGACGACCTCGCCAAGCGCGAGGTCCGCGAGGAGTCGTTCGACCGGGTGGTGAACGCAACCGGCCACTTCTCCACGCCGAACGTGCCCTTCTTCGAGGGCATCGACTCCTTCCCCGGTCGCGTGCTGCACGCGCACGACTTCCGCGGCGCCGAGGAGTTCGCGGGAAAGAATCTCCTGCTGATCGGGAGCAGCTACTCCGCCGAGGACATCGGCGTGCAGTGCCACAAGCTGGGCGCGAAGTCGGTGACCATCAGCTACCGGTCCGCCCCCATGGGCTTCAGGTGGCCCATGGGCATGAAGGAGGTACCACTGGTGAAGCGGTTCGAGGGGAACCGCGCGCACTTCGCGGATGGGACCTCCGCGACGCTCGATGCGGTCATCCTGTGCACGGGTTACCAGCACAAGTACCGCTTCCTTCCCAATGCGCTGCGCCTGGAGAGCCACAACCGGCTCTACCCGCCGGGGCTCTACAAGGGCGTGTTCTGGCAAGGCCAGCCGGAGCTCGCCTACCTGGGGATGCAGGACCAGTACTACACCTTCAACATGTTCGACGCCCAGGCATGGCTGGTGCGCGACGTCATCATGGGGCGCACCGCGCTGCCGTCCGCCGAGGAGCGCGAGGCGGACATCGCGGCGTGGGTCGAGCGCGAGGAGGGGGTCCAGGATTCGTTCGGGGCGGTGGACTTCCAAACCGCCTACATCCGGGACCTGCTCGACCGCACCGACTACCCGGGCTTCAGCGTGGAGAAGGTCGCGGAGCTGCTGAAGCAGTGGCTGCGCGACAAGCAGGAGGACATCCTCGGCTACCGCGACCGCACCTTCACGTCGATCGTCACCGGCACCCGCGCCACGCCGCACCGTCGCAAGTGGATGGACGAGCTGGACGACTCGGCGGAGAGCTTCCTCGCCGAGGCCCCGGTGCGCAGGACCGGGTGAGGGGCCCCGGAGGAATGGGCCCCGGCGCCGGGACCGCGCGGCCAGGAAGCGTCGCTCGACGATGACCTCCTTGGGCCTTCCGCCGCCGGCATCCCTAACAGGCGGCAAAGGGCGTTTCCGTGCAGGCATTGGCGTAGACGGGGCGACAGGTCCGCAGCGGTGGACCCAGCGGCGTGGAGGGCCTCGTCTTCGGCGGAGCGCTCGAGGCCCTCCGCTGCGGAGCGAAGCGCGAGGGCGCAACGGAACGGGGCATCAGGGTTCCCCCACTCCCGGAGCTCTCGCGCCACCTCGCCAACTCCTGCGCGTGCAGTCACCGGGTCCGGATGGAGGACGGCGACGCGTCCGGCCATCGTCGCGTATCGCCCGGAGACCCGAGAAGTCCCCAGCGCAGACGTGGACCTGCTTCACGCATCCCCGCGCGGGCGCCAGCGGAGAGCAGCCCTCCGTGGGGGCGAGCTCCCCGCCCGGGAGCACAAGGTTGAAGGCCGAAACGCTGCCTCAAGCAGGTGCGCAGGAGGCGAGCGCGGGGCTTGTTCACCAAGGCCCTGTCAGAAGCGCAGGTGAGGGCTGAGCACCACCGTCGGCCCCGCCCCCGTACAGATGTTGTCATGGGGCCGGGTGTTGATGTCGCAGCTCTGGAAATACCCTGCCAAGGTGAGGCCTAGCGGGCCATGGATTCGGACTTCCAGACCGCCGCCCGCGGCCAGTGCCTGGTGCGAATTGGTGTATCGATAGGGAGCAAACGCGTCCGTTCTGATTTTGGAGGAGGTGCTGCGTCCCACGCGCAGCGCCACCCAGGGCGAGACACGCCGGTCCCGGAAGAAACGGTAGCGTGCCTCTCCGGCAATCCCCCGGAACGCGCCCCACGGGTGCTTCCGGAGTTCGGCTTGCTCGGACAGGGCCGAATCCAAGGCCCAGGTGGTTCTGAATCCGCGACCCCACTGCAACGCGAGCCCGAATTCCAAACCCACCGGTGTCGCCACGAGCAGATGGGCGCTCAGGAGATGGCCTCGCGTATTGGCGTTCTTGCCGGCGAAAAGGCCTCCTCCGCCGGAGAGCAGAAGCCCCCACCCTGGCGACGGCCATGGCTCCGCGCTCGCAGCGACAGGAAGCAACAGGCTGAGAAACAGGGCTAACGGCATCCAGCGCGCAGGCATCGATTCAATCCCCCTTGAACACGCACACCGGCCCGAGTGCGGGGTGAACATACCCCAAGGCGACGCTGGGCGGGCACTGGGACAGCGTGTGCCCAAGGTCGATGGCAACGGGTTGCGCCAGTCGGTGGGGATGTCTCCGTCGACAACGCGCCATGCGACTGGACGTCTCAATGCACCGCCCCCGCAATCACTTTCACCCAACCCGGTGTCAGAAATACACCATTGCAGTACGTGGAAATCCCCATACACAGCGCGCGTCCTTGATTCGGGGACAATTCGCAATGAGGGGGAAGTCATCAAGAGGTTCAATACGTTGGGAGTTGTGGGTCTGCTGTCTCTGGCCGCTGTGGGTTGCGGTGGCGAGTACACGCCGGAGGAAGAGCAGGCGATGCAGCAGCCGGAGCTGGGGGATGTGGAGCAGGCCGCTGAGTCCGCGTATGTCGACGCGGGCCAGACGCGGGACTTCTCTGCGTGGTTGTTTGGCACCACGCCGTTCACCATCGAGAACCCCTCGCCCATTGCAACGCCGTACACCGCCTACTGCGGCGGCAGCAGCATCAGTGGCACCGTCCCCGCCAACGGTTCACACAACAACATGAACCTCAACTGCGCGGGGCTTGAGGCAGCGGCCGGGAAGGAGCGGGTGAAGGAGAGGCATCAGGCCCGGCGATGCGCGCGGGGACCGGTGCTCATGCTCCGGCCCGCGGGTGTGCCTGGGCTTCAGGCGGGACGCCGTGTGTACGACCGCGTGAACGGCGGCACTGAGCGCGAGCTCCCAACTCGGAACAGCAAGGCCGGCCATGGGGACGTGCCCCACGACCGGCCTTGCTCCTCGGCGTGTCGACGCGGTCCTATTGCAGGGGCACGCGCTTGAGCTTGAAGGGCGAGGGGCTCTCGCTCATCGTGAAGTAGCTCGCGCCGTTGGCCTCGTACTCGATCGCCTCACCCTGGCCCTCGGTGGTGTCGGTCAGCGTGACGGGCGTCGCGAAGACGGCCGACTCGAAGCCAAGTCCCGGCGTCGCACGGAACTCGTAGACAGTGCGGTAGGTGCGAAGGAGGAAGCGATCCGCGCATGGGTGGATCGCCGCCGCGGTCGCGGCCGAGAAGTTGGCGTCTCCGTTCAGCGGCAGCTGGATCGTGTGGACGTGAATCAGCGTGGCCTGCACGCCCGGCGTCAGCGGCTGGGGGAACTTGTACACGCCGCTCTGCCCCGTGCCCCCGTTCTTGGTGACGACGTAGATGTCCCCGGTGGTGGGGTGCACCATCAGCGACTCCGCGTCCTTCGCGCCGTCCGGATAGACGAACGGGAAGGCCTCGGCGACGAGCCCCCCCGAGGTCTGGCCGTTGGCGAGATCCGGCTCGGGCACGCGGTAGATCGTGAACGACGTGGGGCTGCCACCCGGAGGGAAGTTGGCGCTCCACTTCCCGATGTCACCAATGAAGATGCACGAGCCGCTCGGGCAGGGCCCGGTTGCGAGGTCCTCCCAGTCGGCCGGCGTCACGTTGGTCACGTTGAACGTGCCGATCGTGCTCGCGTTGAGCGTGTCGATCGCGACGATCGCGGTGGTGTCCTCGTTGTGCACGTAGAGCGCGTTGCCGACCACGCGGCTCGCGGCCAGGCCCGAGGGCTCCACGATTTCCGGCGCGGTCACGGTGCCCTGGAGCGTGAAGGTGCTCGCGTACGTGTCGCCGACCATGCAGGCGGGGGCGTTGGCGGCGCGCAGGACGATCACGTGCGCGGTGTTGGTCTGCACGAACGCGGAGCTGCCGGAGAGGCCCGTCTGGAGGCCCGGCGCGGTGAGCGACCGGTAGGCCGCATTGAAGAGCAGCCCGTTGGTGTGACCCAGGCACGCGTCGAAGGCCTCGGTGAAGCCGAGCGGCGGCTCGATGCCGGTGGCAGGGCAGGTGGCGTCCGGCCAGACCTGTGAGCCGTACCAGACGGCGAGGCCACCCGCGCTGCCGGTCACCACGTCGGGCACGGTGAACGACGCGGAGTCGCCGTTCTTCTGGCCTGCGTGCACGTCGATGGGCTGGACCGGATCGACGCCGCTGAAGGCCTCCACGCTCCCCGCCATGTGGGTGGTCGCGTCCAGTTCGAACGCGTAGCTCGCAGGCTCGGAGGCGCCCGCGACGCGGTAGAAGATCCAGGTGCGGATGGCCCAGGCGCTCTGCTCAGAGCGCAGGAACGTCCAGCCGGCGGGCGGCGTGACGGTCGCGGAGATGTTGTTGCGCACGGTCACCCGCGCGATGAGCGCGTCGTTGGCCTCGGTCCCCGATGGCTTGGGGATCGACAGTGAAGCGATCGACAGGCCGCTGTGGTGCGAGCTCCCACGCAACGCGACCCCCGAGGACGGCGCGACCGCGGCGCGGCGAAGGGCGACGACCTGCGCGACGTTGGTCTCGGCGAACGTCGAGCTCCCGTTGAACGGTCCCTGGAGGCCGGCACCGGCGAGGGGCATGAAGGCGGCGTTGAAGACGAGGCCCTGGGACGAGGACACCAGGCAGGTGTCGTAGGTCTCGGCGAAGCCCACGGGGGGCTCGATCGCCGGGGTCGGACACGCGGCGCCGGTCCACGCCTGCGCGCCGAACCAGACGGCAGCCCCGCCCGCGGTCGAGGTGCTCAGCTGCGGCGTCGTGAAGGCCGTCGAGCCGCTGTTGCTCTTGCCGGCGTGCGTGTCGATCGGGTTGGCCGGATCGACGCCGGCATACGCCACGAGGTTGCCGACGAGGTAGCTCGCGATGGAGCTCTGGAAAGTGTGGCTCGCGGGCTCGCTGGCGGTGGCGACGCGGACGAAGACCCAGCCGCGGATGCTCCAGGTGCTCATGTCGGTGCGCACCAGCGTCCAACCTGCAGGCGGGGTGAGCTCGGCGCCGATCTGGTTCCGGTTCGCAAGGTGCGCCAGCAGCACGTTACCGGCGGCGACGCCAGTAGGGGTCGAGAGGGTCAGGCTGGTGACCGTCTTGCCGCTCGCGTGCGTGGTGCCGACGAGGGTGATCTCCCCGGTGGCCGGCGGCTGGACGGGACGCAGCACCACCGCGTGCGTGATGTTGGTGTTGGGGAGCGTGGAGCTGCCGGTGAAGGCGGGCTGGGCACCTGCGGCCCCGAGCTCCGAGGTGGCGGCGCTGTGCAGCACGCCGCGCGACGACGAGATGAGGCAGGTGTCGAGCTGCTCGGTGAAGCCCGTCGGAGGGGTGTGGACCGCGGGGCACGCGGCGCCTCCCCAGACCTGGGCCGAGAACCACACTGCGAGGCCGTTCGCGGACGACGTGGTGGCGACGGGCAGCGCGAGGCTCGCGCTGTTGCCATTCTTCTGGCCCACGTGCACGTCGATTGGCTGGATCGGATCCGCGCCCGACACCGCGACCAGGGTGGCCGCCATGGAGCTGGCGAGGTCGAGGGTGAAGGTGTGACTGCTCGGCTCGGCCGCGCTGGCCACGCGGAGGAAGAGCCAGGACTTGATGGCCGAGGCGCTCTGCTCGGAGCGCAGCAGCGTCCAGCCAGCGGGTGGGGTGGCGACGGCGGCGACGGCCTCGCGATTGCTCAGCTGCATCACCAGCACATCTCCGGCGGCCGTACCGACGGGGGTGGGGATGGAGAGGGCGGTGATGGCCAGGCCGCTCGCGCTGGTGGTTCCTCGCACGGAGAGCGTGGATAGGCCCTGGGCCGTCGTCGCATCCTGTACGTCGTCGGGCTGCGCGAGCTCAGTCGTTCCACAGGCGGCCATCAGCAGGGCGGCCGCGATCCACAGACTTCGGAATGGGGGCATGGGGTTTCGATCGGGTGTCGACTCACCGGACTGGAGGTCCGGGACTCGGCCATGTGAAGGACCCCGAAGCGAGAAGCGCAATCGACTGTCATGACACGGGAAAGCTGCCGTGAAACGGTTGGGATCGTTGGGTGGGATCGAAAGAAGGTGGCAGTCCTGTCCATGTGGTCACGCGGAGTCCTTGGAGAACGCGAAGCCCAAAGACACCTGCGCACGGTGCAAGGGCCGAAGGGCGGTCGGCACCCCGAGGGGTGGCATCCAGGCAAGCCTCGTGACCGTGGCTGTGACCGGCTCGTGACGCCATCAGAACGGTGCTGACAGCCTGTGATCTGGTGCGTGCCTGAGGGCTTCTTGTCAGCGTCCGAGCACGCGCCGAGCACGGCGCACGCGGCGAGTACGGCGCATCGATGGAGGGCCACCCCAGGCCGTGGGGTGTTGAGGCTCAAGACAGCCAACAGGCCAAGGCCCCTGCCTCGGCATCAACCGGCGCGTGGGCGTGCAGGGCGCGCAGTTCGCGGCGCTGGACGTGGCCACGGGCGGGCTCGCGCGGCGTCGGAGTGGATTCCCCTGACGCCGTGAGCCAGCATGGGGGTCCAATCCTTGAAGGAGCACCCGTTGCTCCTCCCGCTCCGAAGAGGTCGCCCGGAATGACGCTCTTTCGTGCCCATGCAACGCCCCGTCGTCTCGCGCGGCTGCTGCTCTGTCTGGTGACGGCCGCGACAGGCGGATGTCGCTCCGAGGGCGGAGAGGAAAAGCGCCCCGAGCCATCCCGGACGCCGGCGGAGGCCCCCGCGGCGGAGCAGCCCGCCGACCTCCATGGCCTCGGAGGGGTCGAAGGCGTGCAGGCCTCGTATGACCAATCCCGTCAGCCTGCCAGGTTCATCGCCGCGCTGGGAATTACGCCGGGACAGCGGATTGCCGATGTCGGAGCGGGCCTGGGCTACTTCACGCAGCGACTCTCGGAGGCCGTTGGTCCGGCGGGACAGGTGGTCGCGACCGACATCAACGACGAGGCCCTCAAGCGGCTTCGCGCACGGATGTCCGAGCGGAAGAACGTCGTGGTGCGCAAGGTGGAGCCGGACGAGCCAGGCCTCGAACCCGGCGCGTACGACCTCATCCTTCTCTCCGAGGTGGACCACTTCCTCTCGGACCGTGTGGCCTACCTGACCAGGCTGCGTCTCGCCCTCACCCCGAATGGCCGTATCGCGGTGACGCACCTTCGGGCGATGCGCCCGCCGCTCGTCGCCGCCGCCCAGCAGGCGGGCTACTCCATCGTGTCCGAGTACGACGGCCTTCCGGACCACTACCTGCTGTTCCTTCAGCCCGCGTCCAGTCGATGACCCTGAGGGAGCGGCGGCGCGAGGGCCTCGCCTCGCGCGGGTGACGTTCCACGAGGGCTCGTGCACACGCACGGGCCCTTCGTCGTTTCAGGCGACGGTCCATCCTCGGACGTCGTGGCGAAGAAAGACCTTCGAGGGCTCCGCCTCGACGACGCGGGTGGCCATGGCCCTCAGCCGGAGCTTGTCCCGCTTGCTCAGGTCCCTCCAGGGCAAGAACAGGTGCGAGTTCCGCGAGCGCCAGAGCACCACGCCCCTCCAGCCACCCTTCATCGCCTGGTCGTGAAGGAAGGAATCGAGCTTCTGGGTGAGCGTCACGGGCTTCAGCTCGGGGCTGAGCAGGAAGTCGAGCACGGCAACCTGTCTGGATTCGACGGCCCTCACGATGGCGCTCGCGACGACCACCGAGCGCAGGTTCGGGAAGGCCTGCTTCGAGAGGATGGCCAGGACCTCGCTCACGGCCCCTTCGTCGATGGCGCGGTAGAGCGTCTGGGTGTGCCGCTTCTCGCGCGAGACCGAGAAGCGCCAGAGCAGGACCAGCGCCGTGAACGGCAGGACCGCCAGGAGCCACTCCTTCAGCGTCGTCATGCGTCTGTCATAGCATCGGGTCCTGGCTTGCAGGAGTACTGGGGAGCTGACTCTCACCGCTCCGATTCCGGACGTGCTCGGACGAATCCAGATAGCCGATGTAGTCACCCGTGAGCGAGATGACGCGGGTTGCGCCGCCCGCTGCCTCGAGCAGGCGGCTCGCTGGAAGCGTCACTTCGGCTGGCACGAACAGCACGCTCACGGACCCCAGGCTCAGTCGAGAGGCCTCGGCCTGGCGAGGGCCCAGGTGGCACAGGGCGTTGGAAGGGGGGCAACAGCTCCGTCGAGACGATGGCCACGCGGACGTCGCCAGACTGGAGCACCAGGGCCCTGACGGCCAGTGGAGTGGTTGCTTCCGTGGCCGCGGGGCGCAAGGGGCCATCACCGGCGGAAGCGACTGGCAAGGGCGCGATGATGTCCTCCACTCCCGCGCCAGCCTGGAGCGGCCCCTTGACCACGTCGGCGGCGGCAACGCGGGGGCTCTCGGAAAGGGGCGCCGGGCACCACCAGTCCACGGCTGCGATGGCATAGAGGCCGAGGATGAAGAGGAGCGGCGCACCCAGTCTCTTGAGCCATGGCCGGAGGCGGTGCTGTGGGCTCGGGGACATGCGCCGGATTGAGAGGGTGGGGAGCGCCCGGCGATAGCAACCTCGAATGGGTGCGTCAATCCATCGGGTCGCCTCTCGGAGGAGCATGCCGTGGCATGCTCGCCCCGAGAGGCAGGAGCCAGTGGCCTCGCTCACCCGGCGTGGGGCTCGGGCGGCTTAGAGCTCGTTTCACAACCTCCGTCCAACTCGGCGCAGGAGCACGATGCAGCAGCCGAGCTGAAGCAGCGCGAGGTGGAGGTCGGCGCGCCGCTCCTCGCGGACGCGCAGCCGCTTGAAGCTGTGGAGCCAGGCCAGGGGGCGCTCCACCACCCAGCGGCAGCGCGCGCTTCTTGTCGTGCACGTTGGCCGCGGAGAGCAGCACTGCCAACGGGCTGCCCTTCCGGTCGGTCAGGACGTGGTGCTTGCAGCCCTTCTTCCCTCTGTCCGTGGGGTTCTTTCCCGTTTCGGGCCCCCCTTTTTCGCCCGGACACTGCCCGAGTCAAACCAGCCTGTTCTTCACGGTCGCGGACGAGATGCTCGGCTCCGCAGCCCGGCCCATGCCGAAGCCCGCCACCAAGCGGCCCTGATGCACGGGGACGTCGGACGCATCCTGGGCGAGAGACAGCTCGTCGGTGGTGCATGGGAGGATGAGCTCGTAGGGGAGGAAGCCAGACCTCGCGGTCGTTGAAGTAGCCCCACGGGTGTCAGAGACCGGGTAAACGGAGCGCGCTTGGGGCGGCTGAGCGGATCGTATCGTCTGATCGATCAGGACTGGCCACTTGCGGACGATTGCTCTCCCCGTTCGCGGCTGTGCCATGGAACTGTCATGGTCAACGCCAATCATCTGACGCGCCACGTTGCCCTCCAAGCCGATGGGCTCTTCACTCTCCCGGAACATGGCCATGCCATCCTCTCGCCGCGTCATGAGCCATCATTCCGGTGACTCCTCCCACACCCCCATGCGAATCCTCCTCACCGCTCTGGTCCTGCTGAGCGCTCCAGTCCTCGCCCAGCCCAAGTCCGTGCCCACTCCGAAGGCGGCGCCGAAGTCGGACGGCTTCATCCGCCAGCTCGTGGAGACGCGCTACTTCAACATCGGCCGTCCCATGGGCACGAGCTTCACCCCGGACGAGCAGACGCTCTTCTTCCTGCGCAATCCGGAGGGCTCACGCGCCCTCGCGCTCCACGCGTTCGACGTGGCCACGGGACAGACGCGCGAGCACCTCACCGCGGAGAGCCTTCTGCAGCGTGCCCGGGAGAACCTCACCGTCGAGCCGAAGGCGCGCCAGGAGCCCGCGCGTGTGTCCTCGCGGGGCCTGAGTTCCTATGCCCTGTCCGAGGACGGCGAGAAGTTGCTCGTGGGCTTGTCCGGCAAGCAGTACATCGTCACGCGCGCGTCCGGGAAGGTGACGGAGCTGAAGACGGGCCCCGGCGCCATGGACGTGCGCTTCTCTCCCGATGCCACCCAGGTGGCCTATGTGCGGGGGCATGACGTGTATCGCCTGGACCTGGCCACGAACACCGAGCACCCAGTGACGAAGGGCGGCACGGAGGAGAAGAGCCACGGGCTGGCGGAGTTCATCGCCACGAGCGAGATGATGCGCTTCTCCGGCTACTGGTGGAGCCCGGACGGAAAGGCCCTGGCCTACACGGAGTCCGACACGAGCGGCGTGGAGAAGCTCGCCATCGCGGACGCGCTCCACCCGGAGAACGATGCGCGGCGGCTCGCCTTCCCGCGCGCCGGCAAGGCCAACGCCCGGGTGCGCCTGGGTATCATCCCCATCACAGGCGGCAAGACGACGTGGGTGCGCTGGGACGTGGAGAAGTATCCCTACCTCGCCACGGTGCGCTGGCCGGCGAAGGGCCCTCTGACGGTGCTGGTGCAGAACCGGCTCCAGACGGAGGAACTCCTGCTCGCGGTGGACCCGAGGACGGGGAGCACGCGCACGCTGCTCGTGGAGAAGGACGACGCCTGGCTCACGCTGCACCAGACGTTCCCCCACTGGCTGGAGGATGGAAGCGGCTTCCTCTGGTACACAGAGCGCAACGGCGCTGGCGAAGTGGAGCTGCGCGACGCCTCGGGCAAGTTCGTGCGCTCGCTCGTGCCGCCCGGCGCGGGCTTCTATGACATGGTGGGCTACGTGGAGAAGGACGGCACCGTCTACTTCACCGGCGGCCCAACCTCCGACGAGCGCTACGTGTGGCGCCTGAGCCCGGGCGGGAAGCCCACCCGCGTCACCTCGGAGAGCCCGGCCCTGGAGCTGGCCCGGATGTCCAAGCGGGCCGGCTTGCTGGCCATCACGTCCGAGGGCCCCCGGCGCATGCGTCACACCACTGTGATGAAGGCGGACGGCACTCGCGTGGGCGAGCTGCCTTCGGTGGCGAAGGAGCCGCCGTTCCAGCCGCGAGTGGAGGTGCGGTACGTGGGCAAGGAGCGCTACCCCACGTCGCTGGTGCGTCCTCGCGACGCGAAGCCCGGCGTGAAGCTGCCCGTCATCGTGGACATCTACGCGGGGCCCGGCATCCCCATGGTGTACCAGAGCATGCAGCAGCACCTCACCAACCAGTGGCTCGCGGACGAGGGCTTCATCGTGGTGAAACTGGACGGGCGAGGAGTTTCGCCCACCGCCGACGCGAAGCTGCGCAAGCCGAAGTACGACTGGCCCCGGCTGCTGCTGGACGAGCAGGTGGCCGCGCTGCGCGCGCTCGCGGCCGAGGTGCCGGAAATGGACCTGAGCCGCGTGGGCATCACTGGCGCGAGCAACGGCGGCTACATGTCCGCGCTGGCCGTGCTCACCCGCCCGGACGTCTTCAAGGCCGCGGTGGCCGTGTCCTCAGTGACGGACTGGCGCGACTACGACTCACACCTGACGGAGCGCTTCTTCGGCCTACCCGACGAGCACCCCCAGGCCTACGAGCAGGCCTCGCTCCTCACTCACGTGAAGGCCGACCAGCCCATGGGAAAGCTCCTGTTCATCCATGGCACTGCGGACGACAACGTCCTCTTCTTCCACGCCCTCAAGCTTTCGGACGCGCTGTTTCGGGCGGGCCAGCCCCACGAGTTCCTGCCCCTCAGCGGCATGTCGCACATGGTGTTCGACCCGGTGCTGGCCGAGCGCATGTGGGAGGAGACCGCGCGCTACTTCAAGCGGCACCTCTAAACCACCTCGGCAAGTCCGCTAGACATGGAGCCCGGCATGCTCGAAGAGGACGCGGAGGACATCGGGACGATGCTGTAGGGCACGGAATTCCCTTCGTGCCAAGCGCATGAGGTCCGAGATGGCAGGGGGCGTTGCGTTGAGCAGCGCCTCCTTCACCACGCCATTGCAGCCCTCCTCTGGTTTGAGGTCAGGGGCGTACGGGGGAAGCCATTCGACGCGGAAGTCCTTCGCGGGTCGCCGCAGCCAAGCGCTGACCGCCTTGGAACGGTGCGCCGGACACCTCACGGTGCCTGCTCAGACGCTTGAGGACTCGGACTTGTCCCACCGGCGCCCAGGTGGTGCCCAGGCGGGCCCGAAACGTGTGACCCGCCTCATCCAAGAAGGCAATCGTCCTCCTGCTTCTTCGAGCCCCTTTTTGATGCGAGGCCAGTCTCTTCTTACCCAGGCTTCGATGAGCGCATCATCCCGCTCGCGAGCCTGGGGACGAGGGCGGTGCGCGGAGAACCCCAGCCGATGCAGTGGCCTCGACAAGGAGCGCGGGTGGTACCGCACGCCCCAGCGTTGCTCGATGAGACGTGCGATGCGTGGAAGGGTTCATCGCTCCGTGGGAAAGACGGCCCGAACGGCGCCGGCCTTGAATGCTCGGGCCACTTGCTTCCACTCCGAGGCGCTCAGCCATGAGGGCCGGCCCTGATGCGGCTTGCGCCGCAGCCTCCTGACGCCTCCTTGCGCGAGGGCTTTGCACCACTGCGGCACCGCTCCTCGGGTGACGCCGCACTCGTCCGCTACGTCCACTGGGCGCCAACCCGATTTCAGCAGCGAAGCGGCGAACAGTCGCCGCTCCTCCATCTGCCCGAGCGTCAGTCTGAATGGCTGCTGCCCCATCACCACCACCCCTTTCATCGGAACAAACGCTCCGGTGTTTAGGGGATTCATCGAGCGGTCTAGGCGCTCGTAGGTCTGCTAGGCCCCGAGTGTCTTGCGCATGTTCCGGTGGGGGACGCCCACCTCGGTGTAGGGGGCGCCGAAGACGGCGTAACCCAGCCGCTCATAGAACGGGACCGCCGGTTCGCGCGCGTGCAGGTGGACATGGGTGAAGCCGCGCCGCACCAGCTCCGCTTCCAGCGTACGCACCAGCCGGGCACCCAGCCCCTGCCCCTGGAGGTGGGAGGCCACGGCCATCTGGAACAGCCGTCCGCCGTGGGCATCCTCGGGGTTGAAGAGGACGCAGCCGAACACCCCCTCCTCCTGGTGCGCCACCAGGTGCAGGCTGTCCGCCTCGAAGGGAAAGGCGACGTCGTCACGCGTGTAGCCGAGCGGCTCGCGCAGCACGCGGAAGCGCAGCTCCAGCTCGCCCGCGTAGAGCGGATGCCCGGGCTGGATGAAGGTGAAGGTGGCGCCGGCCGTCACGTCAGAAAGTCCCCGTGAGCTGGAGCGTGAAGGTGCGGCCGTACTGGGGCACGGGGGCGATGGAGTTCTCGTCCGACACCGGCAGCGAGTAGCGGGCGTCCAGCAGGTTGTGCACGCCGGCGAAGTAGCGCAGGGGGCCGTAGTCACCCGACAGGCCGAAGCCCACCAGCAGGGCCTCGCCGCTGTCCGCGCCGCCCGGGCCGGTGGGCCGGGCGCTCTGGTAGATGGCCTGGGTGGCCACGCGCATGTCGCCGGCGCCAATGGGCAGCATCATCCGGCCCGCCACCAGGTGCGCGGGCGCCGCGGAGGCCACTTCCTCCGAGGCGTTGCGCAGCGTCACGTAAGAGTAGCTCACGTCCACCAGCAGCCAGCGGCCCGGCTGCCAGTGCACGCCGGCCTCGGCGCCCCAGGCGAGTGTGGTGCCGTCGGTGTTCATGAAGCGCAGACAGGCGGCGGTGCCGCAGTCGCCTGAAGCCGCGTCCTCCGCGGTGAGCTGCACCAGGCTGGAGATGCGGTTGTGGTAGCCGGCGACGGTGAGGCGCAGCTCGTCCGTCAGGTCGTGCGAGTGCTCCAGCTCGAAGGTGGTGATGGTCTCCGGCCGCAGGTTCAGCGCCGCGCCCTGGGAGATGCCGTCCGCGTAGTAGAGCTCGTAGACGTTGGGCGCGCGGAAGGCGTTACCCGCCACCAGCTTGGTGAGGCCCCGCTCGTAGGGCCGGGCGATGACGGCCAGGCGCGGGGTGATGGGCGTGCTGTCCAGGTCCACGTACTTGTCCAGACGCAGACCGGCCGACACGCTCAGCCGCGGGTGGATCTTCCACTCGTCGAGCAGGTACGCGGACACCAGCGTGCGCGCCTGGGTCTCCAAGGGCAGATCACCGGCGTCCTGCCGGACGCGAAGCTGCGCCTGACCTTCCACGCCGAGCGTGAAGACGTTGCCCTCGAACAGGCCGATGCGCGCGCGGGCCTCGCCGGTGAGCCAGTCCGCCGCGCCGCCCTCGGTCCGGGCGCCGCCGTCCTCCTCCGGGTAGACGTAGGTGCCCTCGTAGCGGCTGATGTCGAACGCGCCGCGCACGGACAGGCTGAAGCGCTCGGTGAACTGGCGCTCGTAGCGGGCCTCCGCGAAGGCGCGCAGGTCCTCCACGATGTTGCCCTCCGTGCCGGGCACGGTGCCGTAGGGCGCGGTGGGCAACTCCTTGGTGCGCACGTTGAACTGGGCCTGGAAGGACAGGTCGCCCACGCGGGCCCGGAGGGAGCCACCGGCGGCGCGCTCCGCGTCCAGCCCGGTGATGATGGGACCGCTGGAGCCCAGCCGGGTGGTGTCCGCGCCCGTGGACGTCAAGGCGGCGGCGCTCACCAGCACCGACCGGTTGCCGTCCTCCCACGACGCGGTGGCGTGTCCCCGGGTGGTGCCGAGCGCGCCCACCGCGCCCGTGACTTCCAGGTGCTTGTCCGAACCCAGCGACTCACGGGGGACCACGTTGATGACGGCGAAGAAGGCGCCCGTGCCGTACAGGGCGCTGCCAGGGCCGCGCACCACCTCGATGCGCTCCACTTCCTGGATGTCCACGCTGAGGTCGCGGGCGGCGAAGCCCTGGCCGGCCCAGACGTCGTTCATGGAGTGGCCATCCCAGAGGATGAGGATGCGCGTGTTGAGGTCGCCCGGCGGGGAGAAGCCGCGCACGCCCATGTACGTATAGGTCCGGTCGTCGGTGAGATAGAAGCCGCGCACACCGGCCACGGCCTCGGCGACGGTGCGCCAGCCGAAGGCGCGCAGCTCCTCCTGTGTGAGCACGGTGGTGGAGGCGGGCGCTTCGTCGACGGCGACCAGGCTCTTGGATGCGGCGCGCACCGGAGGCGGCGCGTAGCGCAGCTCGGCGTGGACCTTCACTTCTTCCTCGGCCACCACCTTCACCGTCTGGCGGAGCGGGCGCACTTCGCGGCTCTCCACCTCCAGCGTGTGCTCGCCTTCGGGGAGGGTGACGACGGTGGGCGTGAAGCCGGCGGGCTTGCCATCCACGCGCACCGTGGCGCCGTCGCGGTTGGCGGTGACGACGAGTCGCCCGGTGGGCCGGTCCTGGGGACGCAGCGCCACGGCGACAGGCACGTTGCCGTCAGCGGGGACATCCACCACGTACTGGCTGGGCGCGTAGCCGGGGGCGCGCACGTGCAGCACGCGCTGGCCGGGAGGCAGCCGCACGCGGCCGGGCACGCGGGCCAGGAGGTTGCCGTTGGGGGCGTCGCGAATCTCGGCGCCCTCCGGCGTGCCAGTGATTTCCACGCCGCCGGTGATGAGCGTGAGGTCGAAGGTCTGGTCCGTCTCACGGCCGCGGACCAGGGTGAGCGTGGCCTCCGCGGCGCGGTAGCCTTCCTTCTTCACCATGATTTTGTGACGGCCGGGCGTCAGCGCGAGCGTCTGCGGAGAGCGGCCCCGGCTGCCCAGGTCCATGCGGTCCACGTAGACATCGGCGCCCTTGGGGTTGGAGGTGACGCGCACCAGCGCGACCTTGGGACGGAGCCGGTCCACGGAGCGGGAGACCTCGGCGGCGTCCTCCTTGGGCAGGTCCTCTGCGAGCAGGTCGTTGTAGTAGCGGTACGCCTCGTTGAACTTGCCCAGCGCCTCGAAGCAGCGGGCGATGTTGAAGAGGACGTTCCGGTTGGGCACCAGGCGGTAGCTGGTGAAGTAGGAGCGCAACGCCTCGGCGTACTGCCCCTTGGAATAGGCATCGTTGCCGAGCTCGAACGCGATGTCCGCTTCATCCGCGTTGTTGTCCGCGAGCACGGGCGCGGACAGGAGGAACACCGAGAGGACGAACGCGAAAGAACGGGAGGAACGCATGGGACGCCAAGCATTCTTCCCTCTCTGGGGTGAGAGGTCCATGGGGGCTTATGGGTTGGCAACAGGGTGTCGGACCTGATGGGTAATGTCGAGCCTGGACATGCAACGAGGAGTGGGGTTCCACTCCGGGGAGGCGGGGGCCATGATTCAGGAGCTGTCGGCCATCACGGTGAGAGAGGAACGGGACACGGGAATGGGCCACGAGACGAAGCGCCCGGCGACCTACGAGGACCTGGTGGCGCTGCCGGAACACCAGGTGGGGCAGATTATCGACGGGGAGCTCATCGCTCAGCCCAGACCGGCGAGCCGACATGCGCGGGCCACCTCCCGGCTGGGTGGAGAGCTGTACGGCCCTTTCGAGCGGGGACGCGGCGGGCCTGGAGGTTGGTATTTCCTGGATGAGCCGGAGCTGCACTTCGGCGCGGATGTCCTGGTGCCAGACCTGGCGGGCTGGCGCCGCGACCGGATGCCGGAAGTCCCGGATACGCCCTTCTTCACGCAGCCACCGGACTGGGTCTGCGAGGTGCTCTCTCCCTCCACGGCTTCCCTCGACCGCTCGCGCAAGAAGCGCATCTACGCGCGGGAGGGCGTCGGGCACGTCTGGCTCGTGGACCCTCAGGCGCGGACGCTGGAGGTGTTCCGGCTGAGCGGGGGACAGTGGCTCGAGCAGGGGACGTGGTCGGACGACGAGCGCGTCCGCGCCGAGCCCTTTGAAGCGGTGGAGCTGGAGCTCGGCGTGTTGTGGCTGCCGGAGGCGAAGGCGAAGTGACGCCGCCTCCGCCTCAGTGCACCACGCCCCGCGCGGACATGGCCGCCTGAGGCGAGGCGGAAGGCTCGCGCATCAGCTTGTCGCCCGCGGCCTGGAGGACCTGGGTGGTGGCACCCTCGGGGTCGCGGAAGAAGGAGGGCGTCCACATCCGCACGAGCTGCCAGCCCTGGCCTTCCAGCACGCCGGTGCGGAAGAGGTCCCACTCCACGCGGTCCGCGGCCTTGGGGTAGCGCGTGCCGTCACACAGCACGCCGACGGTGACATCGCCTGGGCGGGTGGGGTGCCGGAGCGCGACGTCCACGCAGAAGCCGTCATTGCCCCAGTGGACCTCCGAGGACACGCGGTGCTGCGTGGCCAGATGTCCTGCCAGGGCCTGCGCGAAGGCCGAGCCCGCGTCCGTGGGCCTCACGAACACCTCCGCTGTCTCGGCGGGCCGCGACGCCTCGGACACGGTGTCCTCGGGCTCGCGCTGGGCGTCCTGGGCGTAGGCCGATTCCAAGGCCTCCGCGAAGCGCAGGTACGCGAAGAGGAGCCAGCCGCCGTTGGGCTGCCGGCCCGCTTCCATGGGGGGCGCGGACTGGTAGGACTCGCGCGGAATCGAGGTGACGAGGTGAATCTGCTCCCGCGCTCGCGTCACCAGCACGTTGAGCCGCCGGCCTCCGCCCGCGCTGCCCAGCGGACCGAAGCGCCGGTAGAAGCGGCCGTGCCGGTCCGGGCCGTAGGTGGTGCTGATGATGAGGTGGTCCCGCTCGTCGCCCTGGACGTTCTCCAGATTCTTCACGAAGAGCCCCTCGAATGAGCCCGAGCCCCGGCGCACGCGCGCTTCGGCCAGCCGCGCCGCGAAGGACGCATCGCTGGCGGCCATCTCATCGAGGACGTCGTTGATGGCGTCGCGCTGGGTGAGGTTGAAGCACGCGATGCCAATGGACGGCGGCTGCGGCCGTGAGAGCAGCTCCTTCACCAGCGAGCCCACGGCGCGAGCCTCCACCAGGTTGGTGCGCTTCTCATAGGTGCCGCCCACGGGGAGCAGCCGCAATGGCGCGTGGGGCACGCTGTGGGACGGGTGCGCGGGAATGGCCTGGAGCCGCTTGTCGTAGAAGTGGTCGTTGCTGAAGGCGATGAGGTCCGCGTTCTGGGAGCGGTAGTGCACGTCCAGGTAGCACTGGTCGATGTCGAGGTTGAGCGCCGCCGACAGCAGGTCCTCCACCTCGGATTGCTGCTCCTCGAAGAGGCCCTGCTCGCTTTCGGCCTCCTGCTCCGCGTTCTGCACCACGGCGGATTCGAAGAAGCGCGTGGGTGGCAACTGCTTCGGGTCACCGGCGATGACCACGCGGTGGGCGCGGGTGAGGACGGGCAGGGCCTCCTCCAGCCGGCACTGCGAGGACTCGTCGAAGATGACGACGTCGAAGATGGGGCGGCGGGGGAAGATTTGCGCCACGGTCTGCGGGCTGGCCATCCACACGGGGCGGACGTCGAAGAGCGGGTCGCCCCCTTCGATGCCTTGCCCGGTGGCGATGACCTGACGCACGCGCAGGGCGCGCTCTCCTCGCAGCATCAGCCGTCGGCGGAGCTCCGCGCCCTGCCCGTTGAGCCGGCCGCCCGTGCCCGCGAGCAGCCGCTCGCGCTGGCGCTGTGTCCAGCGGTGGACCAGGGCGTCGCGCACGAGGACCCGCTTCTTCTCCTCCAGCATACGGTAGTGCGAATGGGTGGTGCGCACGCGCTCGGCGTCGATGTGCTGGAGCGCCGGAGCCTCCTTCAGGCGCGCGGAGGCTTCCGCCGCCAGCGTCGCCTTCAACACCGCGCGCCAGCCGGCCTCGGCCTCCGCGCCCTGGCGCGCCAGCCGCTCCACGGCGGACTCCAGCGCCGGAGGCATGCCCGTCAGCACCGCGCGCATGCGTAACAGACCTTCCACGGTGGGGAGCCGTGACACCAGGGCGGTGGTGACGGATGCCAAACGCTCGCCCGAGCGCAGCCCACGCGAGCGCGAGTCGAGCCACGACGCGGAGAAGAGCCCCGCTTCGGTGAGCCGGGCCTCCAGCCGCGCGACGGCGTCGCCTCGGGCCGCGGACAGCCGCAGGCCCGCCAGCAGCGCCGCGCGAGCCTCCGCGTCCGCCGTCAGGGCCGCCCGCACCGCGTCCCGGCACGACGCGAGCAAGGGCGTGCGCTCCAACTCCTGCAGCAACTCGAAGAGCGCCGCGTGGGTGCGAAGCGTCTGGGACAAGGACTCGTCGGTGAGCGTCGCGGTATCGCCCGGGACGAGCGTGGTGCGGTGGTACTCGGTGAGCAGCGCGCGGGCCTTCACACCCGTGAAGAACCGCGTGACGCGCTCCGCGGCGAGGATGCTCAGCGTCAGACCGAACTGCTGGAGCACCCGGCGCGCCCCGGCCTTCCGCGCGAAGTAGAAGAACGCGTACCACTTGCGAGCGATGTCCAGGTACGAACCCAGCGCGGCCATCGCGGTGGCGAGCACACTCAAGGCCTGGGGCTGCTCGCGGTGGACCAGCGCCAGCTCCGCGTCCAGCGGCCCTTCCGCGAGCACCTGCCGCTGTGCCGCCAGCCCGTCGAGCTGTGTCCGCGCGGCCTGGACCGCGTCCGGCGTCGCCGAGCCCCAGCGCGCGAGGACGTCCGGACGGGCCGACTCCAGCAGTGGTGCCAGCTTCTCCGCGAAGGCGGCGCGCGCCGCGCCCTCGGCCCGAGGGTCCGCGCCGAAGACAGGCACGTCTGGTGACACGAGCGCATCCGCGTCCCGTGCCGCGCTGTCGACAGCGCTCAGGCGCTCGCGGTAGGTGGCCAGCGGCGTCGCCAGGTACGTGGCGAGCTCCCCGCCCAGGGCCTCGCGCCACGGGTTCTCCGGATAGCCTTCCTTGCCGCCGCGCTCCAGCACCTCGCGCACCTCGCGCTCGTGCGGCGTCACGTCGCCCAGCCGTGCGTGGGCGAGGCTCGACACGGCGGGCGTGAGCGCGGCGGGGGCCTCCACGGAGAACCACTGGCCCACCAGTTCGTGGAAGGAGGGCGCGGTGCCTCCGTCGGGGCGCTCGGAGAGGGCTCGGTCGGCGGCCGTCAGCTCGTCATGGAGGGACTGGAGCTCCGTGTCGATGCGCGCCAGTTCCTTGGCCACGGCCGCGTCGGTCCGTGTCTCCGGCAACGTGTCGAGCTGCTCGCGGATGCCCATGTAGAGGTCGCGCTGGTCACGCTGGGCGTCGTGGACGACGGCGCACAGGTGTCCCAGGCCGAGATGGTCCAGGCGGTGCTTCACCACGTCCAGCGCGGTGCGCTTGTCGCAGACGAGCAACACGCGCTCCCCGCGCGCCAGGTGGTCGCCAATGGCATTGGCGATGGTCTGCGACTTGCCCGTGCCCGGAGGCCCATGGATGACGAGCCCCCGGCTGCTGCGTGCCAGCCGCACCGCGCGCGCCTGGCACGGGTCCGCGAGTGTGACGAGCCGCTCCTCTTCCGTGCGCTTGAGCCCCTCCAGGTTGGGCTCGCCGCCGCCGTGTCCCGGGGGCAGGCCGAGAGAGACATCCACGCGGAGGAAGCTCTCCAGCGGGCCGGAGATGGGTTCTCCGTCCAGGAGCGCGCGCATGTCGTCCACGAGGCTCTGGTTGGACAGGGGGTACAGACCCAGCACGGCGCTGGGGAGGATGGCGGCCTGGGGCTGGGAATCGTCGCCACGCGGAATGGGGGCCAGGAGGGTTTCCGGCGAGAAGGGGGTGGGCGCGGGCAGCTCCATGGCCTTGCACACGGCGGCCACCAGTTCGTTCAGCTCGCGCCACGGGTCCTCGCCCGCTTCATCCGCGAAGAGGTCGCCCAGCCGCTGGCCCGTCTGCTGCTCCAGCCAGGCGAGCAGCGCGGTGTTGGGGGCCACCCGGTCCACGCCGGCCTCGGCGCCTTCCAGCTCCACCGACGGCACGCGGCCCTTCTTGAGCGTGAGCCGCACGGGGATGAAGGCGATGGGGGCCAGGATTCGCCGGGTGCCGAAGCCACGCTTGTCCTTGGCGCCCGGTGGCAGGTGGAGCAGGGGAAAGCCCACGTGAAGGACGTGCGCGCCGGTGTCCTGCTCGAAGGTACGGGCGTCCTCGACGATGGTGGCCAGCTTGCGGAGCAGGTCCTGCTGCTCCTCCTCCGCGCGGGAAGGCGCGGGGGCCTCATCCGGCGGAGGCGCGTTGTCGGGACGCGCGTGGCGGGAAGGCTCTTGGGGGTTGTCCAGCGGAAGCGCGGCGTCGGAAGCCACGTCGCGGGAAGGGACGTGGTTTTCGTCCAGTGCGTGCGCGGCCTTGGGCGCCGCGTCCAGCAGGTCGTCGGCATCCGTCCCCGTGGCATCGTCGTCCTGGGTGCGAGCGGCGCGGGCCTGGGCGGAGCCCTTGCGAGGGCGAGCCTCGGGAGGCGGAGGCGGCGGCTTCACCACGAGCCGGGCCTGGGCCTTCTCTCCGAGCAGGGCGGCCAGCAAGGTGTGGGGCGCGGTGCCATCCAACCGGCTCAGCGTGGCGAGGTCTACGCGCTGGCGGCTGTTGTGCGGCCGGCTGTTGAGGCTGGGGCCGGATGCGAGCGCGGCGTAGAGCCGCTCAAGCATCTTCTCAAGGACGCGGTTGCGGGGCTCGGGCGACAAGGCGGCACCTCTCGACGGGAGGGGAGGCCGCTGTCTCTATCACGCGAGGGTGGCTCTGGGCCCGGGCTTCAGCCCGCCAGCGCGGCGGCGAGCGCCTGCGCCGCGGCCTCCAGTTGCTGCGCGGGGAGGTGGTCGGAGGCGGGGGCGTCGAAGGCGGCCCGGCCCCAGAGCCGCTGCGGCGTCTGCGAATAGCGGGGGACGAGGTGCAGGTGGAAGTGGCGCAGCACATCGCCAATGGCGAAGGCGTAGGCGTGTTCGGCGCCCAGCACCTCGCGCTGGGCGCGCATGACCCGGGCGGCGAAGGGGCCGAGCTCGCTCGCCGCGTCCGGCTCCAGGTCATACCAGGCGCGCACGTGCCGGGCGCTGGAGATGACGACCCAGCCGGGCACGGGGCTGGGACCCGCCACGCCATGCAGCACCAGTCCCGGTGTGCGCGCGATGACGCCTCCCACGGGTCGTGTTTCACCGCGCACGATGGCGCAGCCGAGACATGGGTCATTCACATCCAAGACATCCGGCATGGGCTCACGCTAGCAGTCCGGGGAAAGCCCGGGTGGGTCACGTCATCGGGTCAACGGTGACTCATGTCCATGAGGGCATACGGGGTTCTCCGAGTGATCCGTGACACACCCGGTTACGGGCGTCTCGGTCGATGAGAACCCGCTTTGAATCAGGGGGGCTTCTTGACGGAACGGGCAAGTGTCGGAGAGTGTCCGGCTGACGCCTCATGAAGTGTTGAGGCGGCGATACTTGGGGACTTTTCTTTCAAGGCGGGGATGATGAAGAAGCATCTGGTAATGGCCGTGGTTCCGTTCCTGGCGTTCGGTTGTGGAGACGACCTGGTTGACGCGGACGGAGACGGAATCGCGGACGGCGTGCGCGAACCGGACACTGTGACGGTGGTGACGCCCGCCAATCCCAAGGGCACGGTGTCCGGCCAGGTGCTGAGCACGGACCTGCGGCCGCTGACCGAGGTCACGGTGGAGATGACCATCGGCAGCTCGGCGGAGCCGGTGTCGGCCATCTCGGATGCGAAGGGCAACTTCACCTACAAGAACGTCCCGGCCGGTTCGCACGTGCTGCTGACGTTCTCCAAGGCGGGCTATGCCACGCTGCGCGCGACGGCGCAGGTTCCGTCGTCCGCGGGCAACGTCCCCATCAACAACGGCAACGCGAGCTTCGGCCCCATCACCCTGGCGCGGCTGGACGGCACGCTGAACTTCCTGGTGGTGACGCCGCAGGGCCGTCCCGCGGCGGGTGTTCGGGCGACGCTGGAGGCCACGCCGGCCGGTGCCATCTCCAACGGCGATGAGTCCTCGTCGATGGTGAGCTCCGTGGTGGTGGAGGCAACCGCGAACGAGCAGGGCCTGCTCACCTTCACGGGCATCCCGAGCGCGTCTGAGCTGGCGCGCCTGCGCAACGGCAATGGCGAGTACAGGCTGTGGGTGTCGCCCATCGACGCCAACGGTGACGGCATCCCGGATACGGGGGGCTACGTCAGCACGTATTCTGGGGCTGAGGTGGTGGCCAACAGCACCACGCGGCTCATCAGCCTGCCGTACTCGCGGCCGCAGAACGTGCCGCTGAGCATCGAGAGCAGCAACGTGGCCAGCCTCCGGGGCGGCGGCGCTGACTTCCATCCTCTGCGCAACCTGGTCCGCCCGGGCGAGCTCATTCACCTGTTCTTCAACCAGCCCATTCAGCAGGGTTCGCTGCTCGTTCGCATGACGGACGAGTACGCGCGGGAGTCGCTGGGCGTGACGGCGACCGTGAACAACGGTGGCTACAGCGCGACCATCAACCCCGGGGGCACCGTCGAGGGCAAGGAGTACAACCTGGACGTGCGCGCGGTCTCCGCGGAGGGCGGTTCGCTCTATAGCACCGTGGGTTACTTCTTCGCCGGTGCTGCGACCGGTCCGCAGCAGGCGACGGCCATCGCGGAGGCTCGCTACCAGGAGACCTCTACCGTTGGAACGCCGACCCTCAATCCGGGTGAGGTCGTCTACATCAACTTCACGCACCCCGTCGCGCGCACGTTCTTCACGGGGCAGTACGTCCAGGTGTTCTTCGACGCGGATATCAACAACAGCGGTGCCCCAGGAGATGCCGTGGGGGAGGTCGGGTACCCCATCGGGTTCGACCTTTACATCGACGAGCCTACTCGTCCGGTGCAGACCCGCACGCCTGCTGAATCCCCTGTTTTCGGCATCAGGTTGTCGAACTACAGCACCCGTTATTACTTCGTGTACGCGGGTTCGGTGGCACTGACGCCCAGCACGGCTCCGCTGCAAGTGAGTTTCTCGACGTTGGGTAGCCGTGGAATCAATGGCACCTACGAGAACATCTGGGGGCAGCCCCTCTCGACGGACCTGTCCGTCCGCGGCATGGCCGTGCAGCCGCCCGCGACCCCGTGAGCTTGCGATACATCAGTTGATGCTGGGCTGAGCCTCAGCACTGCACCCCTATGGAGCGCGTCTCCATAGGGGTGTCGTCTTTTGAAGCTTGGAGCGCACAGGTCGGACAGGGAGTCCATCTATCTGGACCCAGGGTCCAAGGCGTGGCGTGCCTCGGGTGGGAGCGTCCTGCTCCCGCCCTGTAAGTCATCGATTATCCAAGCCTTTGGTGGCAGCAAAGTCCACTTTTGCTGGGAACGGCTGCTGCATCCGAAAGCCAGATACATGCGATTCATCCGACTCCTGTCAGTGTGGTTCTGTTCCTTGCTTTGGGCCTGTATCAACGTGCCGGAAGTCGATGTGGTCCCCCAAACGCCTGACGCAGGTCCTGCGGCTGATGCGGGGGTGTCGACTCCCACGGTGATGCTTGAGTTGTCGCGGACCGTGACGAATAGAGACGTCTGGGTTCGTGCCTCCGTGTCGGGGGATGCGCCAGACGCCGTTGAACTGTTCGTCGACGGGAATTCGGTCGCCTTGCTGCCTCCGCCTCGCTACGAGCTGCGCTGGAGCACGGAGGCTCTGGATGAGGGAATTCATAGCTTTGCAGCGAGGGGCACCATCGGGGAACTCCGGATCATGAGCGATGCGAGCACGCTCACCGTGGACCGGACGGCACCGAGGCTTGTTTCGCAGACCCCCTTGCCGGGGGCTCAGACAGCATTGGTTCGCCATCCCATCCAGGCCGTATTCTCCGAGCCTATTGAGCCCGCCTCTGTCACGACAGACTCCGTGAAGCTCTGGTCGAATGGCAGCGAGGTTCCTGCGGAGTTGCAGCTCTCCCCTGAGCGTACTTCGCTGACGTTGCGGCCTCTGGGGGCCGTTCCGGTCGATACGGTGATGTCCGTGACGCTCACTGAGTCTGTGACGGACGTAGCGGGAAACGCATTTGCCGCCCCCGTGGCCTCCTGGGAGTGGACGTTCCCGGCCTATCTCTCCATGGGCGGTGGTCTTGCTGCTGATCCTGCAGGATATTCCAATGTGTATACGCCGTCGCTTGGGTTTGATGCGGCGGGTGACCCCATTGTTGCGTTTGTTGATGGCGCCAGGCCTGGGAATTGGGGCGTCCATGTCAAACGGTGGAATGGGACTTTGTGGGAGCCGTTGGGAGAGGTGTTGGATGCGAATGACGGTGAGACATTTGTTCACTCATACGTGCTCCAGATTTCTCCAGAAGGAGACCCAGTCGTGGCCTGGACGGAGGGGACGGAGGCTGGGTACATCAATGTGCATGTCCGCCGCTGGTCCGGAAGCCAGTGGGCCGCTGTAGGGGGGCCTGTCGAGACACGCCTGTCACAAGGAATCATCGAGATGTTCCAGTTCAAGGCGAACGCTCGTGGCGACATGGCGATGGCTTTTCGAGAAAAGAACTCGAATCAAGAGTCCCAGATATCGGTCCTGACTTGGGGAGGCTCTGCTTGGGCGCCGATAGGTGGGGCTCTCAAGGTCGACCCCACATGGGAAGTCTCCAATGTGGGGTTGTTGCTGGATGTGTCGGGACGTCCAATTGTCGTCTGGTCCGAGTCCAACCCGGGTTGGAGCGTCTCGAAGACGTATATCCAGAGGTGGAACGGTGGTGCGTGGGAGTCCCTAGTGACGCCCATTGATGGGCCGCATCGCAGATATGGCCTGGATGGGGATGGCAACCTGGTTCGGGCCGTCGCGTATATGGACATCCATGGGGCACAGGCTGGTGGGGTCCAGCGATTTGATGAGGCTCAAGGATGGGTCAACCTTGGTGCGCCTGCCGGCGGCCTGTTTCCGGGGGCTACGGATGCGCTGATCGGGGGGCTTGGTGTCGATACTCAGGGCCGACTGGTTGCGTTGCTGGGCGAGCCTGAGATTGCTGATGGGCCTTGGGTTACCTATCTCCGCCGCTGGGACGGCGTTGCATGGGGACCATTGGGTGGTTTGCTGCGCCCGCTGCCAGGAAGGGTCCCCGTTGGTCATGGTGTTGTTGCGCTGGACGCACACGACCAACCTGTTCTGGCCCGCATAGAGGCGGCCGAAGGCACTCCCAGCCAGCACCACCTCTACGTCTACCGCGCCAACTATTGACCACCCACCATCCACCCCACCTGTTCTCCAATGAACACGTACTGGCACTCCGGTCCGCATTCGTTGAAGAGCCGGGTGGGGTGGGCACGTCGGGAGGGGCGTGTATAGATTGCTCAACGCCCGTTTCAACCCGAGAGGCGTCTGTCCCATGAAGAGCACGGCGATGACAGTCCCGGCAGAAGACATGCCAACCGCCAAGGAGCCCGCGGCGGGGGGGAACAAGAAGCGTGTGCTCGTGGTGGACGACTTCGATGATGCCCGGGAGATGTACGCGGAGTACCTGGAGTTCGTCGGTTTCGAGGTGGACACCGCCCGCAACGGCGTGGAAGCGGTGGAGAAGGCCAGCGAGGGCGAACCCGACATCATCCTGATGGACCTGTCCCTCCCCGTCATGGACGGCTGGGAGGCGACGCGGCGCATCAAGCAGGACTCCCGCACCCGGGACATCCCCGTCATGGCCCTCACCGGCCATGTGCTCGCGGGGAACGCGGAGCATGCCCGGGACGCTGGCGCGGACGAGTTCGTCGCCAAGCCCTGCCTGCCGCAGGATTTGGAGAACAAGATCCGAAACATGCTCAAGCCGAGCAAGGGGAAGGTCCGGGGCGGCTGAGGCCCCAGGACAACACCACTGCTCGGCAACGGACACTCCATCGGCCCTGGCGTCCTGGAGTCTCCTCCCCCGTGGCCCGTTCAGTTGACCCCTGACGGACGGATGCATAGGCACCGGGTGTGGGCTCTCCGGCCGCCTCGCCGCCTCCTGATGCGTGGACTCCTCCCCAGGAGTTCGACGAGTACCGCCTTGTGCGGGCCATCGGGCGTGGGCGCACGGGGCGGGTGTTCCTGGCCCATGACACGTTGCTCGAGCGCCCCGTCGCCGTGAAGTTCATCCCCGCCCTGGGGCCCAACGCCCTGGCGCGGTTCCTCGTGGAGGCCCGGGCGGCCGCGCGCATCCAGCACCCCAATGTCGTCACCCTCTACCGGGTGGGACAATTGGAGGAGCAGCCCTACCTCGTCTCCGAGTTCATCCGGGGGATGAGCCTGGACCGGCTGCCCAAGCCCCAGCCCTGGGAGCGCGTGCTGGCCATGGGGCGGGATCTGGCACGGGGCCTGAGCGCCGCGCACCGGCGCGGGGTGTTGCACCGGGACATCAAGCCCGGCAACGCCGTGCTCACCGAGGCTGGCGAGGTGAAGCTGCTCGACTTCGGCCTCGCGAAGCTCCTGGACCGGGCCGCCGGGGCGGGGGACGGCGCGCCGCCCGCTTCCGGGACTCCGCCGCCGGAGCTGCCTCCTGACCTGGACCCGGAGGCCAGCCCGAACCTGGGCGCGCGCTCGCTGGACGGAATCTTCCTTCCATCGCTGCCGCGCGGCTCGCTGGTGGGGACGCCGTATTACATGTCCCCGGAGGCCTGGGCGGGCGAGGCGCTGACGGCGCGCAGTGACGTGTACTCACTGGGCGTCGTCCTGTACGAGTTGTGCGCGGGCAAGGGCCCCTTCCGGGACGTGCCGTGGCGCGAGCTCCCGGAGCGGGTGCGCCACCGGGATGCCAGACCCCTGGCCCAGGTGGTGGCCGGTGTGGATGCCGGGCTCGCCGCCGTCATCGACAAGTGTCTGCGTCGCGAGCCATCCGAGCGTTACGCCACCGCCTCACAGCTGCTCGATGCCTTGGACGCACTGACGCGTGACGACACCGTCCAGGCGGTGCCGGAGGGCAATCCCTATCGCGGCCTCCAGGCCTTCGAGGCGGAGCACCGCGCCGTCTTCTTCGGCCGCCGCCGCGAGCAGCGCGCGGTGCTGGAGCGGATGCGCTCGGAGCCCTTCCTGCTCATCACCGGTGACTCGGGCGTGGGGAAGTCCTCCCTGTGCCTCGCCGGGCTGCTCCCCGCTGTCAGCGAAGGGGGCCTGGAGGACGGGCGTCGCTGGCGCAGCGTGCGGCTGGTGCCGGGCCGCAGGCCCCTGGCGGCCCTGGTCGCGGCGCTCGCGCCCGTGCTGGAGACGGAAGAGGAGACCCTGGCCGAAGCCCTGCGCGCCGAGCCCACGTCCCTGGTGCGCCGCCTCCGCGTGAAGCTGGGGGCCCAGGAGGGGCTGCTCGTCTACGTGGATCAGCTCGAGGAACTGGTGACGCTGGCGCCGCCGGCCGAGGCGGAGCTGGCGGGACAGGCCCTGGGGGCCCTCGCGGAGGGCGCCAGTGGCGTGCGCCTGCTCGCCACGGGGCGAAGTGACTTCCTCACCCGGCTGTCCGCCGTGCCCGGGCTGGGCGCGGAGGTGCCGCGCGCGCTGTACCTGCTGCGCGCCTTGTCGCCCGAGGAGACACGGGAAGCCGTGACGGGCCCCGCTCGCGTGAAGGGCGTGCGCTTCGAATCCGACGCGCTGGTGGATGCGCTCGTCACCTCCACCCTGTCCGCGGCGGAGGGCGGCCTCCCGGTGCTCCAGTTCGCGCTGGCCGAGATGTGGGAGGCGCGCGACGCGGCGGCGGGTGTCATGACGCAGGCGGTGCTCGATTCGCTGGGCGGCGTGGAGGGCGCGCTCGCGCGGCACGCGGATGCGGCGGTGGCCCGGCTGCTCCCGGACCAGCGGGTGGCGGCCCGGGGCGTGCTCCTGCGGCTCGTCACCGCGGACGGCACCCGCGCGCGGAAGACGGACCGCGAGCTGGTGGGGGACGACGCCCGCTACCGCGCCGCCCTGGAGGCGCTGGTGCACGCGCGGCTGCTCGTGGCGCGCGAGGCCCAGGAGGGCACGTCCTACGAGCTTGCCCACGAGGCGCTGCTCTCCGGCTGGGGCACGCTGGCGCGCTGGCTGGCCGAGGCCTCCGAGCGCCGCGAGGTCCAATCCCGGCTGGAGGCCGCCGCCGCGCACTGGGAGAAGCTGGGCTTCCCGAGCGAATCCCTCTGGGGCCCGCGTCAGCTGGAGGAGACGCAGGTGCTCGACACGGGAGAGCTCACCCGTCGCGAGCGCGACTTCCTGAAGGCCTCGCGCCGCACCATGGTGCGCAGCCGGCGGACGCGGCATGCGCTGGTGGTGGGCTTCGTCGTGTCCCTGGGGCTCGTCTACGGCGGGCTCAAGCTGAGGGAGCGTTGGAGCCTGGACCGGCAGGTGCGCGACGAGTTGGGCCAGGCGGCCCAGGCCTTGAGCGCCGTGCGTCAGGACTGGGGCACGCTGCGCGCCGAGCGTGATGAGGCCTTCCGCCTCTACGACACCGGCCGCCGCGCCGACGCGGACCGGCACTGGAACCGGGCCGGTGCGCAAGCGGGACAGCTGCGCGGCCGCTTCGACGAAGTGGCCGGAAGGCTGGAGCGCGCGCTGGCGTTGGCGCCCGGCCGCGCAGACGTGCGCGAGGCCCTGGCGGACTTCCTCTACGAGCGCGCCCTGTGGGCCGAGCAGGACGAAGACGTCTCGGCGCTGCCCGCGTTGCTCCAGCGTCTGCGGCTTTATGACACGGCGGGCACGCGCTGGCGGCGCTGGAACGCCGCGGCCAGCCTCACCCTGGAGACACCTGTCCCAGGGGCGGAGGTGGAGCTGCGTCCACTGACGCGCGATGCGCAGGGCAGGTTTCAGCTGGGAGAGCCCCTGCAAGCGGACCCGGGGCGCTGGCTGGACGCAGCGGTGGCGCCGGGCACGTACCAGATTTCCGCGCGCTCGCTCGGCTACGAGCCGGTGGTGCAGTGGGTGCTGCTGCGGCGAGGCGAGTCGCGGCGGCTCGGCGTGCCGTTGCCGCGCATGGGCAGCGTGCCGGAGGGCTTCGTCTTCGTGCCGCCGGGCGAGGTGAAGTTCGGCAGCGCGGCCGAGGCCAGCGTGCGCGAGTTCTTCAACGCCGTGCCCCTGCACTCCGTGGACGTCCCCGCCTTCTTGGTGGCCCGGCATGAGGTGACGTATGCCGAGTGGCTGGCCTACGTGGAGGCGCTGCCGCCCGCGCAACGCGCACAGCGGCTGCCGCGCGTGGGAACGGGCGGCTACGCGGGCCTGCTCACGCTGGGGCAGGTGGACGGCGTCTGGCGGTTGCGTTTCCAGCCCGGGAACGAGCCCTACATGGCGCGGGCCGGAGAGCCGCTGCGCTATGCCCGCCGCACGTCGCGCGCGGAACAGGACTGGCTGCGCTTCCCCGTCAGCGGCATCACCTTCGCGGACGCGGAGGCCTATGCCGCGTGGCTGTCGGAGAGCGGCCGCGTCCCTGGCGCTCGGCTCTGCTCGGAGCTGGAGTGGGAGCGCGCGGCGCGCGGCGTGGACGGGCGTGAGTACCCGCATGGCGACACCCTGGCCCCGGACGACGCCAACATCGACACCACCTACGGCAAGCAGCCCGGAGGTTTCGGCCCCGACGAGGTGGGCAGCCACCCCGCCTCGCGCAGTCCCTTCGGCGTGGACGACATGTCCGGCAACGTGTGGGAGTGGACCCGCTCCTGGCTGGAGCCGGGCAAGGCCGTGGCGCGTGGGGGCAGCTTCGCCTTCGCGGCGACCTCGGCGCGCGCCTCCAACCGCGAGCTGCCGGAGCCGTCCCTGCGCGACGTGACGGTGGGCATGCGGGTGTGCGCGGACGTGGCATCCGCCACGCCCCCCTGAGCCCGCCTGCTTGCCCTACATCCGCTCCGCGCGCTACCGGACGGAGGAACCCTGTGTCCGCCCTGGCGTCTGGGGCGGGTGATGCGCAGTGGACGAAGCAAGTGCCTGCGGGTGCTCAGGCGAGTTGCTGGGCGGGCGGCCGCTGCGGACATTGATTCCGTGGTCGGGCCGGGAAGGTGGTGGGTGATGGGTGCTTGGAAGCAGACGGTGGCGGCGCTGGTCAGCGCGGTGAGCATGGCGGGCTGTGCGGGGAACGTGACGGAGCCGGTGGCGCTGCGCTCGGGCGTGGCGGAGCTGGCGGCGCCGAACGGACGGAACCTGAATGGCCGCAACCTGAATGGCCGCAACCTGAACACCCCCGAGCTGGGGCAGTTGCTCGTGTCCGTGGACCTGGCGGGCGCCCGCATCGCGGAGGAAGTCCTCGGCGCGGTGCGGCTGGAGGGCAGCGTCTTCCACGGCGTCGCCTCCAGCGGCCCGGTGTCCGGCCAGTCCTTCCTGGGCGCGCGCTTCACCGGCAACCTGAGCAGTGGTGACACCGTGGAGCTGCGCGTCGACGGCATCGAGCCTGGAGCGGGCGCGGACGCGGACGTCTGGGCGTACCACGTCTCCTACTACGACGCGGCGGATGCCCTCTGGAGGCCCGCGTGCGCGGCGGCGGACGGCTCCGCGCTGGGCGCCATCCCCGTGGCGGGCCGGTGGGACTACCGCCAGGGCGTGGCGGGCGGCGGCGCGAAGGTGGATGACGCCGCGCGCTTCACCTTCGCCTGCGAGGGGGCGGCCATCGCCAAGTGCGTGCGCTTCGGCTACCGGCCCTGGGGCACCACGGCGGACGGTCTGAGCCTGGCGGACCACCATCAGGCGTGCACGCGCATGGTGCGCGCGGACTTCTGCGGCGACGGCACGTCGCACACCACGGATGGCCAGTGGGTGAACCTCCATGACGGCGTGAACGTGCAGACGGATACGGAGGCGTGGCTGCACGAGGCCGAGTGGGACGCCGACGGTGCGCGCTGCTTCACGCAGACGACGCGCGCGGCACAGGCCGTGAGCTGCCCGGGGCAGACGCAGCTCACCCAATGCGGCAAGTGGGCCCACTTCCAGGCCGGCACGCTCATCATGAGCGAGGTCCCTCCCGCGCAGTAGGCGCCGTCCGCTTGGCGTGCCTGAGAAGGCTCGCCAGCCCGTCAGCCCGGCCTGCTTGCTGGCGGTGGACCTCGTTGTCCTCGGCTACCGGGGGCAGGGGGCCGACACCATGGTTAGCCGGCTCGCCGTGGGGGGCGGGGATGGGAGACGCGCTGTGAGACGGGCTCGAATACGACAGGTCTTCGGCGGAACCTCGGCGGGGATTCTGATGGGGCTCTGCGCCCTGTCCGGTTGCCGCGAGGGTGGGGAAGCCGCGCCCGCGCCTCGACAAGAGGAGCTGGAGGTGACGCTGGGCCCGGAGAACGTGGCCCGCGCCGAGGTGCGGCAGCTGCGCTCCGGTCCTGGCATCTCCGGCAACCTGCAGGCGCGCACGGCGGCGGCGGTGCGCGCGGAAGTGGGCGGCACCATCCTCGACATCAAGGCCCAGCAGGGCCAGGTGGTGAAGAAGGGGGAGGAGCTGGCGCGCATCGAGGACGTCACGCTGAAGGACCAGCTCATCGCGGCGTCGGCGGCGGTCCGCACGGCCCGCAGCGCGCTCCAGGTGGCCGAGGCCGAGCAGGAGCGCGCCACGAGGCTGTCCAAGGCGGGCGTCATCACCCAGCGCGACTTCGAGCGGGCGGAGCTCTCCGTGGAGCAGGCCAAGGGGCAGCTCGCGGAGGCGCGCTCCCGGCATGCCCTGGCGCAGGAGCAGCTCAACCGCGCGCGCGTCGTGGCGCCCTTCGCGGGCGTGGTGAGTGAGCGGCAGGCCAGCGCGGGTGACGTCGTCCAGCCCAGCGCGCCGCTCTTCACGGTGGTGGATCCGCGCACGTTGCGCCTGGAGGCCTCCGTGCCCGCCGCGCAGCTCGAACAGGTGAAGGTGGACACGCCGGTGGAGTTCCACGTGACGGGCTACGGGGACCGCGCCTTCCGCGGCACGGTGGAGCGCATCAACCCGGTGGTGGACCCGGCCACCGGCCAGGTCCGCATCTACGTGGCCATTCCCAACACGGACCTCCAACTGCTGGCCGGCCTCTTCGCGGAGGGACGCGTGGCCTCGAAGGGCACGCAGGCGGTCGCGATTCCCATCGACGCCATCGACGACACGGGGACCGAGCCCGCCGTGCTGCGCATCCAGGAAGGGCGCGTGCAGCGGGTGAACGTCACATTGGGCCTGCGCGACGAGGTGGCGCGGCAGGTCGAGGTCCGCTCAGGCCTGGAGGACGGCGACGTGGTGCTGCTGGGCGCCGCGCGGAGCGAGGTGGTGGAGGGCGGGCGCGTGAAGGTGTCGCCCCCGCGGCCTGACTCGAAGCCCGTGGAGGAGGCGGGGCCCGGCGTTGGGGGCTCGGAGGCACCGCCGCCTTCGTCGTCGGGAGCAATGCAGCCCACGCCGCGGCCCGCGTCCACGCAACCACCGGCGGAGGACGCTGCGCCGTCCCACTGATGCGCCAAGCCTGGAGTCACGTCCGTGTTCATCTCAGACTTCGCCATCAAGCGTCCCATCATCACCATCACCTCGATGCTGGCGCTGGTGGTCTTCGGTCTCGTGTCGCTGGGACTCCTGGAGACCGACGAGTTTCCCGACGTCCAGCCCCCGGTGGTGAGCGTCACCATCGTCTATCCAGGCGCTTCACCCGAGACGGTGGAGCGGGAAATCCTCGAGCCCATCGAGGACGCCATCTTCGCCATCAGCGGCGTGGACCCGAAGGAGACGACGTCCATCGCCACCGACGGCCTGGCGTCCTTCACGGTGTTCTTCGACTTCGAGAAGGACATCCAGGAAGCGACGCAAGACATCCGGGACGCCATCTCCAGCAAGCGCGCGGACCTGCCACAGGAGATGGAGGAGCCCATCCTCACGCGCTTCGACCCGGCGGACCAGCCCATCGTGTCGCTGACGCTCACCTCGGAAGGGTTGGACGTTGCGGCGCTGTCCTTGGTGGCGGACCCGACGGTGGTGGGCGAGCTGCGCTCGGTGCCCGGCGTCGCCCAGGCGGAGGTCGTCGGTGACGTGGCGCGGGAGATGACGGTGCAGCTCAAGCCCGAGGCGCTCCAGGCCGCGGGCTTGTCGGTGGCGGAGGTGGTGGCGGCGCTCCAGGCGCAGAACCTGGCGGCGCCGGTGGGCCGCATCAACGCGCCGCTGACGGAGGAGTCCATCCGCCTCAAGGGACGCCTGGAGAAGGTGGAGGACTTCCGGACCATGGTGGTGGCCTCGCGCAACGGTCAGGCCATCCGCCTGGAGCAGGTGGCGGACGTCTTCGTCGGCGCCGAGGAGCCACGCACGCTGGCGCTCTTCAACGGCGCCCAGGCGGTGGGCATCGACGTGCTCAAGGCCCGGGGCTACAGCACCACCGAGGTCGCGGACGCCGTGCGTGAGCGGGTGCAGGCGCTCCAGCAGCGGCTCCCCGCGGGCGTGAAGCTCGAAATCGTGCGCGACGCCGGCGTCCGCGTGGAGAACGCCGTGCACAACGTGCAGTCCGCGCTGGTGGAAGGCGCGCTGCTCACGGTGCTGGTCGTCTTCGTCTTCCTCAACTCGTGGCGCTCCACCGTCATCACCGGTCTGGCGCTGCCGGTGAGCGTGCTGGCGTCCTTCATCAGCGTGTGGGCCTTCGGCTTCACGCTCAACACCATGTCGCTCTTGGGCCTGACGCTGGCCATCGGCATCCTCATCGACGACGCCATCGTCGTGCGAGAGAACATCGTCCGCCACGTGGAGATGGGGAAGGACCACTACACGGCGTCACGCGAGGGCACCTCGGAGATCGGCCTCGCGGTTTCGGCGACCACCTTCTCCATTGTCGCCGTCTTCGTGCCCGTGGCCTTCATGTACGGCGTGGCCGGCCAGTGGTTCAAGCCCTTCGCCCTCACCATCGCCTGCGCGGTGCTGGTGTCGCTGTTCGTGTCCTTCTCGCTGGACCCGATGCTGAGCGCGTACTGGCCGGAGCCGCCCAGGAAGGAGAACCCGGGCTTCATCACCCGGACGCTGAACCGCTTCAACGCCTGGTTCGACCGGCAGGCGGAGCGCTACAAGCACGTCATCGCCTGGGCGCTGGACCACCGGCTGGTGATGGTGCTGGTGGCGGTGGGCTCGTTGGTGGGCGCGTTGGTGCTCCAGGGCACCGTGGGCGGCGCCGGCTTCGTGCCGGTGAGCGACCGCGCGGAGGTGGAACTGCTGGTGGAGACGCCGCCGGGCTCCAGCCTGGAGTACACGCGGCGCAAGGTGGACGAGGTGACGCGCACCCTGCGCGCCCACCCGGAGGTGGACTACACCTACGCCACCATCGGCGTGCCCCTGGCGCTCAGCGCGCCCGGCGTGGACCAGGCCCTGGTGTACGTGCGGCTCAAGCCGAAGGCGGAGCGCGACGTGAGCCAGGACGCCTTGGGCGTCCAGTTCCGCGAGGAGATGAAGCGCATCGGCGGCGCCACCGTCTCCGTCTTCACCTCGGGCTTCGGTGGAGCCTTCAAGCAGCTCCAGTACGAGCTGCGCGGTCCGGACCAGCGGGTGCTCACGCAGCTGGCGCAGCAGGTCCAGAAGGAAGTGGCGCAGGTGTCCGGCGCGGTGGACGTGGGCCTGTCCACGCGAGGGCAGAAGCCGGAGCTGGAGGTGGAGCTGAATCGCGGGCTCGCCGGACAGTTGGGCGTGACGGTGGGGCAGGTGGCCCAGGCGCTGCGGCCGGCCTTCGCGGGCCTGGACGTGGGGGACTGGGTGGACCCCATCGGGGAGACGCGAGACGTCATGGTGCGGCTGGCTCCGGGGGCGCGTGACAACCCCAATGACTTGTCGCAACTGCCCATCTCCGTGGGCGCGGCGGCGGGCGGTCCGCCCCGGCTGGTGCCGCTGGGGCAGGTGGCGGACATCCGTCAAACATTGGGTCCGGCGCAGGTGACGCACTTGAACCGTGAGCGCGTCATCAACGTCCAGGCGAACGTGCAGGGGCGCTCGTTGTCGGAGGTGGGCGCGGACATCCAGAAGCGGCTGGACGGCGTGAAGCTGCCGCCGGGCTACACGCTGACGACGGGCGGCGAGTCCGCGGACCAGGCCGAGGTGTTCATGCGCGTGTTCATCGCGCTCGGCATGGCGTTGATGCTGATGTACCTCATCCTGGTCATCCAGTTCGGCTCCTTCCTGGACCCGTTGGCCATCCTCATCTCGCTGCCGCTGTCGCTCATCGGCGTGGTGCTGGCGCTGCTCATCACCGGCGACACGCTCAACCTCATGAGCCTCATCGGCATCATGCTGCTGATGGGAATTGTCGCGAAGAACGCCATCCTCCTCATCGACTTCGCCAAGTGGTCGCACGAGAAGGGCATGCCCCTGCGCGAGGCGCTCATCGAAGCGGGCCGCATCCGTCTGCGCCCCATCATCATGACGACCTTCGCGCTGGTGGCGGGCATGGTGCCGGTGGCCATCGGCGCGGGCGAGGGCGGCGACTTCCGCGCGCCGCTGGGACGCGCGGTGATTGGCGGCACGCTGACGTCCACGCTGCTGACACTGCTGGTGATTCCCACGGTGTACGAAATCCTGGTGGACGGCCGGACGTGGTCCACCCGCATGCTGCGCAAGCTCTTCCGGATGAAGCCTCCCGAACAGCGGCCTCACGTTCCGGGAGGGGGCGGCGGCCGTGGAGAGCCCCGGCCCGCCCCTCAGGCGCGCCACGATTGAGGGCTCGGCAACGAACGGGCGGGTTCGGGACGACAGGACGGTTGGCGCATCGCACCCGGGGCCGTAGGGTCAGCCCCTTCCGCCATGTCTCGCGCCTTGCTGCCTGAAAATCACCACCGACTCGTCACCGAAGCCCTGGCCGCGCTCGACGTCCGCAACTGGGTGCTCAGCATCCATGACCCGAGCTTCCCCAGCCTTCCAGAAGAGGACACGGGCTGGGGCTCGCCTTACTCGGAAGGGGCGGCGCGCTTCCTCGCGTTCGCCCGGGAGCTGGGCTTCAACGGCATCCAGCTGGGGCCGCAGGGGCAGGTGACGGAGTTCAACGCCTCGCCGTATGACGGCACGCTCTTCTCGCGAAACCTCCTCAACGTGGCGCTCGCGCCGCTGGAGGCCCCCGAGCCCTGGGGCGCGCTGCTGCCACCGGGCCGCGTGGCGCAGCTCGCCGCCAGCCGCCCTTCGGCGCTGCCCCCCGGAGCGCGCTTCCGTCACGCCTTCCGCGCGCAGACCACCCTGCTGAACGAAGCGTGGCGCACCTTCCAACAGAAGCGTGCGGCGCCGGACGCGGCTCCGGCCATCCAGGCACTGGCCTCGCGCTTCGACACCTTCCGTCAGCAGCACCGGGCCTGGCTGGTGCGGGACGCCCTCTTCGACGTGCTGTGCGAGGAGAAGCGCGAGCCGGACTGGCGGCGCTGGGCGGACTCGCTGGACGGTCGGCTGTGGAACCCCCGTCCGGAGGAGGAGGCGGCGGCCGTCGCGCGCCTGACGCAGTTGGAGCTGCGCTACGCGGACACGCTGGAGCGCTACGCCTTCTGTCAGTTCCTGGTCCATGCGCAGCACCAAGGCCTGCGCGAGCGCGTGGGCGCATGGCGGTTGAAGCTGTACGGCGACCTCCAGATTGGCCTGTCGCCGCGCGACGCGTGGGCCTGGCAGGGCCTCTTCCTGCGCACCTACCTCATGGGCGCCCCGCCCAGCAGGACGAACCCGGACGGCCAGCCGTGGAACTATCCGGTGATGGACCCGGAGCAGTACTTCGAGCCGGACGACGCCGGGACGAACGCCGGGAGCCGCAACGGGCCCGTGCTGCGCTTCATGAACGCGCGCATGGACAAGATGCTCGGCGAATACGACGGGCTGCGGCTGGACCATCCGCACGGGCTGGTGTGCCCGTGGGTGTACCGCGCGGACCTGCCGGACGCGCTGTGGTCCGTGCAACATGGAGCGCGGCTCTTCTCCTCACCGGACCTGCCGGACCACCCGGAGCTGGCGCACTTCGCGCTCGTGCGCCCGGAGCAGGTGGACCGCGCCGTGCCGCGCTACGCGGACCGCTGGGTGAAGGACCTCACGCCTGAACAGGTGCGCCGCTACAGCGTCCTCTTCGACACGGTGGTGGAGGCGTCCCGGCGCAACGGGCGGCAAGTGGGCGACTTGCTCGCGGAGGTGCTCAGCACGCTGCCGTACCCGCTGGAGCGCGTGCTGGCGCAGTACGGCCTGGGCCGCTTCCGCGTGACGCAGAAGGCGGACCTGCACGACCCGTCGGACGTGTACCGCAGTGAGAACGTGGGCCCGGAGGATTGGGTGATGGTGGGCAACCACGACACGAAGTCCCTCTGGCGCCTGGTGGCGGACTGGCAATGGAAGGGCTCGCTGCACGCGCAGGCGGAGTACCTGGCCGCGCGCTTGTGCCCCGAGCCCGCGGAGCGCGAGGCCTTCGCGCGCGAGCTGTCCACGAGCCCGGGACGGTTGGCGCAGGCGAAGGTGGCGGACCTGTTCGCCAGCCGAGCGCGCAACGTGATGATGTTCTTCACCGACCTGCTCGGGATGTCGGAGACGTACAACGCGCCCGGCACGGTGGATGAGCGCAACTGGTCCCTGCGCGTGCCCCAGGACTGGGCGCGGGAGTACCGCGAGCGGTTGAAGGGAGACGCCGCGGTGAACCTGCCCGCGGCGCTCGCCATGGCGCTGCGGGCGCAGGGGGCTTTGGCGCGCGCGCGGCATCAGCGCTTGCTGGAAGGACTGGACGCGCTGGCCCGGGAGCTGCGGGCCGGGTGACGCTTGGGCCCTCAGTGCTTCACGTCCACCACGAGGCGAGTGGGGTCGCGCAGCTCCATGACGCGGAAGTCGGTGGGGGCCTTGTTTCCCAGCACCCACGTCACCTCGGCCTCGAAGTCACACGTGCGCACCAGCTCCAGCAGGGTGGGCAGCTTGGGCTTCATCTCCAGCGCGGCCACGGTGGCCCGGCCCTGGTCGTCATGGCCACGCGCGGGGGTCAGCATGACTTGGAGGAAGCCCTTGCCGGCCAGCGGCGTCTCGTCCCCGGAGCCACACTGGATGATGGGCTTGTCCACGTACTGGAGCTGGTAGCCGGGGACCTGCGACCCGTCGAACTCGAACACCACGCGGTCGAAGTCGGCATGCGTGCCAGCGCGCACCGAGCGCAGCGTCACCGTCTGGGCCGGGCGCCGCTTCATCGACACCGGGGTGGTGGTCCACTCGCGGTTCTTCGGGTCCTCGGCGGGAGCGTCTCCCGCGGGGGCGTCCGAAGGCGGCTCTGTCTCACTCGGAGGCGCGCCGGCCACTTCCTCATCACCCATCGAGGCCGTGTGCACGGGTGGCTTGGCGGCGGCCTCGCCCTCGCGGGGAATGGTGCCCAGGGGCGGCGAGGTGGGCGGCGCTTGGACCTCGGGCTGGGGCTGCGCGCCGGTGGGCGCCGCGGCGGGTTCCTCCTTCTTGGAGCACCCGGCGAACGCCAGACACCCGGCCAACCACAGCGACGTCATCCTGCGTCCGGACCGCGTCATCATTCCCCTCCTGCCAGGGCCTGCGAGTTCGGGACTGCGGCCCCTCGTCTCGCACGAGCGGCGGCCCGGGGGCCAGTGTCACGAGGGGAAAGCGGGCAAAGATAACACCCGTGGACGGCCCCGGGAGCGCTGGAAATTTCCACGGAGAACCGGTTGCCCCGGAGGGCCACCGTCACCACGAATGGATGACACAGGACGATGGGGCCGCGACTATCGTCCGCGCCGCAAGTCGTCCGCGCGGCCCCCGAACGCGCACGCACCGGAAAGCATCCCCCATGGCCCCCCTCGACCTGACCTCTCTTCCCCGCCCCTCCAAGGACGACGCCACCGTGGGAACGATGGCGCGTGGCATCGTCGGCAGCGAAATCCTCCGCATCGCGGCGGAGATTCGCGAGCGGATCGCCGAGGGCCAGAAGGTGTGCAACCTCACCGTGGGCGACTTCAACCCGCGCGAGTTCCCCATCCCCGACCCGCTGCGGGAGCACATCACCGCCGCGCTCCAGGCGGGCGAGACGAACTACCCACCGTCGGATGGCGTGCTGGAGCTCCGTCAGGCCGTGCAGCGCTTCTATGAGCGCTCGCTGGGCCTGAAGTACCCGCTGGAGGGCATCGTCATCGCGGGAGGCGCGCGGCCCATCATCTACGGCACGTACCGCAGCGTGCTGGACGCGGGGGAGACGGTCGTCTACCCGGTGCCCTCGTGGAACAACAACCACTACGCGCACATGATGGACGCGAAGAGCGCGGTGGTGGTGACGGACGCCGCGCGGGGCTTCATGCCCACCGTGGAGCAGCTGGCGCCGCACCTGGGCGCCGCGCGCCTCTTGTGCCTGTGCAGCCCGCTCAACCCCACCGGCACCATGATTGAGCCGGATGCGCTGGGCGCCATCTGCGAGCGCGTCGTCGCGGAGAACCGCGAGCGCGAGAAGCAGGGCCGCAAGCCGCTCATCCTCATGTATGACCAGATTTACTGGGTGCTGAGCTTCGGCGCGGCCCGGCACGTCACGCCGGTGTCGCTGGTGCCGGAGGTGGCGCCGTACACGGTGTTCGTGGACGGCATCTCCAAGGCCTTCGCCGCCACGGGCGTGCGCGTGGGCTGGGGCGTGGGGCCGCCGACCATCATCGCTCGCATGCGGGACGTGCTCGGCCACGTGGGCGCCTGGGCCCCCAAGGCGGAGCAGGTCGCGGTGGCGCGCTACCTCGACGACACGGCGGCGACGGAGACCTTCCTGGAGGGGATGCGCAAGTCCGTGGAAGCGCGGCTGGAAGCCTTGCACAAGGGGCTCACGCGCATGCGCGAGGCGGGGCTGCCGGTGCAGCACATCGCGCCCCAGGGCGCCATCTACCTGTCGGTGCGCTTCGACCTGGTGGGCAAGGGGGGCCTGCGCTCCAACAATGACATCCGCAAGCTCCTGTTGGAGAAGGCGAACCTGGGCGTGGTGCCCTTCCAGGCCTTCGGACTGGACGCGGACACGGGCTGGTTCCGCCTGTCGGTGGGGGCCACGTCGGTGAAGGAAATCGAGGAGGCGCTGCCCCGGGTGGAGGCGGCGCTCCGCGAGGTCCTCTCTTCCGGCGCGTAATCCTTGCGACATCTTCCCGCCGCGCTCGTTCCATCATGGAGGTCCTGGGAATACGTTGCCCGGGGCCTCGTTGGGCCGCTCACGTGAATTCCTCCATGCTCAGGCGATTCGTGGACGTTCGGGACGAGGAAGTCGGCGCCGTCCGCTGGTCGTTCCTGTATTTCTTCACCCTGATGTGTGGCTACGCCATCCTCCGGCCCATCCGCAACGAGATGGGCACGGCGGGCAGCGTGAAGGGCTTGGATTGGCTCTTCACCGCCACCTTCCTGGTGATGCTCGCGGCGGTGCCTGCCTTTTCCGCCCTGGTGTCGCGTTGGCCCCGGCGGGTGGTGATTCCTCGCATCTACCGCTTCTTCCTGCTCAACCTGCTGGGCTTCTTCGTGCTCTTGAAGCTCGGGGTGGCGCGGGAGGCGGTGGCGCGCGTCTTCTATGTCTGGTTGAGCGTCTACAACCTGTTCGTCGTCTCCATCTTCTGGAGCTTCATGGCGGACGTCTTCGCCAGCGGACAGAGCAAGCGGCTCTTCGGCTTCATCGCCGCGGGTGGCACCACGGGCATGCTGGTGGGGCCCTTCCTGGTGGGGCGGCTCGCCGAGCCGGTGGGCCCGGTGAATCTCATCCTCATCTCGGTGGTGCTGTTGGAGGTGAGCGCACAGTGTGTGCGCCGGCTGAGCGGCTGGGCCCAGGACGTCCAGCAGCAGCCCGCGGCGGCGCAGGGCCCGGTGGGCGGCGGCGTGCTCGCGGGGTTGCGGCTCATCGTGACGTCGCCGTTCCTGCTGGCGCTGGGGCTCCAGGTGCTGCTCTACGCGGCGACCTCCACGTTCCTCTACTTCCAGGAGGTGCGGCTCGTCGCCGCGCTCGGCAACGACGCGGCCAGCCGTACCGCCCTCTTCGGTGACATCGACTTCTACGTGCAACTGGCGACGCTGGGGTTGCAGACGCTCGTCACGGGGCGCGTCATCTCCTGGCTGGGGCTGGGGGCAGGGCTCGCCGTGGCGCCGGTGGTGACGGGCCTGGGCTTCCTGGGGCTGGCCGCCATGCCGGTGCTGACGGTGCTCATCCTGTTCAAGGCGGTGCGCGGCGCCAGCCACTACGCGCTGGAGCGGCCCTCGCGCGAGGTCCTCTTCACCACCGTGGACCGCGAGGCGCGCTACAAGTCGAAGAGCTTCATCGACACGGTGGTGTACCGCGGCAGCGACACGGTGAGCGCCTGGCTCCAGGGGGGCCTCACGAAGCTGGGCCTGGGCATGACGGGCCTGTCGCTGGCGGCGGTGCCCCTGGCCGGGCTGTGGCTGGGCGTGTCGCTGTATCTCGCGCGTCACCAGCGGAGGCTGGCGGAGCCGGTGCCGGCCGCCGCGCCCGAGGCGCCGGTGTCCGAAGAGGTCGCGGCCCGCTAGCGGTCATCCACACGAAGTCAGTCCACACACGCAGGAGGAATCCCGCATGACGCTGTCTCGCAGGAGTGTGATTCAGGGAGCGGCCGCGGTCGGCTCGCTCTGGGCCATGGGGTGCGCCACCACGGGCACGTCCGGCACCGCCGCGTCTTCCACCCAGGGTCAGGGGGAGCAGTCCTCCGCGCCCGCCGCGCCGTTGCGCATCCTCATCCTGGGCGGCACCGCGTTCCTGGGGCCGGCGCTGGTGGAGTTCGCGCGCTCGCGCGGCCACACCATCACGCTCTTCAACCGGGGGAAGACGAAGCCGGGCCTCTTCCCGGACGTGGAGAAGCTGACGGGCGACCGCGACCCGAACAAGGGCGAGGGCCTGAAGGCGCTGGAGGGCCGCAAGTGGGACGCGGTGGTGGACACCTCCGGCTATGTGCCGCGCATCGTGCGCGCCTCCGCGGAGCTGCTGGCGCCGCACGTCCAGCACTACACCTTCGTGTCCTCCATCTCCGTCTACAAGGATTTGTCACGGCAGGGGCTCGACGAGACGGCCCCCGTGGCCACGGTGGAGGACACGGCGACCGAAGACGTGGAGAAGCACTACGGCGCGTTGAAGGCGCTGTGCGAGCAGGCCGCGGAGACGGCCATGCCGGGCCGCGTCTTCAACGTGAGGCCGGGCCTCATCGTCGGGCCGGATGACCCGTCCGACCGCTTCACCTACTGGCCGCTGCGCGTGGCGCGCGGGGGCGAGGTGCTGGCGCCCGGCGACGGCGTGGACCCGTTGCAGTTCATCGACGCGCGGGACCTGGCGGCGTTCATCATCCGCTCCGTGGAGGCCCGCACCACGGGCATCTTCAACGCCACCGGCCCCAGCCAGGACCTGCTGATGCGGGACTTCCTGGAGGCGAACAAGACGGCCCTGGGCAGCGACGCGCGCTTCACGTGGGTGGACACCGACTTCCTCACGAAGCACAAGGTGGAGGCGTGGTCGGACATGCCCGCCTGGATGCCGCGCAACGGGAAAGAGGGCGGCATCGGCAAGGTGAGCATCGCCAAGGCGCTGGCGGCGGGCATCACGTTCCGTCCGGCCGCGGAGACGATTCGCGACACGGTGGCCTGGTTCAAGACGCTGCCTCCCGAGCGTCAGGCGAAGCTGCGCTCCGGCCTGTCCGCCGAGCGCGAGAAGGAAGTGCTGGCCGCGTGGCACCAGGAGCACGGCACCGCCAACGCGGGCTGAGCGGGCCTTCGAGCGCGGGGACGGGCGGATGGGGGCAGGTGAAGCGCCTCCTCGCACTGCCCGTCCTTGCGTCCGGGGATGCGGGTTTGGCAGGAAGGGTGGGGCAGCGCGGCTTGCTGCCTGGGGGAACGACCATCATGACGCCCGACCTGCTGAAGGACGCCGTATCACCCATCCTCCGTGCGCGCGGCACGTCCGTGCTGGTGGCCGCGCTGGTGGCCGCGTGCGGCGGCAAGGACGTGCGGCCGGAGACGCCGCCCGCGGGTGACTGTGCGCCGCTCCGACTGGAGCGGGATGTGAATCTGGAAGGCTTCCGCACCGACCGCTTCGAGTGGCGCGACGCGGACTGCAAGCCCCGCTCGGCGTCGCTGGTGCGCAATGACGCCACGGACCCCAAGGGATGGACGGGCGGCTACCTGCGCCGTTACACCTACGAGGTCGCGGGCGCGACGCGCGTCTGTGATGGCTCGGACGGCATGGTGCCGGGTTGGGGAATCGTCGCGAGCCACCTGCGCGTCAGCCCGCCGTGGGGCAACTGGACGCAGGGCATCCGGGGCACGTGGCGCACGCGCTTCGAGGGCCGCCACCACGCGCTGCATGAGTTCCGCTGGCCCATGGAGCTTGGTGGCCACGTCGTCAACGTGACGGTGCATTACCTCTTCGCCACCGGGCGGAGCCATCCGCTCTATGCCATCACCCATGATGCGTCCGGCGCGCCGCCCGACGTCATCAACGCGGACGTGCGCTCGCCCTACGGCGACATCGTCTTCGATGGGGACGGCAACGCGGACATCTCCGGCGTGGGCTGGGGAGACCGCTACCGCTTCGTAACGCTCGGGGCGGGGCCGCTGACGCGGGCGAGCGGCTGGGACTACCGCGAGCCCAACGTGGTGCCCTACACCCGCATGTGGATTGCGTCGCCCGACGCGGAGATGGGCGTGGTGCAGACGCAGACGTGGGCGCAGAAGCCCGCGGGCGGCTACTGGCAATACCCGTCCTGGGGGCAGGTGGACGAGGACGGCCCCATGCCCGAGGACTGGAACTGGACCTATCAGCTCAACCAGTACGAGCTGCCCGCGCAGGGCCCCACGCGCTCGCACCGGATGGCGTGGGGGAGCAACTTCGGCGCGGTGGGCTTCCGCGAGTACCCGCGCTACAGCGACGACGCCATGCTGTCCGGCTACCCGTACCAGAGCTACTCCGTCTTCATGGTGCTGGGCACGCACACCTCGAACCCGGTGCTGCGGCTGGCGGCGGAAGTGGAGGCCTGGCAGGGCGTGCGGCTGACGGCCACCGAGGGCCGCGTCCTGGACCGGGGCCCCGGTGGGGTGGGGCGGGATGACTCCGTGGCGCGGGATGTGCCCGGCTACAACCCGGTGTACGCCACCTGGGAGGCGGAGGTCGGCGTCAACAACCGCGCCTCGCTGCGCTTCGAGACGAACGGCCGCGCCCTGGCGAATCCCGTGCTGGTGCTGCGCGGTTACACCGCGTCCACGCCGCCCACCCGCGTCACCCTGGATGGCCAGGCGCTCTCCGCGGACGTGGACTACTTCGCCTCCGTGGACGACGCCGGCAACGCGCTGTGGCTCACCCTTCACCGGACCGTGACGGGCTCGGCGGCGCTGTTCGTGGAGTGAACACCCGGGCCGGGTGCCCCGCAAAGCAACGAGGGATGCCCCGATGGACTCGGAGCATCCCTCGGATTTCGACCCATCTATCGGGTTCGCCCTCCCCCTCTGGCGAGCGTGACCCCGGGTCCCCCTTCCACAGACGTTGCCGCCCCCGCGGCGCCGTCTTCCTACCCGCCCTTGGTGTGTGTCCGGAGGGCCTTGGACCCCTCCAGCGAAACTGCGTGTGACACCTTCCCCCTACACCGCTTACGGCCCCTTCAGGTGCGCGTGCCCGGTGCCCCCAGCACCGTCACTCGGGGGAGCCGAGGCCCCCCCTTCACCTGTCCTGCTGCGTCCCAGGGCACCGCGGGCCGTGAGAGCGCCCGCAGCCGTGCCTGTGTCTGAGCGCGTCCGAACGTCTGCGGGCGCATGGACGCCACCCGCGTTACGTCCCTCGACTGGATTTGGATGGCTGCCGTCACGGCTGAATTCGCCAGGACCGCCAGCTGTGCCCGCTTCGCCCCCGCGAAGGTGGCCAGCTCCGGAATGACGATGCCCTCCAATGCCCCCCCAGTGGCCTCGAGCCACTCCCCCCGGGAAAAGCGCCTCGGCCGTTGAGCCGTGGCCCTGCTTCCCTTGTCGCCGTGCGACACTGCACCGAGCCTCGTGTTTCCCCCAGATGCCCCCCGGCCCGGTCCATACGCGACGTGCGACATGCGTCTTCCCCCCGTTCGGTCCGCCGAAGTGACTGGCGACAAGGGCATACTGGCTCAGACCCAGGATGGAGTTTTCCGCCTCCGCGCCAATTGCTTGCGTGAGCGCGCCAGCGTGTCTGGCGTGTTTCAGTGGGTGTTGGCGGGGTGGATTTTCCGCGTCTTCTCAGAGACCTGGAAGGTGGCGGGTGGGACGTGGGGCGAGCAGGCGCCACGGGTAGGGCGAGGCGGGACTCGGAGATGTCAGCCTGACACGATAGGGGAGTGGCTCACACTGCGTCTCCAGGCTCCCTCCCTGGGGGGTGGTGTGGTGGGCGGGAGGGGACAGGGCACATGAGGTGGGAAGAGATGGGCGAGACGCCCCGGGAGGACAGGCGCGGAGGCAGGGACGGCGGTGCGAAGGCGTCCTCCGGTCGCCCCTCCTTGCTGGCTGTGCTGGCGGAGAAGCCCTCGGTGGCGCGCGACATCGCGCGGGTGCTGGGGGCGAACGAACGCGGTGAGGGCTGGCTGCGCGGCAATGGCTACGTGGTGACGTGGGCCATCGGGCACCTGGTGGGCCTGGCGCAGCCCCATGAGATTCGCGCGGACTGGAAGAAGTGGAGCCGCGCGCTGCTGCCCATGCTCCCGGCGGACTGGCCGCTGGTCGTCTCCAAGGAGACGCGGAGCCAGTTCGAGGTGGTGAAGCAGGTGCTCAACGCGCCGGAGGTGTCCTCGGTGGTGTGCGCCACGGACGCGGGGCGCGAGGGCGAGCTCATCTTCCGGTACATCTACGACGCGGCGAAGTGCCGCAAGCCGGTACAGCGGCTGTGGGTGTCGTCGCTGACGGAGCGGGCCATCCAGGACGGCTTCCGCCGGCTCGCGGACGGCCGTGAATACGAAGCGCTGGCCGCCGCGGCCATGGGGCGCAGCCGGGCGGACTGGCTGGTGGGGATGAACCTGTCGCGCCTGTACACGCTGGCGCACGGGGGCCATGGAGAGATGCTGAGCGTGGGCCGGGTGCAGACGCCCACGCTGGCCATGGTGGTGGAGCGCGAGCTGGCCATCCGCGACTTCGTGCCGCGTGACTACCTGGAGCTCGTGGCCACCTTCGCGCCCAGGGCGAAGGGGGTTCCGCCGGACGCGCTGTACAAGGGCACGTGGTTCCGCTCGGGGCCGGATGGCAAGCCCGTGGCGCCGCCGGGCTTCGAGGGCGTGCGCGAGGCGCGGCGGCTGGATGCGAACGGCGTGGAGGCGCAGGCCATCATCGACCGGGTGCGCGCCGGGCGGGCCCTCATCGAATCGCTGGAGTCGGAGGAGAAGAGGATGGCGCCTCCGCTCCTCTACGACTTGACGGAGCTGCAGCGGCACGCCAACCGACTCCACGGCTTCAGCGCGCAGCGCACGCTGGAGGTGGCGCAGGCGCTCTACGAGAAGCACAAGCTGTTGAGCTATCCGCGCACCGCCAGCCGGCACCTGTCGCGCACCGTGGCGGACACGCTGCCGGAGGTGGTGAACGCCATTCGCGGGCCCTACGAGGAGGACCTGGCCGTCGGTACGGGGGCTCGGGCGCTGGGCAAGCGCTATGTGGATGACGCGAAGGTGACGGACCACCACGCCATCATCCCCACGCCCACGGCGCCGGGCGGGGTGCGGCTGTCTCCGGACGAGCAACGCGTCTATGACCTGGTGTGCCGGCGTCTGCTCCAGGCGTGGCACGAGGACCACGTCTGGCGGGTCACCACGGTCATCACCGCGGTGACGTCGGCAGGGGCGCCGCCCGTGGTGGACCGCTTCCAGAGCACGGGCACCCAGGTGGAGCAGGTGGGCTGGAAGGTGCTGGACATTGGCGGCGGACAGAAGGCGCCGCGGCTGAAGCCGGAGGGGCGCAAGGGCGAGGACGCGGAGCGGGAGCCGGAGGACGAGCCCCAGACGCTGCCGTCGGGGTTGGCGCGCGCGCAGCCGCAGTCCGTGGAGGACGTGGAGGCGGTGAAGAAGCGCACGCGTCCGCCTCCGCGCTTCACGGATGCGACGCTGCTGACGGCCATGGAGTCGGCGGGGCGGGCGCTGGATGAGAAGGAGCTCGCGGACGCGATGCGCGAGACGGGCCTGGGGACTCCCGCCACCCGCGCGGCCATCATCGAGGTGCTGCTGGACCGCGAGTACCTGCGCCGCCGGGGCAAGGTGATGGAGGCCACGGAGAAGGGCATCCATCTCATCCAGGTGGTGCACCCGGATGTGAAGACGCCGGCCATGACGGGCCAGTGGGAAGCGTGGCTCCAACGCATCGAGCGCGGCGAAGGCCAGCTCGATGAGTTCATCCGTGGCATCGAGGCGTATGTCATCGAGGTGGTGGGCCATGGCGCCACCGCGCCGCAACGGCCTCCGCGCAACGAGGTGTTGGGGGCTCCACCTGGAGCAGGTTGGGGGCAGGGCGGCGCGGCGCAGGTGGCGAACGAGGGCGCGGCTGCGGCGCACGGCGCTGGCGCGGGAGCGCGTGGCCCTGGCGGACAGGCTGTGCTCGCGGAGTCCTCTGCTGAGCGTTTCGGAGATGCTTCGGCGGGGGGGGCGGGGCGTGGCCGGCAGGGGGCGCTCACGGAGGCTTCTGCCGAGCGCTTCGCGGATGCTTCGGCGGGTGTGTCGGGGCATGGCCGACAGGGGGCGTTCGCGGAGGCGTCTGCCGAGCGCTTCGCGGATGCTTCGGCGGGGGTGTCGGGGCGTGGCCGGCAGGGGACGTTCACGGAGGCGTCTGCCGAGCGCTTCGCGGATGCTGCGCCGGGTGTGCAGGGACAGGGACGCCCGGGCGCGTTCTCGGACGCTTCGGAACCACTCTTTGGGACGCGGCGGAGCAGGACCTCGGGCTCTATGGGGCGCTCGGAGCCTCATGGCGAGCCGCTGTCCTCCACCATGTCACCGGGCGGAGGCGCGGCCTCGCGTCTTCCGCGGGCGGACGGCGCGGGCTGGAACGCCGGGGCCTGGGAGAACACGGGCGCCGCTCGCGCTCCAGTGAACCGTGCGAGGACCCCGGCGTCAGCCGCGTCCACCGGGCAGCGGCCGGAGCGCGTGCGGCGCGCACCGACGGCGCCCGAGGCGCTGCGTCCGCTGCTGAAGGAGGCGTTCGGCTTCTCGGACTTCCGGCCGTATCAGGAGGCCGTGTGCCGCGCGGCCACGGCGGGAGAGGACCTGCTGCTCGTGATGCCCACGGGCGCGGGCAAGTCGCTCTGCTATCAGTTGCCGGGTCTGGCGCGCGCGGGCACCACGCTGGTGGTGAGTCCGCTCATCGCGCTGATGGAGGACCAGGTGGCGCGGCTCCAGTCGCTCGGCTTCGCGGCGGACCGCATCCACTCCGGAAGAGACCGGGCCATGTCGCGGCAGGTGTGCGCGGACTACCTGGAGGACCGGCTCGACTTCCTGTTCATCGCGCCCGAGCGGCTCGGCGTCCCGGGCTTCGTGGAGTTCCTGGCTCGCCGCACGCCCGCGCTCATCGCGGTGGACGAGGCCCACTGCATCTCCCAGTGGGGGCACGACTTCCGCCCGGACTACCGGCTCCTGGGCGCACGTTTGCCCCTGCTGCGCCCCGCGCCCGTGGTGGCGCTCACCGCCACCGCAACGCCGGACGTGCAGCGGGACATCGTCCAGCAGCTCGGCCTGCAAGGCCCCGGGGGCAAGGCGCGCACCTTCATTCACGGCTTCCGCCGCACCAACATCGCCATCGAGGTGCGGGAGCTGAACCCCGGCGCGCGCGGCGACGCCATCCAGGGCCTGCTCGAGGACGAGGAGAACCGGCCCGCGATTGTCTACGCGGCCACGCGCAAGCACGCCGAGCAGCTCGCGGACCAGCTCGCGGGCGAGTTCCCCGCGGCCGCCTATCACGCGGGGCTCCAGCCTTCGGAGCGAGACAGGGTGCAGGCCGAGTTCCTCCGGGGCTCGCTGGAGGTCATCGTGGCCACCACGGCGTTCGGCATGGGCATCGACAAGGCGGACGTGCGCACCGTCATCCACGCGGCGCTCCCCGCCAGCCTGGAGGGCTACTACCAAGAGCTGGGCCGCGCGGGCCGCGATGGAAAGCCGTCGCGCGCGGTGCTGCTGCATTCGTACATCGACCGGCGCACGCACGAGTTCTTCCACCGGCGCGACTACCCGGAGGCGTACGTGCTGGAGCGGCTGTTCAAGTCCACGGCGCCGCAGCTCGAGCCCAAGGCCGTGCTCCAGGGCCGCGTGCGAGGAGATCCCGAAGTTTTCGACAAGGCACTGGAGCAGCTCTGGATTCACGGCGGCGTCGTCATGACGCCTGACGAGACGGTGATGCGCGGGAAGCCGGGCTGGTCCGCGTCGTACTCGGCCCAGCGCGATCGCAAACTGCTGCACCTGGAGCAGATGGGGCGCTACGCGGAGGCCCATGGCTGCCGCATGAAGCAGCTCGTGGGGCACTTCGGTGACACCCAGGATTCGGGTGAGCCGTGCGGCCTGTGTGACGTCTGCGCGCCGGAGGACTGCGCCACGCTGCGCTTCGCCGAGCCGACCTCCGCGGAGCGGCACTGGCTGGAGCGCATCCTGGAGTCGCTCCAGGAGCGGGACGGACAGGCCACCGGACGGCTCCACCGCGAGTTGTTCGGAGAGTCCCTGCCACGGCGCGACTTCGAGCGACTGGTGGGCGGACTGGTCCGCGCCGGGCTGACGCGCTTGGAGGTGGACTCGTTCGACAAGGACGGGCAGGTCATTTCGTTCCAGCGCCTCGCCCTGACGGACGAGGGCCGGCGCACGCGCGCGGTGGACCCCCAGCGGGTCGCCCTACCGTTGCCCCTGGAGAAGGCCGCGAAGCGCAGGCGGGGCAAGGGCGCGGAGAAGGGCACCGCGAAGCGGTCCTCGGCCAAGAAACGCACGGTCCGCGCGAAGGCCGGGGCCGCGACGCGGCGCACGGCATCCGAATCCGATGAGGAAGACCCGCCGACGCACTGGCGCGCGAACGCTCCCTCGAAGAGCACCGTCGGGGCGCCGCGTGCGTCCCGGAGCACGGGGGCTCCGAGTGCCTCCGCGCCGGGCCGCCGCGCCGCGGCCGAGCCTTCTCCGAAGATGGTGGAGGCCTTGAAGGCCTGGCGGCTCGCGGAGGCGCGCAAGCGGCGCGTGCCCGCCTTCCGCATCCTCACGGACCGGGTGCTGGAGGCCATCGCGTCGGCCTGTCCGGAGAATGGCTCGGAGTTGATGGCCATCCACGGGGTGGGGCCTTCCCTCACGGAGCGCTACGGCGCGCAGATTCTTTCCCTCGTGGCGCGCAGGAGCTGAGCCCGGGCGCCTCGCGGAAGGAGGCGTCCTTCCCACGAAGGGAAGGGCGCTTCCCTCCGCGCGCCACGGAGATTCCAGCGCAAGCCCGAGGGCGGGGCGCAAGGGGCCGCGTCTCCACGCCCGCAGGAACGGGCAGCGTGCGTCCAGGCAACGAATCATCTTCACCGTGCTGCCGGGCAGTGCAGGCGGCGTCCGCCCATCGTCACGTTGGACCGGCCAAACCAGCGGACTTGTGCGCGGACGCAGGGCGAAGGGGGGCACGCGATGGAACTGGGCTTCGAGACGATTGGAAACGCCACGCTCATCTGCCACGACCACGGTCCGGTGCTGGTGACCGACCCGTGGACGGACGGCAGCGCATACTTCGGGAGTTGGACGCTGTCGCATGAGATTCCGGCGGCGCAGCGCGAGGCCATCCAGGCCTGTTCCTACGTGTGGCTGTCTCATGGCCACCCGGACCACCTGAGCATGGAATCGCTGGGCGCGCTGCGCTCGCGCACGCTGCTGGTGCCCAACCATTTCGGCCACCGCATGCGCGATGACCTGCGAGGGCAGGGCTTCAAGGTGCACGTGCTGGCGGACCGGGTGTGGACGCAGCTGTCACCGCGCATCCGCGTCATGTGCCTGCCGGACGTGAACCAGGACGCCGTCCTGCTGGTGGACATGGACGGGCGGCTGCTGGTCAACCTCAACGACGCGGGGGACCGCGGGGCCAGCCACTTCGTGCGCAAGGTGGTCAGCGGGTATCAGGAGTCGTATCTCCTGGCCCTGTCCGGGTATGGCGACGCGGATATGATCAACTTCTTCACCGAGGACGGGCAGCGCATCGCGCCCCATGCCGCGGCGAAGACGCCCGTGGGGCGGACCATTGCCCGGCAGGCGGAGTTCTATGGGGTGCGCTACTTCATCCCCTTCAGCTCGATGCACAAGTACCAGCGGGCCGACAGCGTCTGGGCCTCCGAGTACACCACCCGGCTGGAGGACTACGGCCGGGGCTTCGAGTCGCGCACCTGCTCGCTGCTGCCCGCGTTCATCCGCCACGACTTCAGCCGCGGTCAGACGGAGCGCATCCAGCCTCGGGAGCGCGTCCTGCGCCCGGTGGACCCCAAGGCCTTCGGTGACGACTGGAGCGATTCACTGGACACGGACGATGTGACGGCGCTCACCACCTACTTCCTCGGTGTGGAGCACCTGGGGCGCACGCTCGACTTCCTGCGCTTCCGCGTGGGAGGCCGGGAGCACGTCATCGAATTCCAGAAGCGCCGCTTCCGCCGGGGCATCACCTTCGAGGTGCCACGCGGCTCGCTGATGTCGGCCGTGCGCTACCAGGTCTTCGACGACCTGCTCATCGGCAACTTCATGAAGACGACGCTGCACGGCGACTTCGGGGCGGGGCGGCTCTACCCGGACTTCAGTCCCTATGTGGCCAAGTACGCGGACAACGGGCAGGCGCGCACGCGCAACGAGCTGCGGACCTATTTCGCGGACTACCGCAAGCGCGACCCGCTGGGCTTCCTGCGCGCCAAGGTGGAGACGCATTGCGTGCGGCCCCTGCAGACGCAGTCCGCGGAGCTGCTGCGCATGCTGCTGCCCCAGGACTCGCGGGGCTACCGCGCCGCCAAGGAGACCTTCTGGCGGGTCCGGCGCGCCCTGCTCTAGAGGTACGGCGACAGCAGCCGCGCCAGCCCATCCCGCAGGCGGATGGGCAGGGCGCGCGCGTCCACCTGCTCCAACGTGAGGGGCCGCGCGTTGCGCAGCCGCGCGGCCACCACGCCCTCCAGCTGCGTGGCCAGCGCGGTGTCGTAGCACTCCACGTTGAACTCGAAGTTGAGCCGCAGCGAGCGCGGGTCCCAGTTGGCTGAGCCGATGAGCGACCACACGCCGTCCACCACCATCAGCTTCGTGTGGTCGAAGGGCGGGGCGGTGAGGAAGATGCGGCAGCCCGGCCGCAGCACCTGCCACAGCTGCGCCCAGGCGGCCCACTGCACCAGCGGAAGATTGCCCTTCTCGGGAAGGAGGATGTCCACCTGGACGCCGCGCAGCGCCGCCACGCTCAGCGCGGTGATGAGCGCCGTGTCCGGGAGGAAGTAGGGCGTGACGATGCGCACCGACGTCCGCGCCGTGGCCAGGGCCCCCAGCAGCACCGTGCGCAGCGTTTCGAAGTCCTCGTCCGGGCCGTCCGCGATGCCTCGCGCGAGCACGGTGCCCACTTCGGTGAGCGGCGGGAACCAGGCCTCGCCGGTCAGCCGCTCGCGCGTGGTGAAGGCCCAGTCCTCCGCGAAGGTCTCCTGGAGTTGCCCCACCAGGGGTCCTTCGACGCGGAAGTGCAGGTCCACGGCGGCATGTTCGCCGGGCCAGAAGGCCTTGCGGATGTTCATGCCACCCGTGAAGCCCACGCGCCCGTCCACCACCATCAGCTTGCGGTGGTTGCGCAGGTTGGCGAAGGGCAGCCGGTAGGGCATCAGCGACGGCAGGAAGCGCGCGGCGCGAACGCCGGCTCGCCGCAGCCGGCCCAGGATGGGCGGCCACGTGTAGCGCGAGCCCACCGCGTCCACCAGCACCCGCACCTCCACGCCCCGCTTCACCGCCGCGCTCAGCGCCTCCACGAAGCGCCGGCCCGCCACGTCATTGTCGAAGATGTAGCTGCACAGCGACAGCGTCGTGCGCGCCGCGTCAATCGCCTCCAGCATGGCGGGGTAGGCGTCCCGGCGGGACTCCAGCACGGTGACGCGGTTGCCCGGCAGCAGTGGCCGTCCCACCACCGCGTCCCCCAGCCGCACCAGGGGTGCCAGGGGAGCGGCCTCGGGGTGGGGGCCGCTCACCGTCTCCGCCTTCATGGGCGCCACCTGGAACAGCGGCGGAAAGCGGCCGTGCTCTTGTTTCAGCATCAAGGACCGTGCCCGGCGCCGGATGCGGTTGATGCCCAGCAGGACGTACAGCACCCCGCCCAGCACCGGCACCAGCCACGCCAGCCCTACCCAGCCCACCGCGGCCCGCACGTCCCGCTTGTGCAGCACCGCATGGGCGCTGGCCACCACGCTGATGAGCACGGTCAGCGCCGCCACCACATGGGGCCAGGCCACCTCCAACCACGCGGGGATGTCGAACAGGTGCATAGCGAACGGCGGGGTCCTCCTGTTCCGCCTATCACGCCCGCACGGAGCGCGCAGTCCTCGGCGCCCCCATGCGTCGGGAATCAACCCCCCGCGGCCGTCTTCCCCGTGTGCCGACGCTGGCTGAACCAATCCGGCCCTGCTGCGGTGAGAGGGTTGACGCAGGCTGTCTGGGAATGCATCTTGCCAATGTCTGGCGTTTTGCAACGGGTGGTTTTCTCCCCGGGCGCAGCGGACCTGACCCACGGGGCAGGTGACCGACAACCAGACAGCACTGTCTGGTTTGGATGCAAGTCCCTCGGAAGACGCGATTCCGCCGTGCCGACGCCACGTTGCCGGGCGCGCCGTCAGGAGCCTTTACGTCCTTTGACTCCAAACATGGAATGTCTTTAGTCCACGCAATGTCATGAAAGCTTGATTTGTCCTCTGGGCGTCGGATTGGCGCGGCGGTTGCTCAAGGGCGGAGCGCTCCAGGCCGCGGCTGGCGGAATCGCCGGGCGGCGGGTGCGTCCCCCGAAGTAGGCGTCAGAGGAAACCCCAAGATGCTCAAGTTCCGCTCCGTTGCGCTGGTTGCTGGTGTGGCCCTTCTCGGTTCCGCGTGCGGTGGCCCGGAGGCCTCCGAGTCCGAGCCGACGAAGATGACGTGGGAGGAGTTCCGGGCCTCGGTGTACGAGGATCCCGAGGGCAAGCTGATTTTCGACGGCGACCTGGCGCTGGACAGCGAGGAGGAGCTGCGCGCCTTCTTCGACAACCACGTCGCGGCGGAGACGGGCACCAGCCGGGGCGGCCTGGCCGTCTACAACACCAGCCCCACCAAGGCCACCAGCGGAGACGTGAAGTGGAGCGCCACCCAGGCGCGCAACCTCACGTACTGCGTCAGCAGCACCTTCTCCGGCAACAAGTCGCGCGTGGTGACGGCGATGAACAGCGCCACGGCGGCCTGGGAGGCCACCGCGAACGTCAACTTCATCCACGTGACCGCGCAGGATGGGGCCTGCACCGCTTCGAACAACAACGTGCTCTTCGACGTGCGTCCGGTGAACTCGGGCGGCCAGTATCTGGCGCGCGCCTTCTTCCCGAACTCGGGGCGCTCGGGCCGCAACGTGCTGGTGGACAACACCGCCTTCGGCCCCATCTCGCCCTGGACGCTGGAGGGCATCATGCGCCACGAGCTGGGCCACGTGCTGGGCTTCCGCCACGAGCACACCCGCTCCACGGGCAGCGGCTGCTTCGAGGACAACGCGTGGCGCGCCCTGACGTCGACGTATGACCGCGCGTCCGTCATGCACTACCCGCAGTGCGCTGGCACCCAGACGGGCGACCTGGTGCTCACCACCCTGGACAAGCAGGGCGCTCGCGCGCTGTACCCGTAGTCCCACGATGCAGGACCGCCGCCCTGGCCGCGCCGTGAGGCCCGGTCAGGAAGGCGCGCTGGCTGGAGGGCACCCCGTGCTCGGGCGGGTGCCTTCCGGCCTCATCGTGCTCGCGTGGGGCCCGTCGTCAGGACGGCGCGCCGATGCTCGGCTCTTCGCCCGCGCGTTGCGACTCGAAGAAGATGAGCGTCTTCACGTGGTCCGCGTCCTCGATGTCCAGGCACTCCAGCTCGCCGCTCTCGCTCTCGTCCGCGTAGATGTGGTCGGGCTTGAGGATGCGGTGGGTGACTTCTCCGCCCGGCCGGCCCACGATGATTTCCACGGAGCCCTGGTCGCTCCCCTTCGACTCGAGGGCAATCTCCACCAGCGGCAGCCTGCCGGCGAGCGGCTGGTCGCCGAAGTCGGTGCTCTCCGTCTCGATGCGCACCCAGTGGTCGCGCTCCAGGTTGCTCAGCAAGGCGAGGTAGTCCCCCCAGCCTTCCCTGGGTATCTCCCGAGTGTGATGCATGTGTCTGCCCTCCGGATTCCGTTGCTCAGCAAAACCGTAAGGCTTGTGCGTGCGGGGTGTGGAACGGGCCTGCTTCCCTGGCACGTCAGCTGGCCGGAAGGCGCGCGGCTACACCCGCCGCGCCTGGACCTCGCCGCCCTCCAGTGTCAGCCGGAGCGTGCCGTCGTTGCCCCGGTGGCCAAAGTGCTCGTAGGCGGCCCGCTCCAGCAAGGGGGCGAGGGTGGTGTGCAGCCCTCGCGCGCCCGTCTCCCGCTTGAGCGCGCGGGCGACCACGAACTCCCGCACCTCGGTGTCCACCTGCAGGCGCAGCCCTTCCTGCTCGAACTCGCGCTCATAGGCACGCAGCACGTTGTGCTGGAGGATGTCGCCCAGGGTACCCGCGTCCAGGGGCGAGAAGGAGACCAGCCGGTTGAAGCGGCCAATGAGCTCCGGGATGAAGCCGTAGCGCGCGAAGGCGGTGGTCTGTTCCAGCTGCTCCTCCGTCACTCGCGTGGCGATGCTCTCCGACCGCGCCGGGAGCGGTTCGCGGCCGAAGCCCAGGTGTTCGCTCCGGGCCAGCCCCTCCGCGGTGGCGCCCAGGCCACTGAAGGCGCCGCACGCGATGAAGGTGACGCAGGCCAGCTCCATGGTGTCGGGCCGCTGGCGGCTGGTGAAGCCGAAGTCGGGCGGGAAGTCCGCGCTGGGGGCGGACAGCATGTGCAGCAGGCTGCGCTGCACGCCGAAGCCGCTGACGTCCTTCGTGGTCTGCTGGCCGGCGAAGCGGCTGTCGGAGCGGCTGGTGGCGAGCTTGTCGAACTCGTCCATGCACACCACGCCGCAGCCGGCCCAGGCCGCGTTCCGGTCCGCGGCTTCGTACAGGCGCGACAGCAGCGTGCTCACGTCGTCGCCCACGTAGCCGGTTTCGGAGAACTGCGTGGCGTCCGCCAGCACGGTGGGGACGGCGAGGATTTCGCGGAACAGCAGCTCCACGAGGAACGTCTTCCCCGAGCCGGTGGGCCCCAGGAAGAGGCAGTTCTCCCGCATGCCCGGTTCAGGGGCGAGCCCCTCCAGGAACAGGTGGCGGATGCGGCGCAGGTGCCGGTACGCCAGCACGGATGCCGCGCGGCGCGCCTCCGTCTGCCCCCGGTAGCCCAGGTCCGACAACCGCTCGTCGATTTCGCGGGGAGAGAGGACCTCGATGGCGGCGACGCGCGCGCGCACGTCCTCGTCAGGCGATTCGGGCAGCGGCTCCAGGCCAGGGTGGGTGATGCTCATTCCAGGGGACTCCAATCAGGGGCGGGTGGCCGCCGGAGGGCGCATCATCCTGGCGGGGCGCGGGGCCGACAAGGCGGGCCGCGCGCCCGCTCACGGCCGTCGTCCAGCCCGGAGTGTCGTCGTCACGAACACCGTCGGCCGGTCCCCATTCCTTCCGGGCACCATGCCTACCCGTGAACATCCGCCGCGCGGCGGGCGCGTCCGGCCGCACGGAGTGCTCCTCAAGGGCAGGGGTGACGCATTACAGGGACGTGCCCATGGGTCCAGCGGATGAGTCTCGGGCAGCGCGGTCGAAGGCCCCTCTCTTGGGGGCGTGGGTGGAGGCGGACGGGCGGGTGCGGTGGCGTGTCTGGGCGCCCGGCCACCAGCGCGTGGAGGTGGTGCTGCACGACGCGCATGGCAATCCCGGCCGCGTCTTGCCGATGACGCCGGAGCCCGGCGACTGCTTCGGCGCGGTGTTGGAAGGGCAGGGCGCGGGGCTCCGCTACAAGCTGCGCGTGGACGGCGAAGGCCCCTTCCCGGACCCGTGGTCGCGTTCGCAGCCCCAGGGCGTGCATGGGCCGTCCGAAGTGGTGGTGCCCGACTTCGCCTGGACGGACGCGGGCTGGAAGGGCGTGGCGCCGCAGGCGCTGGTCATCTACGAGGTGCACGTGGGCACGGCCACGCCCGAAGGCACCTTCGAGTCGCTCATCCCGCGTCTGGCTGGCCTCAAGGAGTTGGGCATCACCGCGCTGGAGCTGATGCCGGTGGCGTCCTTCCCGGGACGCCGCAACTGGGGCTACGACGGCGTGAGCCTGTTCGCGCCCCAGCAGGCCTACGGCGGTCCGGAGGGGCTGCGCCGGTTGGTGGACGCCGCGCACGCGCATGGGCTCGCGGTGCTGATGGACGCCGTCTACAACCACTTCGGACCGGATGGGAATTACCTGCGGGTGTATTCGCCGCACTACTTCACCGGCCGCCACCACACGCCGTGGGGTGACGCGGTGAACTACGACGGCGAAGGCAGCGCCCACGCGCGGACCCAGGTGCTGGCCAACGTGGAGATGTGGATTGCCGACTACCACCTGGACGGCCTGCGCCTGGACGCCGCGCACGCCATCATCGACGACGGCACGCCGCACCTGCTCACCGAAGTCGCCGAGCGGGCGCGGGCCTGCGCGCCGGGCCGGCAGGTGCATGTCATCGCCGAGGACGAGCGCAACGAGCGGCGCCTGCTGCGCCCCGCGTCGGAGGGCGGCCTGGGGCTGGACGGCGTGTGGGCGGATGACTTCCACCACCAGCTGCGCCGCGCCTTCGCGGGGGACAGCGAGGGCTACTACCAGGACTACACGGGCAACACGGAGGACCTGGCGCGCACGCTGAACCAGGGCTGGTTCTACGAAGGGCAGGTGTCGAAGAACCTGGGCCATGCGCGAGGCACGAAGGCGGAGGGGCTGGAGCCCTGGCGCTTCGTCCACTGCATCCAGAACCATGACCAGGTGGGCAACCGTGCCTTCGGCGAGCGGCTGGGGCACGACGTGAGCCCCGCGGCCTTCCGGGCCATGAGTGGACTGCTGTTGCTGTCTCCCTACACGCCCATGCTCTTCATGGGGCAGGAGTGGAACGCCAGCACGCCCTTCCTCTACTTCACCGAGCACAACGCGGCGCTGGGCAAGCTCGTCACGGAGGGCCGGCGAAAGGAGTTCGCCGGCTTCGCGCGCTTCGCGGGCGCGGAGGTGCCGGACCCGCAAGCGGAGGACACCTTCACCCGCTCCCGACTGGACTGGGCGGAGGCGGAGAAGCCAGGGCTTGCGGGCGTGCGGGCGCTCTACCGGGAGCTGCTCCGTCTGCGCGCGTCGGAGCCCGCCCTGCGCGAGACGGGGCGGGGCTCCTATGCGGCCCGGGCCCTGGGGCCGGACGCCCTGGTGCTCGAACGGCGTGGGGGCGGCCAGCGCCTGCAGGTGTTGCTCAGCCTGCGCGGCGCGCTGGATTATCCGGTGCCCGCCGGCTCGGCGCTGATGCTGTGGACTGAAGACGCTTGCTTCGGCGGCTCCGAAAAATTGCAGCCATTGAAGCAAGACACCGTGCGGCTGAAGGGTTCGGCTCTGGCTGTGATAAGACTTCCCGCCAAAGACTGATAAACGCGCCGTGTTTCATTGCATGTATCGCCGCAGGGCGAGCGGGCATGGCTGAAAACATGCTCAAGAAATGTCGTGGGAATTCCATATCGACTCAAAGGGTATTGGGGCGCGCAGTCCGTCGTTGAGTCGGTAACACCTCTGTTCGCTCCTGGAGAAAGCCTCCGCGCGCAAGCGCGGGTGCCTCTTTCCGTGCGGCCGGGGAAAAAATGGAAGTCCACGCGCCGCGGGGGGAACGCGGCGCTCCGGAAAGGCTCTTGGCCGCTCCGATGTGTCGCGGAAGCTCGCGGCCTCACTTGAGGTAGTCACTTGAATCGACAGCACTCGACTTCGTCCCTGGGGGGATGGAAGCGCTTCCGCACGTCTGTCACCGCGTTCTCGCTGGCCGTCGGCGCGTTCGCGACGCCCGCGCTGGCCGCCGGAGGCTTCGTCTCCGCCACCGCCAGCTCCTATGACGCTCCCACCCCTCCTTCGATGGCGGTGGATGGCAACAAGGCCACGCGTTGGTCGGCCTCCGGTGCGGGCCAGTGGATTCGCGCAGACATGGGGTCGGTGAAGCCGCTGAACGGCCTGGACATCGCCTGGTTCCGTGGCAACGAGCGCATCAACCTCTTCGACATCTCCACGTCGACGGACGGGACCACGTTCACCCGCGTCTTCGTGGGCATCTCCTCCGGGAAGACGGCTGAGTTCGAGCGCGTCACCTTCCCCACGGTGAACGCCCGCTACGTGCGCGTCACCTTCTACGGCAGCACCCAGACGACCTGGGGCAGCATCACGGACATGGCGGCCCTCTCCGGCGCCACCATCCCGGACCCGGACCCGGACCCGGAGAACCCGGACCCGGAGAATCCGGACCCCGGCCCCACGCCCACGCAGGACAAGTTCGGCGTGACGATGATCTACCCGACCAAGTCGGGCGGCGAGCAGTGGTTCCTGGCGGACAACGCGACGTCCGACAATCGCTTTGACCCGCAGAACACCATCACCCGCAACTCGGACGGCTCCTGGAAGATGAAGAACAGCAAGGTGCGCATGTCCGTGTTCACCTCCACGGGCTACAGCGCGTCCAAGATTCCGACCTACGACCGTGACGTGCTGGCCAGCCGGGGCTACATGCAGGCGGCGAACGACTGGCGGAACGTGGAGATGACGGGCTTCATCAAGGTCAACTCCACGTCCGACAACTCGGACAACTTCGCCTGGTACGCGCGAGGCGGCAAGCACAACGACAACCACTCGGGCTGCGAGGGCAGCGCCTACAAGGGCTCGCTGCACTATGACGGCCGCGTGCGCTGGCAGAAGGAGACGTGGCACGTCTCCTACGAGCAGGCGTCGTACAAGACGGGCACGTCCGCGCTCCGCGGCCGCTGGGTGGGCTTCAAGTCGGTGATGCGCAACACCAAGGTCAACGGCAAGGACGCCGTGCGCCTGGAGATGTACCTCAACGAGAACGCCGACAAGAAGACCTGGAAGAAGGTCTACGACATGGTGGACTCGGGCAGCTGGGGTGGCGACGCCAGCCACTGTGGCGGCGCGGTGAACGCCATGCCGATTACCTGGGGCGGCCCCATCGCGGTCTTCCGCTGGGACAGCGCCACCGACGTGGACTTCAAGTGGCTGTCCGTGCGCGAAATCCCCGCGGAGCAGTGAGCGGCTGACGGCAGTTGGCGCCCTACCCCGGTACTCCCAGGAGTGCTGGGGTGGGGCGTTTTCAGCGCATCCGATGGGGGCCATCAACGCCATCCGGCCTCCTGGTGGATTCCCGCTGTCGACAGGGGCCCCTCTCCCGTGTTCTGGATTCGGCCCGATATGGCCATGAACGTCCAGACCGCCACCGACTCGTCCGACCGCATCTGGGAGCAGGAAATCCTCCCCGCGCTCGAGCGCTACATCCGTATCCCCAACAAGTCGCCCGCCTTCGACCCGGACTGGGTCCGCTCCGGCCACATGGAGGCCGCCGTTCAGCTCGTCGCGGACTGGTGCCGCGCGCAGGCCCAGCACCTGCCCGGCCTGGTGCTGGAGGTGGTGCGCCTCAAGGACGAGAAGGGCCGCGAGCGCACGCCGGTCATCTACATGGAGGTGCCCGGGACGAAGGGCGACGACACCGTCCTCTTGTACGGCCACCTGGACAAGCAGCCGGAGATGACGGGCTGGCGCGAGGGCCTGACGCCGTGGACGCCGGTGCGCGAGGGCGACAAGCTCTACGGGCGCGGCGGCGCGGATGACGGCTACTCCGCCTTCGCGTCGCTCACCGCCATCCGCCTGCTGCGCGAGCAGGGCCTGCCGCACGCGCGCTGCGTGGTCCTCATCGAGGCGTGCGAGGAGAGCGGCAGCTACGACTTGCCGGCCTACATCGAGGCGCTGGCGCCGCGCATCGGCAAGCCGTCGCTGGTGGTGTGTCTGGATTCCGGCTGCGCCAACTACGAGCAGCTGTGGATGACCACGTCGCTGCGCGGCATGGTGGCCGGCAACCTGCGGGTGGACGTGCTCACGGAGGGCGTGCACTCCGGGGACGCGAGCGGAATCGTCCCGTCGTCCTTCCGCGTGCTCCGGCAGGTGCTGTCTCGCGTGGAGGAGGAGGGCACGGGCAAGGTGCTGGTGGAGGCCCTGCACACGCAGATTCCGGAGGCGCGGCGCGACCAGGCCCGCGCGGCGGCCAAGGTGCTGGGGGAGGAGGTCTTCACCAAGTTCCCCTGGGTGCCCGGCATCCGCCCCATGTCGGACGACGGCGCGGAGCTGGTGCTCAACCGGACGTGGCGTCCGGCGCTGTCCGTGACGGGCGTGGACGGCATGCCGGCGCTCAACAGCGCGGGCAACGTGCTGCGGCCCTTCACCACGGTGAAGCTGTCCATGCGCATCCCGCCGCGCGTGGACCCCAAGGCGGCCATGGAGGCGCTGACGCAGGCGCTGGTGAAGGACCCGCCCTACGGCGCGACGGTGACGTTCGAGGGTGAGAAGTCCAGCACCGGCTGGGACGCGCCGCCGCTGGCCTCGTGGCTGTCGAACGCGGTGGAGTCCGCGTCCGACACCTACTTCGGCCGGCCGGCCATGGCCATGGGCGAGGGCGGCACCATCCCCTTCATGGGCATGCTGGGCGAGCGCTTCCCGGAGGCGCAGTTCCTCATCACCGGCCTGCTGGGCCCGGGCAGCAATGCCCACGGCCCCAACGAGTTCCTCCACATCCCCACGGGCAAGAAGCTCACCTGCTGCGTGGCCAGCGTCATCGCCGACCACTTCAAGCGGTAGGCGGCTTCCGCCGGGCCCGCTTCCCAGTCCGGGGGGCGGGCGCCTCGTCCAGCGCCTCGTCGGTGAGGCGCACGGTGCGGCGGTTCCAGGAGAACGTCAGGCGCTTGCCCGTCTCCGGCCAGTCGAAGGACACCGCGCCCGTGCGGCGGTCCTTCGTCAATGACAGACGCACGCCCCACTGGGGCGCCTCCTGGACGCGGTGGCGCAGGTCCTGGGCGACGGCGTCCACCGCGTCCCGCAGGGCCACGCCCAGGTTCATCAGGCCGAGCTGTTCGCCGTTCAGGATGTGCGGGGCAGGGGGCGGCGTGGACCCCAGGAACTGTTGCTCTCCCACGGGCCGGAAGGCCGCGGACGTGGGCGGCGCATCCATCATCAGCAGGGGACCGCCGTCCGCCTTGCGGAAGAAGTACGGCACGTCATAGCGGCCCAGCTGCTCGCGCTCCTCGGGGCTGAAGCGCACGCGGCCCCGGTCGCTGGCGCCGGGCACCTGCCCTGGGGACGCCAGCATCAGGTGCTCCAGCGGCGCGTCATACGCGTCCGAGGGTTTGACGAGCACGCGGACATGGTGCCGCCGCGCCGCGCGCGCGAGGAAGGCCGTCACGCGTTCGTGCTCCATGAGCAGCTTGGTCCACACGTCGAACATGCCGCGCAGGAAGGGCAGCAGGTGGGCCGCGTAGCCCACGTGGCCGTCTGTGTCCGCCACGACGGAGCGGGCTTCCTCCCGGGCCCACGCGCGCCTTCGCGGGCGAAGCTGGAGCGCGCCGTTCCGGGCGGGGAAGAAGCACAGCAGCGGACCGCCGGTGGTGCACCACCACGCGCGCCACTCGAAGCCGACGTGGTGGTTGCCGCGCCGGTTCCCCGCTGAAATCAGCCCTGTCTCCGGGAGCCGGCGCACGGGACAGAAGAACAGCTCCAGGTCCACCAGGTAGGGCAGGGGCTCGCGTTGCCCGCGCCGGACGCCCACCACCAGGTTGCTGCCCTGCAGGTCCGCCGCGCCCACGGCGAAGCACGTGCCGGTGAGGGCGCCCGCGTGGTGCCAGAAGCGCGCGGCCTGGGGCGGCGGGAGTTGGCAGCCGTGGAGCCTCAGTTGGGGCGAATCGCGGAGGACGCCCCACTGGCGGGGGCGTTCAATCCAGTCCTGCCAGCTGTATGTGAAGGCGTCCCTGCCTCGTCCGCGCAGGACGCGCAGGGTGGGGAGCCGCACCGCTCCCGAGGCCGCCGGGAGCTGGTTGACCCAGGCGAAGAAGGCGCGTGGGCCACGCCGCTCCGGCTCCGCCAGGAAGAGGGCCTCTCCGCTCGCGGGCCGGGGCTTGTACGCCAGCGCGCCGCCCCGGCGGAACTGGACGCGGAGGACGTGCTGCCGTCCGTTGTGCGTCTCCTCGGGGTTGGCCCAGAGTTGGGTGACGGGGCCCTCGAAGCCCGCGCGGCGGAAGACGCCGGCCTTCAGGTCGCGTGCGAGCCGCTTCGCGAAGAGGCCGAAGAAGGCCAGGAACCCGTCCCTCAGGCGGAGCAGCCCTGGGTGGGGCCCCTGTGTCGCCGGGGTGGCGGCGCACAAGGCGAAGGCATCCGTCAGCACCGGGCCGAACAGCGCCGCGTTGGCGAGCCGCACGACGCGCGCGCCGAACAGGCCCGGGCACCGCCGGGCAATGGCGTCGCACCCGTCGCCCAGGGCTTCATAGAAATCCACCAGCGGCTGGAAGGCGGGCTGTGAGAGCAGGGCGCCCAGCCGCGCGGCGTCACGGGCGCCTTGGAAGGCGCGGGCCACCCGCAGCACGCGCTCAGGGCCGGGCCGGACAATGGGCGGGAAGCAGTCGCTGGCCTCGGGGCCCTTGCGGACGGCCGCCAGGAGGCGGCGGGTCTGCGGAGGAAAGCGGGGTGGGGCGGCTGGAGGTGTCGGTGCAAGGGATGGCAGCACATGCGCCCTACGCGTCATCAGTCGGCCCTGGCCCGGTGGGGCGAAAATAGAAACGCGCGGCCCGGCGAGGCCGGGACGCGCGTGTGACGTGTCCAATCAGGCGCCAGCGGCGCCTGTCCTAGACGCAGTACAGGAAGCGCGAGCAGGTATTGAACACGTTGGCGGAACCCGCGGGCTTCGTCGTCTTGTTCAGCTCCCGAAGCGCCTGGGTCAGCTTCTTGGTCTGCTTGGACGCCTTCGTCTTCGTCTTCGCCTTCACCATGGGAATCCTCCACACGTTGGGGTCAGACAGCTCAAGCATGGTAAAGTGTGTAATTCGATTGAGTCAAGTTGAGATGTCTTTGCTTGCTACGTCATCGGCCCGCCAGTTGGATGGCTCGAAATGTCAGTAGAATTTCCAGCATCCGGCGCATGCCCGCCCGCGTCGCGGGCAGCGGTTTCAAGGCGCGGAGCGGCAGGTCGCCTCGCGAGGGGAAAGGGTGCAAGAGTTCACCCACGCTCACCGTGCGCGCCGTGTTCAATGTCGCGACAAGTTTATTCACCGGCTGCCGAAGGCCTGAGACATGCAATGCGTTGCCGTTGGCTGAGCAACACCAACCCGTGCCTGTTTTCTCCAGCAGGATGGGGAAACTTTTATTCCCGTGAAGAATGTCTGTGTCCTCGAGGGGCCGCCGCCTCGCGGGAGGTGGTGGGGGCTCGAAGCCGCCCGCGGAGCGCCGGTTGAGCCACAGGGTGCGGATGTGGGCCTGCGTTCGTGCGTCGCGGCTGTTTTCACGCAAGGTGTTCGCGGCCTGCCGCAGGGCCGCGGGCAGCTCACGCGGCAGCACGCCGTCACCGTCGAGCACGCCCGGTACCAGCGCACGGCCACGCGCCGCGTCGCGAGCGCGTGGGGCGTGGCCGCGGCCTGTGCCCACGAGGTCCTCCACGTCATAGCGGGCCTGGTGTCCGGTGACGGGGATGCCCACGTTGACGCTGGTGGCGACGTCCCGGCTCGCGCTCTCTCCGACGTGGTAGTAGCTGGCGGGCCAGTAGAGGATGTCGCCGGGCCCCACCTCCGCGGTGAAGGACTTCGCCAGATAGGGCGCGTAGTCCACCAGGGTGGTGACGGGCATGCTCCAGGGACGCCTGGCCCAGAAGCGCATCCGCTTGCGGCCCCGGATGGCGAAGAGGAACGTGGTGAAGCGGTCCAGGTGGACGCCCACCGGACTGTGCTCGTAGTTCCCATGGAACAGCGTGGTGATGCCGCCTGACAGGGGCAGCCCCACGCGCCGCCAGAGGTCGGAGAAGAAGGCCCGCTCGCGGGACCAGAGTCCGAAGCCGTGGGAATGCAGCAGGGAGATGATGAGCGCGTAGCGGCGTGTTCCCAGCGCATCCGCGAGCCGCGAGTCGTAGCCGTCCAGCGAGCCGTCGGTGTCACGGGGAAGCCAGGGCCCGAGTTGGACGGGCTGCCCCTGGTCGATGGTGAACTGGACGTCCGTGCGCGCCTCGAGCGCCGTGGGTGGGGCCATGGCGCCGCGCGAGGCCCCGAGCGCCGCGTCGAACACGTCCGTGGCCATGAACGGATTGACGCCCGTCGCCTGGTAGAGCACCGGCCGCTGGTTCCAGTAGCGCGTGACGAAGGTGTCCCAGTCGAACCGGCGTTGGATGTCGATGCGGGCCATCCGTCAGTCCTCCTTCGCCGGCACGCGCTCGATACCGCGCAGCGCATGAAGGGTTTCCAGCAAGGCCCGCACCTGCTCGCGTTGGGACGCGCCTCGCCCCAGGCCGCACAGGGCGCCCACCCGCACGGGGACGCCCGGTGCCAGCGCGTCCAGGACGTGCGCCGCGAAGGGGCCTGGACCGGCGAAGGCGTGGCCGTTGACGGCCCAGAGCCACTGCCCCGGGCTGTCCAGCATCCGCACCACGCGGCCCGGCGGCGTCTTCCGCACGTAAGCGTCTTCTTCCAGGGGCTCGAGGGCACGCGGCGGAGGCACCGGCTCCAGCGCGGAGGCGCTGACGCGCTGGGCCCACGCGATGCGCAGCAGTTGCCGCAGGTCCGGGCCGTGCGTCACGGCCCGCAGCGCGCTCGCGGTGTGCGCCAGTCGTGGCACGGGCGTGCGTCCACGCGTCCCGGGAAAGGGCAGGTACGGGACGGTGTCATCCGCCTCGCCCTGGGCCTCCAGGAGCTTCACCGCCAGGGCCTTCACGGCCTCCAGGGGCTCGCTGCCGCGCACCGGAATCCACAGCCGCAGCACCAGGGCGCCCTCGTCGCTCGCCTCCTCCTGCCAGACGTGGGATGGCGCGTACAGCACGTCCCCTGCCTGGGCCTCCACCGTCCGGACCTTGTGGGCGTCCTTCGTCCATTGGCGCACGCGCAGCCGCCCGTGGAGCACCGCGGTGAAGCGGGCATGGTGTTCCCGGCGCGCGGCGCCCTGCGGCGGCTCGGTGAAGCGTCCCAGCCACAGGTCGCTGATGATGGGCAGCACGGGCACGCCGACTCGCGTCAGCACGCCGTCGACGAAGGCGCGCACCCGCTCCCACTGCGCGTAGTCCAGCATGAGCGGCTGTTCCACGAAGCACTGGAAGCCGCGCGCCGCGCCGAGCTCGCGGCCGACGCGCTGGAGATACGCGGTGGCGTCCGCGTCCTGCTCCCCGGGCAGGAGCGTGCCGGGCGCGCGCATCCGCGAGGTGTCCGCGAAGAAGCGCACGTCGGGCAGGGCGCGGAAGCGCGTGCCGAAGCGGAAGGGCGCGCTGATGGAGACGAGCCCCCGGAAGGCCTGCTCGGGCGGAATGAGCGGAGTGCCCAGCCGCAGCCGCGTGGGGGACTGCTCCCAGTGCGTGCTCGCGAAGCGGGCCCAGTCTTCGGGTGCGAGTCTCATCGGCGGGGATTCCACCATCGGCGTCTGACGGGTGGGCGAGCGCCCAGCGGTGGATTTCTTCACGCGCATGATGCCGTGCCCCGTGCCGGCGTTCTGGTAGGAGACAGCGCTGTCCTCCATCCGAAAGGTCAGGTCCGACGATGAAACTCTATTTCAACCCCAGAAGCCGCGCGGTCATCGCCAAGTGGATGCTGGATGAGTGTGGCGCGCAGTATGAAATCGTCCCCATCGACCTCGAGAAGAAGGAGAACAAGTCGCCTGAGTTCTTGAAAATCAACCCCGCTGGGAAATTGCCAGCCTTGGTGGACGGAGACACGCGGCTGTTCGAATGCGCGGCCATCTGTCTCTACCTGGCAGAGAAATTCCCGGACGCGCAGCTCGCGCCGAAGCCGGGTGACAAGGACTGGGGGCGCTACCTGTCGTTGATGGTGTACTCCTCGTCGCAGCTGGAGCCCTCCATGGGGGACCACCTGATGAAGCTGCCGACGGGGCCCGCGCGGGGCTGGACGGACTTCGAGACGGTGCTGAACGTCATCGAGGGCGAATTGGGACAGGGCCCCTACCTGTTCGGTGAGCGCTTCACCGCGGCGGACGTGATGGTGGGGTCGATGTTCATCTGGATGCGCATCTTCGGCGGCCAGACGGGGCGTCCCGCGCTGGATGCCTACATCGAACGGCTGCTGGCCCGCCCGAAGGGCATGAAGCTGGGCTGAGCGGCGCCGCGCGCGAGGTCGAAGGCCCGGACCTTCCGATGAGGATGTGTCCGGGCCTCCTGGCGGCCCCGGTGGGCCCGTGCGTCAGTCCAGAACGCCGATGGTCTTCGCGCGCGTGACGGCGCTGCCCACGCTGACGTAGCCCTTGTACCAGGACGTGTTCTTCGTCCCCAGCTTGTCCTGCTGGAGGTGCGCGTGGGGGCCGGTGGAGTTGCCGGTGCCGCCGATGTTGCCCACCTGGCAGCGGTCACACGTGCGGCTGCGGGAGTCCGCCGTCTTGATGAAGTGCCACTGACGGAACGTCCAGCCGCTCGCCCAGACGTGGCGCGCCTCGTTCTGGTTGCCGCTGCCGCTGCCGTTGCAGACGACGCCGGTGGTGCGGATGGTCACCGCCCAGTAGACGGAGCCCACCACGCCCGTCTCCGCGCCCCAGTAGTTGCAACGGCCGCCCGCGCCGATGTCCACCGCGCCGTGGAACTTGCCGCTGCTGTAGTTGGTCAGGGCCGTCACCGAGCCGGTGTGGGTGCCCTTGACGGTGTGCGCCGTCACGGACGCGGGGATGAGTGCCAGCGCGGCCAGCGCGGCCAGGGAGTTCTTCCAGGTGCTGCTACGCATGAGGTGTTCCTTTCAATGGACTGCCTGTCACGGAGCCTGCTGCAACCGCTGCTTCTCCCTCAGGAGCAGGCTCCACTCCTGAAGGCCCATGCCGAGAACCTGAATCCACGCGTCGGCCTCCTGCGCCAGGCGCGGGTCCATGGCGCGCAGGCGTTGGAGGTCGGGAATCGCGCCCTCGAAGCCGAGCTGCGCGACGCTCTGGAGCAGCGCCTTGCGCACGCCGTCGTCCGTCTCCTCGCGGTACATGGCGAGCAGGGACTCGCGGGCGCCCTGCATCTGCTCCGCCGGGACGCCGCCCAGCGCGTTGACGGCGGCCTTGCGCACGCTCGCGTCATCGCTGCGCAGCAGGGACGTGATGCGGTCCGCGGACTCGGCGCTGATTTTCTCAGTGGAGAGGTTGTCCAGGATGCGCGCCGTCACCGCCGGGTCCGTGGAGGCCACCGCGGCCGTCACCGCCGTGTCCGCCGCCGGGCCGTACTGGCCGGCGTACACGTGCGCGTTGTCCTCGATGAGGTTGGTCGCCGCCTCCTGCCGCACCTGGGGCGACTCGTCCCGCACCATGCGCTCGTACAAATCACCGGTGCGCTCCAGCGCGCTGGTGCGCCGCATGGCCCGCAGCGTGGCGGCGCGCACGGACGGGTCCGCGTCGTGCAACGCGCGCTGCGCCACCACGTCCATGGCCTGGGTGTCCGCTTCACGTTCCGCGCGGGCCACCAGCGCCGCCGCCAGGTGTTCGGCCATGACGGGGTCTGTCTCCCGCGCGAAGGCGTCGCGCAGCTCCGCGTCCGGCAGCGTGACGGCGGCCTCGCGCAGCAGGGTGCGCAGGTAGCGCTGGTAGGACGGTGAGCCGGAGCCCAGTCCGCGGCGGATGTCATCCATCAACCCGCGCACGGAGCAGGTGCTGGCCCGGAGCGCGGGCTGCGCGTCGGTGGAGGCCGCGTGCGCGTGGGTGGACAGCAGGGGGAAGAGGGGCAGCGTGAGCAGAAGGCAGAGGCGTTTCATGGAGGCTCCCGTGCTCAGTCGTGACCGACGAGGCAGCCGAAGGGGTCCTGGTCGGGCAGGCTGTTCCAGAGCCGGACGAAGTCGTGGAGCCCGCTCGCGTAGCGCTGTTCGAAAACCTGGTAGAGGGGCTGGAAGCGCGGGTCGGCCATCGCCATGTTGGCCATGACGGGCAGGGCCTCGCGGCCGGATGCGCGGGCGGCGAAGCGGAAGAGGGCCCACCGCACGCACGTCTCCTGCTCCCGGGCGAAGGCATCGGCGAACAGCTCCAGCACCTGCTGGTTGTCTCCGGAGATGGAGAGGTTGTGCGCGGCGGCCTCGCGTCCGTCCGGGCTGCCCTCCTGCGTGAGCACCTTCGCGTACTGCGCGCGGGTGCGCTCATTCAGCACGGGCGTGGCGTGCATGGGCGTGGACAGCGCCAGGTAGCGAATCTGCTCGTCGGGGGACTCGGTGCCGATGGTGAGCAGCGCGTCCATGTAGGGCGCGGCGTTGCCCTTCGCCTCGAAGTCGCGCTTCATGACGCGGGCGATGGTGCGCGTGGCGGCCCAGCCCGCTTCGCCGGAGACGGGGTCCTTCGCGAAGGACGTCAGGGTGTCCAGCGCCGCCGGCTCGAAGCGCTTCTGTGTGTCCAGCGCGGACAGGAGGCCCGCGCGCCGACCGCCGTCGAGCGTGGCGTCCATGCCCTGCGCCAGCAGCCGGGTGGCCACCTGGGCGTGGTGCACCGCCTCCGAGCCACGCAGCGCCCTCAGGAGGACGTCGAACTCGTCGGGTCCCGCGGTGCGCGCCCAGGACAGCACCTCGCTCGCTCGGCCCGGGTCCTGGCCAATCAGCTCCGTCAGGCGCCCCGCCAGGTAGTCCGCGACCAGCGAATCCCCCGACGCGAGCAGTGGCGCGGCCCACGCGCGGAAGTTCTCCAGCGTCACCGCCGCGTCGAAGCGCTCCAGCTCGCGCCAGCACACGGCCTCGTCGAAGCGAGGGGGCGGCGGCTCTTCGTCGTGCGTCCCACCCGCGCCCGCGCGCCCGCCGTGGCCTCGCCCGCCAGAGGCGGCCTCGCGGGACGCCGCGGCGGTGCCGCCGGCTTCGGCATCGGACGACGCGCCGTCGCCGCCACGCGACGACAGCAGCGCCGCGCCTCCCACGAGCAAGGCCGCGCCCGCGAGCCACGTCAGCGCCTTGGGCACGCGACGGCCCGGAGCGGGGCCGGCGGAACGGTGGAGGGATTCTGGAGTCATGGCGCCTGGGCCTGTGAGGGGGTCCAATCCCCCTGAGGGCCCGGCGCGCGCGCCGTCTCAGAAAATCATTTCGCGCGGATTTTCCCGCGCGAGGCTCAGCGGCCCGTCTTGATGCCCAGGCCGCCGCCGCCCTGGCCGGGACTGGCGGGCCGCTTCGTCCCGGCGGTCGGTGTGCCCGGAACGGACTTGCCGCCTCCGGCGCGCCGCAGCTCCAGGCGCAGCTCCTCGTCCGTGGCGGACACCTGCCGTGTCACGGGCTCGTAGCCGTTGAGGGCCAGTGTCACCGACACCGGGGCGGCCCCGGCCTCCAGCTCCAGGCGCAGCGGTGTCTCGCCGCGCTCCTCGCCGTTGACGCTCACCCGGGCTCCAGGGGGCTCGGTGATGACGGGCAGCTTCACGTGGCGCACCGGCTCGGGGGCCCTGCGTGGAGGCGGCTGCACTTCCGGCGCGATTTCCGGCTGGTGCGGCACGGCCACTTCCACCGGCGGACGGACCGGGGTGGCGTCCGCGGGCGAGCGGAAGAAGACGATGCCCGCGCCCGCGATGAGCAGGCCCAGCCCCGCCGTGGCCACCGGGAGCCAGGGAATGCGCCGGGCCGGCTCCGGAGGGGGGCGGGCCAGGGGCGCGGTGCCTCGCGTCTTCTCTTTCGGCTGCGGCGGGGCGGCGGCCTGCCGCGAGCGCGCCCCGGGGACGACGCCATGGGGGGAGCCGCGCATGGCCCGCGACGCGGAGGAGCGCCCCGCGGGGCCCATCAGCCCCGGCACGCCGCTGAGCGACGAGTTGGAGCGCGAGTCCAGGTCCGCGTCCTCCGCGAGCTGGTCCAGCTTCGCCGGGTCCGTCTCATGGGCGATGCGGTCCGCGTAGAGCTCCCGCAGGAAGGCGGCCAGGTGCGCGCTGCTGGAGGGCAGCCGCAGGTTGAGCGCGTAGTCCTCCAGCGCCAGCCGGAAGGCGCCGCAGTCCGGGTAGCGCTGGTCCGGCGAGGGCGCCAGGGCCTTGAGCACCACTTCATCCAGGCCCGGCGGCAGGCGCGGGTTGAGCTGCGACGGCCGCGGCACCTGGCAGTCCTTCACCAGCCGCAGCGTCATCATGTCCGACTCGCCCTTGAAGAGGCGCTTGCCGGTGAGCAGCTCCCACATGACGACGCCCAGCGCGAACAAGTCACTGCGCGCGTCGATGGCGAGCCCGCTGGCCTGCTCCGGGGACATGTACGGGTACTTGCCCTTGAGGACGCCGGTGGCGGTGTTCTGGCTGCTGGTGGCCGCCTTCGCCACGCCGAAGTCGATGACCTTCACCCCGCCGTCGAAGCCGACCAGGATGTTCTGCGGCGACACGTCGCGGTGCACCAGCCGCAGCGGCTTGCCCTGGGCGTCACGCGCCTGGTGCGCATAGTCGAGCCCGGCGGCCGCGTCCGCGATGATGCGGAGGATGAGTCCCACCGGCAGCGTCTTGCCCTGCGCGCGGGACGTCTTGTCCAGGCGGCGCACGTCGTCGCCCTGCACGTACTCCATCGCCAGACAGTGGCGGCCCTCAATCTCTGTCAGGTCGAGGATGGTGATGAGGTTGGGGTGCGTCAGGCGCGCTACGAGCCCGGCCTCGTCCAGGAACATGGAGAGGAACTCATCATCCTCCGCGAGGTGGGGAAGGATGAGCTTGAGGACGACAAGTCGCTCGAACCCCGTCCCATGTTCGCGGGCCAGAAACACCTGACCCATTCCCCCAGAGGCAATCTTGCGTAGTAGCTCGTACTTACCGAATGGCACAGCCATGTGTGCCCGCCAGGATATCGCTCTTTCTTAGCTCGTGGGAATTGCTCAGTCGCGAATTACCCCACAGGGTTGGGAGCGAGCAGGCAGGCAGGCGTGAGTCGCCTGCCCGGCTTTCCGGGGTGAGTCAGGCTTTCATCTTGTAGCCGGAGCGCAGGACGACGTACGTGAGCGCGGTGGCCCCCACGGCGACGGCGAAGAGGATGCTCCCGGCGCCCAGCGGCGAATAGATGCTGCGGCCGAGCATGCCGTAGCGCAGCCCTTCCACCATGTAGACCATGGGGTTGAAGAGGCTGACGGTGTTCCAGGGCGCGGGCAGCTCGCGCACGGAGTAGAAGACGCCGCCCAGGAAGGTGAGGGGCAGCATGACGAAGGTGGGGAAGAAGTTGATCTGTTCGAACTTCTCCGCCCACACCGCAGCGAGCATGCCCAGCACACTGAAGACGTAGGACGACAGGATGAGGAAGTACGCGGCCACTCCCGCGTGCTCCAGGCTGAAGCCGGTGAAGAAGGTGGCCACGGCCCAGGTGAGCAGGCCCACCACGAGCCCGCGCACCATGGCGCCGCCGATGAAGCCCGCCATCAGCTCACCGGGCCCCAGCGGCGCCACCAGCAGGTCCACCACGGTGCCCTGAATCTTGGTGATGAACAGCGAGGAGGAGCTGTTGAGGAAGGCGTTGTTGGCGATGCCGAGGAAGACGAGCCCCGGCACGATGAAGTGCAGGTAGGGCACGCCCTCCACCGTCTGGACGCGGCCGGAGATGGAGACGCCGAAGACGATGAAATACAGCGTGGTGCTGATGAGGGGCGACAGGACGGTTTGACCCGGCACGCGCATGAAGCGCCGGACCTCCTTCGCCAGAAGGGTCTTCATCCCAAGGACGTTCATGATGTGGGCTCAGGCGGCCTGCTGTGGGCGGCCACGGAGGATTTCGATGAGCACGTCCTCCATGCGAGAGCGGCGCGTCTCCACGTCGGAGATGAGCTGCCCTTCGGCGTAGAGGGCGCGGAGCAACTCGCCGGACGGGGCGCAGCCGTCGCGCTCCACGTAGGTGAGGGTGCGGCCGTCCTCGCTGAGGCGGGCGGCGAAGCGCTTGCCGGCCTCGGACAGGCCCGGCTGCGGCTGCTCGAAGGTGATGATGACGCGGCGCTCGCCGAAGCGGCGCAGCAAGGTGGCCTTGTCCTCCACCATGAGGAGGCGGCCCTCGTTGATGATGCCCACGCGGTCGGCCAGCTCCTCGGCCTCTTCCAGGTAGTGCGTGGTGAGGACGATGGTGGTGCCCTCCGACGCGAGCTTGCGCACGTAGGTCCACAAGTCGCGGCGCAGCTCCACGTCCACGCCCGCGGTGGGCTCGTCGAGGAAGACGAGGCGCGGCTTGTGCACCAGCGCCTTGGCGATGAGCAGTCGGCGCTTCATGCCGCCGGACAGTGCGCGCGTGTACGCGTCCTTCTTCGCGTGCAGGTTGAGGGCGGTGAGCACCTCGTCGATGCGCGCGTCATTCGCGGGGCGGCCGTAGAAGCCCATCTGGATGCGCAGCGATTCGGCCACGGTGAAGAAGGGGTCGAAGTTGATTTCCTGCGGCACCAGCCCGATGTCGTAGCGCGGACCCACCGGGTCCTGGTCCAGGTCCTTGCCGAAGACGCGGATGCTGCCGGAGGACTTCTTCACCAGGCCGCAGACGCTGCCAATCATCGTCGTCTTGCCCGCGCCGTTGGGGCCCAGCAGGGCGAAGATTTCACCGGGACGGATGGCGAGGTCCACGGTGTGAAGTGCCGTGAACTCTCCGTAACGCTTGGAGAGTCCCTGGAGTTCGAGGGCGGGGACGGACATGGGGCCCTTCCTGTAACACCTCCGGTCGCGCGGCGCTCGGCTTGTGTGCGGGCGTCGTGTCCGTCCCTGGCGACTCGCTAGCGCACGTCGGGCAGGGTGGCGCGTCGCGTTGTCCACCCGGTGTCACTCCCGCATGGCGATTTCCTGGAGCGTGCCCTCGCGGCACTGGAAGACCGCGAACGCATCCGCGCCCTGCTCCACGCTGGCGAGGCACCGCACGAGCGAGCGCTGGCCGCTGGGGTGCTGGACGGTGCCGGTGTAGCGCCGGTGCAGGTGGCCACAGAGGACCAGCCGGGGTTGGAGCGCGTCCACCAGCAGCCGCGCGTACGCGTTGCCGACGAGGTCGTGGCTCGCGCCGCGGCGCTGTCCCTGGAAGTCGGCGGCCTCCTCGGGCGGGATGATGCCGGAGGGCCAGTCATGCAGCAGGAGCACGTCCGCGCGCCCGAGCGCCAGGACTTGCTCGACGTCCTGTTCGTTGAAGAAGGTGAAGTCCTTGTTGGACACGTCGCCCATCGAGGCCAGCGGCGGGCGGGACTTGCAGAAGGTGGCTTCTCGGTGGATGCCGGACAGGCCCGCCACGCGAAGGCCGTTCAGCTCCACCACGCCGCTCCGGCCCAGGTAGTGGCAGTGCGGCACCAGCGCGAATCCCTCTGGGTGCAGGTCGAGGTGTCCGTAGGGCTCGTGGTTGCCGCCGATGAAGTAGACGGGCCAGGGGAAGCGGCGCCGTCGCTGGTGGTAGGCCGCGAAGTCCCCCAGGTGCCTGTACTTCGTGGGTGCGGCCATGGTGGCCAGGTCGGCGTCGTGACGGTGGGGCTCGAAGTCGCCCACCTGGAGCACGAAGTCGAGCGGCCTTTGGCTGCGTTCCTCCCAGGCGGTGAGGTGACTCACCATCCGGTGCATGTGCCCGTGGACGTCGCCCACCCCGGCGAAGAAGAACGTCTGGGAGGAGGACATGGCGGTTTCCGTTCCGGTTCAGGCTCGAGTCGCGGGCGCGGACGGGAGCGGTGCTTCGGGACTGACGGGAGGCGGCGCGTGCGGTGGTCTCAGAGGGTTCTGGCGAGCCGTGCTCGCAGGCGCCGGAGTCCTTCGTCGATGCGGTCCAACCGGGCGCCGCCTCGCGTGAAGGTGGCTCACAGGTGCAGGCCGGCGACGGAGGGTCGTTGCTCGAAGGCGTCTCAAAAGAGGACGCGACCCGGAGGGTCTGACGGTCGTGTCGCTGGGCTGCTCCAGCGGCGCCACTGACGCCTCCACGCGCCGCGCTACGAACCATCGTGATGCCTACGCGCAGGCCGCCTGCCTGGACAGCGCAACGTGTTGCATCCAGCGCCTTCGGCCCGGATGGGTGCGGCCTCTCCGCTGCTGAAACCGCAGTGCACATGACGGGCGCGCAGGCGGCCGCCGAGGGAGACATTCCGGACGCAGAGGCGGCACAGAACAGCAGTCTTCCCGATTGAAAGCGGCGTTGCGTTGCATCCAGAACTACGTCAATTGCAAGGAGTACGACTGGATGGGCTCTTGCTATGACTGCATGCGCTACTGCGAGGGGTAGCAGGAATGGCCGGACGACAAGTGCAGGCCGCGCGGGAAGAGGAAATAGGCCATGCCCGAAACACTTGACTGGGGCCCCATTCGAGCACTCGCGCGGCGCGTCCTTCGCGAGGGGGCGCCACTTGCCTTGACGGACGAAGTGTGTGCGCTCCTTGCTCGCTCGGCACGTGATGTGGCAATCAGCGATGCGGTTGCCTCTCGCGCTTTGTCCACGGAGGACGGGGCGTTGGACCTGCTCCGCGAGATTGCGCGCCGCATCCGCGACGGCTCCGCGAGAATCTCCGATGCGCTGAACCGTATGTATCAACACAAGGCGGCCGGTGACTTCGACAGCGCCCGCCAGGAAATGCGGGATGTGCTCGCTGTCGAAGTCGTACCGCTCTACCGCGAGATAGCGGAAGGTCAGCTCGAAGACATGGCGGACGAGCCGTAGCGACAGAGGGCCACGGACACCGAGCCCTCCGTGTCGCCTTGGGGCGCGTGACACGGACACGTCGAGCAGGCCACCCGCGAGGCGGCAACCGGCCCTGTCGAGGCCACGAGGGCGTCCGTGTTTCAACCCACGCTCCCGCGTTCACGGGGATCGATCGCCTATGGCGCGAAGCGCGCGCTCACGAGGCTGCGTTTCAACCCACGCTCCCCGCGTTCACGGGGAGCGACACGCGGAGCTGTACCGGGCCGCTGGCGAACTCGGGTTTCAACCCACGCTCCCCGCGTTCACGGGGAGCGACGCATTGAGACCGCCGGCGAAAGGGGTTGGACGGTGATTCAACCCACGCCCCCCGCGTTCACGGGGAGCGACTGCCCGCAGCGACCTGCGAGCGACTGAAGCCACAGTTTCAACCCACGCGCCTCGCGTTCACGGGGAGCGACGGGCAGCGTCTCCACGTGCTCTCAGCGAATGTCGTTTCGACCCACGCGCCCCGCGTTCACGGGGTGCGACCTCGTGGAGTACATCCGCACGTTCCTGGCGACGGTTTCAACCCACGCGCCCCGCGTTCACGGGGAGCGAC
>NZ_FNAJ01000001.1:1124861-1301194 GCF_900101905.1 Myxococcus virescens | reverse complement strand
CTTCCTACGGAATCCGGCCCGGTTTCGCGAACCTGCCTCGGCGCCCACGCTTCGGAGGCCTCGACAATCGTGCGTCCACGCCCAACTTCTTGAAATTATTTTGGATTTCAAAGAGCGCGAACCCTCGGCGGAGCGCGCACTGGGGGTGGTTCGCGGGCGACGACTACATGACAAACAACCCCTCGACGTCCAGAGGCCCGCTGGCGCCATGATGCCCCGTCTTCCTCGAGCCATCTTCCGACGGGAACTGGCACCGCTGGACGATGCGAACATTGCGCGGGATGTAGAGCTGCTCCAGGACATGGGGGGATGACAGGCAGATGGACGTCGAGTGCTGGAGATGGACAGCATCGTGCCTGCTGGTGGGGGGGCCACCAGAGGACATCAAGACAATATCGAGGTCACCAGCGAACTGCCCGGTGGATTCGAGGACCGAGTCGGGGCGCTGGAGGAAACGCTTCAGCGCGCGGAAAGACAAGTCAGGTCCGGAAGCTTGGGCAGAGGGCCGCGCGGCGCAGCCAGAGGGGACGTGGGCAGAGTCGCGGTGGGGCCACCGGGCCCCTCATGCCAGACACGCGCACGCGATGCCGAGGAGAACGTGAGCGACTTCAATCATATTTCGACGCCCGCGGCGCATGGGCTTTCGTGCTCATCCGCCACGGGTCTCACTCGCTGACAGGGCCGCTACACCGCCCCTGAACCGCAGCGCGGCGGCTCGGGGGAGGGCGTCGCGCTCAGAGCTTCTCCTCTAGCGAGACGCCTTCTGGGAGCTTGTCGTGCGCAATGTCGACCACGTAGTCGGCATACTGGCGTGCGGGCGCTTCAGCGTTCCGGCGCCGGACGTGGATCAGGTCGAACAGCCGGTGCGCCGGCGCGTTGCCGAGCGCGCTGCTGTGCTTGAACACGAGCAGCTTCCGGGTCGCCATCTCGCCGCGCGCGGCGGAGCGGTCGTGCTCGAACATGTTCGTCAAGCTGCGCCAGAGCAGTTCGAGGTCCTCCCCGGAGAACCCCGTCCTCTCTGCCAGCTTGGCGGAGATGAAGCCATGCGCGCGATAGAGGCCATAGGGCACGAGGTGCTTTCGCCCCATGGTGCGCTCCTTCTCCGCATCTTTCTCGTTCGTGACCGCCATGCGGGTGATGGACGCCTCCAGCGGAACGATTGGATCGATGGAGCTGGCAAAGCCCATCTGCACGGGCCCCCGCACCTGGCCGCAGTTGACCTCCGTGGTCATGACCGCGCCGAAGCACCGGACGTCGAAGAAGTTGGCGCACATCCAGCGCGTGAGCGCGTCCGCCTTCTCCTTCTCCTTGGGGAGCTTCTTCGCCACTGACTCAAGGTTCTCCGCCTTGTAGGCCTTGGCGTGCTGCGCGTTGAGGATGGCCTTCTCCGCCATGTAGATGGCGAAGCCCGTCTCGGAGCCCTTCTCCAACTCCACGTAGTTGCGCACCTTGCGCTTCAGGGAGACGTCCGACACCAAGCCCTGGTTGGTCTCCGGGTCCAGCCTCGGCAGGTTGCCCGCGTCCGGGTCTCCGTTCGGATTGCCCTTGATGACGTCGAACAGCAGCACGAACTCGTAACGGTTGGTGATGGCGCCCATGTCACTCCCCCTCTTCCTGGTCGATATCGGTGGTGGCGGCGGTGTCGGCCTCGGACGTGGCCGCTTCGCTCGCCGGACGGCGATAGCACTTCTGCTGGTAGTAGCCGATGGCGAAGCGGCCCTGGTCCCCCAGCCGCAGGCTGGGAGGAAAGGTGGAGTCCAGGCCGTCCACGATCTGCGCAATCTCTTGTTCGAGTACGAAGGCGAGACCGGGGCTGCTTTTCCTGACGTTCGCGAAGTGGTGGGTGGCGCCGCGCAGCAGGAGAGGGAAAACGCTGGCCGGAGTCGCGGAGGCGGAGCCGTAATATCGCTCCCGGATGGTGGCGTTGATGTTGCGGCCCAGGGCGGCACGCTGGAGGTTCTCCAGCGCCGCGAAAAGCCGGCCGAGCCGGTAGCCAGGATTGCGCTCTTCGGGATCGAGACCCACGGGTGTTCCCCCTTCACTGTGTTGATGGACGCCCTTGCGCGCGTCGCGCACAAGGCACATGCGGCAGATGGCGGCCCGTAGGCCAATGGACGTGAGGTTGACGTCGCGGTCGGCGCGCATGCGCATGACGACGTTGGCCAGCAGACTGCCTGGATAGCGCTGACCTGTGAGGATGGCGCGCATCAGCTCGCCAGCGAGCTGCGGCGGGACGTTCTCGCTCTTTCCGAGCGCCGCGGTTTCGCGCAACAGCAACCATGGGGACGGAGCCGGGTGGGGCGCGGGCTCCAACCGCAGGTCGTGATAGTGCTCGACGAAGCGCTGGCCGAGCCGCTCCAGGGTATCCGACATCCAGAAGCGCACGGACAGCCGCGCGGCGTTCGGCGCGAGACCGAGCACGTAATAGCGCGTATCCGGATGAAGGTTTGGATCAATGCTTGCCAACGGTCGGCCGCTGGCGAAGGTCTCCAGCACCGAGCCCAGCTTCGCGGTCTCCTCCGCCTCGTTCGGAGGCTGGAGCAGGACTGAAAACAAGCCGATGGCCGCATCGGTCGCCTCCACGCTGGGCGCCTCGGCCCAGAAGACCACGGTGGCGTCGCCGATTTGCAGCCGCTGCCGGTTGTGTGGAGCTCTCCGCAGCAGGTGGTTCAGGGCGGTGGTGTAGGCAAACGCAGCGTGCCGCGAGATGGAGGCGTTCGCGTTTCCCTTCTTGCCATAGGACTCGAACGCCGAGATGTTGTAGGAGACGAGGTAGGCGCCCGCGGTCTGGGCTCCGTTGACCTCACGGATGACGGGGTGCCCGTCCGCCAACGGTTCCTCAGTACCGTATACGAGGCATTGTCCGGGGCGCGCCTCCCCCTTCCCGAGCGTGGCCGTCCACAAGGCGCGAGCCTCTGGCTTTTCATGCAGGTAGGAGTGTTCACCGTCCATGCGGAACACGAAGTTGGCGTCCAGGGCTTCTTCGGTGAATCCGGGCAGTTCGCGGAAGCGCGAGGGCCTCCAGGCGTCAACGAATGCGAGATAGGCACGCAGGTCGGGGTCGGTCGTGTCTTTCAACACCTCGTGCTGGCGTTGTTTGAAGGCCGCGTGCTCATCCTTTGTGCGCTTGTCTTTGCCCGCGGTGACGCCGAAGGCATAGGCGGTCTTGTCCCACAGCACGAAGGGCAGGATGCCCGAGGTGCGCGTCTTGTTGGGATCCGTGGGAACCGGGAGGAGGCGCGGACGCGGCTTCTTGCCCTCTTGGTGGCGCAGGTCGCGGAGCTCCACGGGGGTGCCGTCCGTCGCGAGCACCAGCTCGAAGCTGATCTTCTCTGCGCTGAATCCATGTTCTGGCACCTCGCCGCGCTCGAACAACTGGAGGTACAGACGGCTGAGCGCTTCCATCATCATGCGCGCACCTCCTCGCTGTCCCAGGGGGGCACGTCGATGGCGCCGTGGTGCATCCGTGCACGGAAGAAGCGCGGCGTCATGCCATGGGCATGGTCGATGTCGAGCAGCATCCAGCCCAGGTCGCGCTCACCGGCCAGTTCATCAGCGGGAGCTGGCAGTGGCGCATCCTGTTCGAGCAGGGCGAAGCTGGCGGGAAACTCGCGCGTACCCAGGCAGGGCATGTGGAAGCACTGGCCCTGGCGCGCCCTGCGGTTGAACATGTCCAGGTGCTTGCCGGCGTTGTCGTCCTCGGTGGCGCGCGCGGTCAGGTCGAAGTGCGCCTCGATGACGTAGTCCACGTCACGCAGCACGGTGGCGGCCCGCTGCTGCCGGATGTCCTCCACGTAGAGCTTTGCTGCGCGCGTGCTCCCGGCCTTCATCGCCTTGGCGACGTTGCTGGCGGAGAGCTTCTCTTCCACTTCGTTCCGGCGGATTGACTCGAAGCGGATGGGCTTGAGGACGTGGAGTCGGTCGATGCGCCAGCGGATCGCCGGCTTCCAGTGGATGGCCTCCAGGATGCCCCGCGCCGCGGAGGGGGTGATGACGTCGTAACTCACTCGCTCCACCTTGAGCTCGGGGCGGGTGAAGCACGCCCGGTCGCCCCAGACCCGCAACCTGATGCCGTAAGCCATCCTTCCCCCTTGGGTGCGCGGCGCCGCGGGGATGCCCTGCGGCTGTCTTCCGCCACTCATATCATGAGATTGCTGGGGTCGATGAATGTCGGGGCCTCCCAACTCAACCCATACGCCTCATGATAGAGTTCTGGCTGCCTCAACAGCATGAACTGCCGACCGAAGCGCGCCTCCTCGAACGGTTGGACCGCGCCGGCCGCGCAGAGCCCATTCAATGCACAGACAGGCACCTGCACGGTGTAGCGTTGCAGGACGCGCGCGCTGGCTCCCACGAAGCCGCCGCGCGTTAGCGCCGCAAGGGACTCGGAGAACTCAGGTGGCTCCTCACGGGTGCCCGGAAGCCAGGGGACGATGACTCGCTGCTGGTGGCTCTCAATCATGCGGAACTCACGCGCCACCTTCTCGAACGGCAGGTTTGTCTTCAGCCCCGCGAGCATGCTCAGGATGCCCTTGCCGTCGAGCCGCGAGTCGGCGCCGTCGCGCCGCCAGTAGAGCAGCCGGAAGTAGGCGTCGAGGGCCTCTGGTGCCAGCGGGTCGTCTCGGAAGCGCGGCTGGCGCAGGATTTCGCTCGCGGTCTCGGCGTACTCGCGCAGCTCGCGGGGCGGGGCAGTGCCCTGGCTCACCGGGCGGAAGACAAGGACCTGGCTCGCGCTCCAGTCTCGCTTGCCCTCGCGATTGCAGCGTCCGGCAGCCTGGGCAATCGAGTCCAGGCCCGCCTCGGCGCGCAGCACGAGGGGGAAGTCCACATCCACCCCTGCTTCGACGAGGGAGGTGGCGATCAGTCGGCATGGGCGCTCTTCGCGGAGGGCTGTGCGTACCGTGTCCAGCACCTCGGAGCGGTGCCTGGAGTACATCAGCGTCGTCAGGTGCCACGCGCCGGGCTGGTCGCTGATGGCCTGGTACAGATGTCTGGCGTGGACCCGGTTGTTGACGATGCACAGCACCTGGGGATGCGCTCGCAGGTGTTCGACCAACTGCTCGTCGGTGGTCTCTCCCTGGTGGTGCACGCGCACACGGCGCAGCCGGCGATGGAGTTCGGCCGGAGCGGGGGCGATCTCGCGCTCGGGGCGGTCGGGGAGGCCGCCCGCGAAGCTGCGGACCGGGTCTCCGGTTTCCCACAGCGCAGGCTGCGTCGCGGTGCAGAGCACCACGCTGCTCCGATAGTTTCGGGCCAGCTCGTCCAGTGCTGCCACACAGGGGCGCAGCAGCTTGAGCGGCAGGGTCTGCGCCTCGTCGAGCACGATGACGCTGTTGGCAATGCGGTGCAGCTTGCGGCATTGCGAGGGACGGTCCCCGAAGAGACTCTCGAAGAACTGCACGGCGGTGGTGACGACCACGGGCGCGTCCCAGCCCTGCATGTCGAGCTGGCGCTTGTCGCGCGCGCGCTGGGTCTCCAGCACGGCGTCATCGAAGCCGCTGTGGTGCTCCAGCACGGCGTCGCCGTGAGGAGAGAGTGCTTTGCGGAACACCATGGCGGTCTGCTCCACGATGCTGGTGTAGGGGATGACGTAGATGACGCGACGCTTGCCGTGATGCGCGGCGTGTTCCAGCGCGAAGCTGAGTGACGCGAGCGTCTTGCCGCCCCCAGTGGGCACGGTCAGCGAGAACATCCCCGGGGGAGTTGGCGCATGCGTGCGCGCGCGTGCGAGCACCTCGGCGCGCACGCGGTTGACGTCACTGTCCGGGATGTCCATGCGCGCCATGTAGTCGCGCAGCAGGTCTCGCAGCTCGGGGAGCGTGACGGCGTGGCCGCGCTCCAACTGGCGCTTCTCCACCCTGGCGTAGAACGCCTCTGTGTCCAGGTAGTCGGCGTCGACCAGACAGGAGAACAGCATCCGGACGAAGAACGCCAGGGTGAAGCCCGGTGCCTGGGGTTCCCGGAACGTGAGCGGAACGTTGGGTAGCGCGGAGGGCAGCGCCAGCACCGCCTCCCAGCCCGGCAGGAGCTGCGATCTGTCTGACTCGAGCCGCTCCTCGAGCGAGCGGCGGCTCTGGTTCGCTCCGGGGAGACCATTCGCCAGGCCCGCGTGGTGACCGGCAATGGCATATGCGATCAGCCGGCCCACGGACCCCCACCGCTTCACAGCTTCGACGGCGCCAGCGGTCGAGTGGTCGACCCGGAGCGGCTTCCCCTCCAGGCGCCCCTCCTGGAATGGACGCTGGTTCTTGCCCAGGTCGTGCAACCGGCCGCTCACCTCGCCATAGGCAGCAGCGCCGAACGCGGCGGCGAAGTCCGCCGCGAGCCGCCCCGTTTCGAGCAGATGTTCCGAGAGCCGATGCCAGTCCCGGCGGTCGGCATTGGCTGTCGAATGCGCAAATCCATTCATGGGGAGAGGGGATGCCGTCTGGTGACCGATGGCGGGCGTTCTCCTGAACACCTCGGCGTCGCGGGTGGCCCGCTTTGAAGACAGAGTTTAGCGCGAAGCAGCTTGAGCTCAACGGGGCGGACAGCGGGAGCGGGTGGCTGCGTTTGATGAAGGTGGCCCCACGCCAGCAGGAGCCACCCAGTCGTATGGGGCACGGCACCCGCGCGGCGCAGTGCGCTCACGATGCCTGCGGCGAACGTGAAGAGGTCGAGTGCGGCCGGGACCAAGCTCGCGCCGACCTGGAGCACGCCGGGCATATTCATGCAGCGCTGAGGGCAGAGGTGACCGATCTCAAGGGCCAGTTGCGGCGGGCCACGGAGAGCGCGGAGTATGAAGTGGAGCGGACGCGGCGCTGGACACCGCCTGGACGCCTGCCGGTGAGAATTTGCAGTGGGAGTTGCGGAGCGCGTCAGTCGCGCCCCCAATGCAGTTCATGGCTCGTCTTCGAGATCTTCGAGCTGACTTTCGGCTATCTCGCGGTAATGCGGCACCACTTCGACGGCGAGCACATCCCGCATTTCCTGGCGGGCGCTGTCCAGGTTCCCCGACAGCCGGTAACGCTTCGCCCGATAGAGCGCATCCGTGAGTCTGTCTGAGCCTTCCTTGATGCGCCTCGCGCACTCCAGCAGGAGCGCTTCGGCTGTTTCGACACCGGCGATGGCGAGCGCCGAGTCAGTCTTGCTGATACCGACCTCAGAGGCAGTGCGCTCCAGGAGCTCCCGTACTTCGTTCGTCAGCGTCAGCCGTTCTCCGGCACGCACGCGGCGTGCGAGGGCTCGCACCGGTGTCCAGTCAAGGTCATCGGACATGACTATCTCACCCTCTTCTTCTTGGGCCGGAAGCACTGGTCTGTAGGCCATTCCTGTTGGCCTTCGCAGTAGCGGAGGCAGTCGTAACAGGAGCCCGTCCAGCCATCGTCCTGGCAGTCGCCATAGTTCCGAATGCAGCGGCGCTTCCATTCGGGCAGTGCCGCGTTGTGGGAGTCGTCCGATTCGGCGGATGCATTGTCCGCTGCTTCCATGGCCATCTTGACGCCCGCCATGTGTGAGGCGGCTTCGCCCGCCGTGAGGCCGCACGCTTCGGGCATGCCCGGGTTGCGCTGGATGCAGCACGTGACGGTGTCAGTGCAGGTTGCCATCGCGTAGGCGTCGCGACGGCCCGCCGCTCCGGTGGCGCTGCTGGAGCAGCCCAGCATGGCAACCGCCAGGAGGCACCATAGGGAAAGGACATTGCTCAGCTTTGGCATGCCTGGGCTTGCCCCGGCTTCATGGACGAGCTCCACCTTAACACTGCTGTGTCAGGGGGAGGCCGAAGGGGAGTGTGCAACGAAGGGCTGGGCGGGCGGGGGCAAGTGCCGAATCGTGTGTAGGAGTCGGTCCGGATGCGTGCGGCCTCTCCGTTGCGCACGGGGCCACCGGTGCGCGAGGGTGTTGCCCGGGGGACATGGTGCAGGGCGGGCCAAGGAGCGACGGCTTGTTCCGGGCCGCCCCCACCTCCCGGGGCCGGTCGTTCGAGCCCCCAGGGGCTGGGGGACGCTCTCGCCTTGAGTGCGCTGTTGCACCCTGGTATCCGCAGGGCCCGCAGAGCCCTCACTCCACCTTAAGCAGGAAGGCCCAGATGGCCCAGAATTTCATCTTCACGATGCAGGACCTGCGCAAGGTCAAGAACGGCAAGGAGATCCTCAAGGGCATCTACCTCTCGTTCTTCCCCGGCGCGAAGATTGGCGTCATTGGCCCCAACGGCTCCGGTAAGTCGACGCTGCTGCGCATCATGGCGGGCGTGGACACGGAGTTCTTCGGGGTCGCCAAGCCGGACCCCAGCGCCAAGGTCGGCTACCTGGCGCAGGAGCCACAGCTCGACGCCTCGCTCGACGTGAAGGGCAACGTGGAGCTGGGCCTGAAGGAGATTCGCGCCACGCTGGACCGCTTCAACGAGGTCAGCGCGAAGTTCGCCGAGCCCATGAGCGACGCGGAGATGGAGAAGCTGCTGGCCGAGCAGGGCCGGCTGCAGGACGCCATCGACGCGGTGAATGGCTGGGAGCTGGACCGCACCATCGAGATGGCCATGGACGCGCTGCGCCTGCCGCCGGGCGACGCGGACGTGACGAAGCTGTCCGGTGGTGAGAAGCGCCGCGTGGCGCTGTGCCGCATCCTGCTGGAGAAGCCGGACCTGCTCCTCCTGGACGAGCCCACCAACCACCTGGACGCGGAGAGCGTCGCGTGGCTGGAGCAGGCGCTCAAGGAGTACAAGGGCACCATCGTCTGCATCACCCACGACCGGTACTTCCTGGACAACGCGGCCGAGTGGATTCTGGAGCTGGACCGCGGCGAGGGTGTGCCCTGGAAGGGCAACTACTCCAGCTGGCTGGAGCAGAAGCAGAAGCGCCTGGAGCTGGAGGAGAAGTCGGAGAGCCACCGCCAGAAGACGCTCAAGCGCGAGCTGGAGTGGGTGCGTGCCTCCCCGAAGGCCCGTCAGGCCAAGAGCAAGGCGCGCATCGCGGCCTACGAGGAGCTGCTCAACCAGACGCAGGACAAGCGCGACGCGACGGGCGAGGTCATCATCCCGCCCGGCCCGCAGCTCGGGGGGCTGGTGGTCGAGGCCAAGGGGCTGCGCAAGGCGTACGGCGACCGGCTGCTCATCGAGGACCTGAACTTCAAGCTTCCGCGCGGTGGCATCGTGGGCGTCATCGGTCCCAACGGCGCGGGCAAGACGACGCTGTTCCGGATGATGACGGGCGTGGAGAAGCCGGACGAGGGCGAGCTGAACATCGGCGAGACGGTGAAGCTGGCCTACGTGGACCAGAGCCGCGACGCGCTGGACGGCGACAACTCGGTGTTCCAGGAGGTGAGCGGCGGGCTGGACCACCTGGACCTGGGCAAGGCGGGGCAGGTGCCCAGCCGCGCGTACCTGGCGGGCTTCGCCTTCAAGGGACAGGACCAGCAGAAGCGGGTGAAGGACCTGTCCGGTGGTGAGCGCAACCGCGTGCACCTGGCGAAGATGCTCAAGAGCGGCGGCAACCTCCTGCTGCTCGACGAGCCCACCAACGACCTGGACGTGGAGACGCTGCGCAGCCTGGAGGACGCGCTGCTCGGCTTCGCGGGGTGCGCCGTGGTCATCAGCCACGACCGCTGGTTCCTCGACCGCATCGCCACGCACATCCTGGCGTTCGAGGGCGACAGCAAGGTGTTCTTCTTCGAGGGCAACTTCGAGGACTACGAAGCGGACAAGAAGAAGCGCCTGGGCCCCGAGGCCCTGGAGCCGCACCGCATCCGCTACCGCCCGATTACGAAGAGCTGAGCCGCTGACAGTCCGGAGCCACCGTACCGGCAAGGTGCGGTGGCTCGACGGCACTTCACCTCAGCAGGCGTCGATGCACTCCACCGTGAAGAACGGCGTCACGTCCTCGGTGGCGTGGCAGTCCGGGTTCGCGCAGGAGCAGTGCAGCGTCATCACGTACTCCGTGAGCGCCTCGTCATTGTAATACGTGTATGTACACGCCAGCCGGGACGACTGTGCCTCGGCCGTGGGCGTGTAGCCCAGACCGCCGACGACAACGCCAGCGGGGGCCGCCAGCACCGCGAACGTCAAGAGCAGCTTCTTCATGTCACTCTCCTGTGTCAGGGCCGGTATTCCCAGTGCCAGGGCTCGGACGGGACGGTGCGCACGAAGCCGAAGTTCTTCGCGTTGTTGGCCAGCCACCGGTACGTCGAGGTGCCCGTGCCGCCCGTGTTGATGTCCACCGCGATGCCGCCCTGGTGGTTGGAGTAGCCCGGAGCCGCGGCCAGGTTGCCCGTGCCGTTCTTGTACGCGCGGTACAGCGCTTCCTGCTCCGCCATGCTGCGGAAGCCGCTGTTCACCTTCAGGGTGATGCCCTGCGCCCGCGCCGCCGCGTGCATGCGGTTGAACGCCGCCGCCGCGTCCGAGCGCATCTCCTTGCCGTTCGGGACCGGCGAGAGCGAAATCTGCCGCGGCTTCCCGTTCACATAGCCCGTGACGACCCGACCGCCACCGCCACCGCCCGGGTTGGTGACAGGGCCCTTCACGTTGATGCCCAGCTTGTCCCACGTCTTGGGACCGACGATGCCGTCCGCCACCAGACCGCGGGACTGCTGGAAGGCCTTCACCGCCGACTGGGTCTTCGGACCGAACACGCCATCCGCCGTGCCCGACTTGAAGCCCAGCACGTTGAGCCGCTGCTGGAGCGCACGCACCGGCTCACCCCGCGCGCCATTGCGCAGCGTGGGACCCGAGCCGCCCGTTCCGCCCGCCGAGTTGAGCGCGTTCCACGTCTTGGGACCGACGATGCCGTCCACCTGGAGCCCACGCGCACGCTGGAAGGCCTGCACCGCCGACTGCGTCTTCGGACCGAACACGCCATCCGAGGCGCCTGGATTGAAGCCCGCGGCCCTGAGCTTGTTCTGGAGTTGCGTCACGGCCGCGCCGCGAGCGCCGCTGCGCAGCGTGGGCGAGGCGGAGCGAGACGCGCTGCTGGACGCAGCCGCGGAGGTGCGGGCAATGGCTACCATGGGGGGCTCTTCCCTTGAAAGAAGAATGGAGTTGGAGCCATTTTCCCAACCGCTCAGAGAAAGTTGCCTGGGATTCCGTCAAAAACGCGTGTCAATCCAAGCGCGCGCTCATGATTGAGCTGTGTTTCGTGGCGTGACAGAAAATTTGCGCCAAGGTGACAGTGGACAGATGGGATTTGTGGCATTCATTGTTGTGGAAATATTCTGCCTTCGCCGTCTTGTTTGTGATTGGCTGACGCGTCAGGGGGGCGGTGGAGTCGCATGTTGGGCGCCCGGGACGCACCCCTGGTGTGGCGCCGCATGCGCAAGCCCCAGGCACCCAACCCGGCGGCCGAGCGAGCCCTGGGGAAACCCCCGTCACGGCCGTTTCATAGAGAAAATCTCAGGTTCCTGAAGGAACAACCTTGGGAAGTGCCCCGTCGGAAGGCTGTTCTAGTCGGGTCGGGACAAGAAGTGGCCGACGAAGCTTGCATTCGTCCCACCCTGCTGAATGTTGTCCCCAAGGTTTTTTCTAGGGAGAGAGAGACTCATGAAGGGAAGCTTCGCCAAGCGCATCACACTTTTCGTCCTGACCAACCTCGCGGTGGTCGCGATGCTGGCGATCGTCGGACAGCTCATCGGGGTGGAGAACCTGCTCGCCCGCCGCGGCGTGGGGCTGAACCTTCCGGGCCTGCTCATCATGGCGGCGGTGATGGGCTTCGGCGGCGCCATCTTCTCGCTGCTCATCTCCAAGCCCATGGCCAAGTGGAGCACGGGGGCGCAGGTCATCACGTCGCCGCGTTCGGAGGACGAGCGCTGGCTGGTGGAGACGGTGCACCGGCTGGCCCGCGACGCGGGCATTGGCATGCCCGACGTGGCCATCTACGACAGCCCGGACATGAACGCCTTCGCCACGGGCGCCAGGCGCAACAGCGCCCTGGTCGCGGTGTCCACCGGCCTGCTCCATGGCATGAAGCGGGACGAGGTGGAGGCCGTGCTCGGTCACGAGGTGGCCCACGTGGCCAACGGTGACATGGTGACGCTCACGCTGCTCCAGGGCGTGCTCAACACCTTCGTCATCTTCCTCAGCCGCGTGGTGGGCTTCTTCGTGGACCGCTTCCTCAGCCGCTCCGAGGATGGCGAGGAGAGCGGCGGCTCGGGGCCGGCCTACTTCATCACCAGCATCGTGCTCCAAATCGTGTTTGGCATTGGCGCCAGCATGATCGTGGCCTGGTACAGCCGCCGGCGTGAGTTCCGCGCGGATGACGGGGGCGCGCAGCTGGTGGACCCGGGCGCCATGGCGCGGGCGCTGAACCGGCTGCGCATGCAGCAGGGGGAGCCGGCCATGCTGCCGTCCAACATGCAGGCGTTCGGCATCCGGGGCGGCGGGATGATGGCGCTCTTCTCCAGCCACCCGCCGCTGGAGCTGCGCATCCAGCGCCTGATGGACGGCAGCTGGAAGCGCTGACGCGAGCGCGGTGGTCGTCACCCCGGCGCATGTCACGAACAGGTGACATGCGCCGGGCTGTTCTGTGACGCGGCGACGGGGCCTGTGACGGTGAGGCAAAAACGAGGGCCCGTGCGTTGCGGTCGTTCATTCCGTCCTGTAACGGGACTGCAAACTCGAGTTCGTGCGCGCTTTCGCGCGCTGCTGGCAGTTCCGCGCCGTCATGACCCCCACTGCTTCGTTCCGCGCTGCTCTCCAGGTCTTGTTGTCCGGCTCCGCGCTGCTTCTGGCGCCCCTTGCCCACGCGCAGCAGGACGAGGCCGCGCCCTCGTCCGCCACCGAGCAGCCTCCCGCGTCAGCGTCCACGCCGACGCCGGTTCCCGAGGCGGCGATGCCCGAGTCGGAGGCGAAGCCCGAGGCGAAGAAGGAGGAACGGGCCTGGTACGACCGCATCCGCATCCGGGGCTATACGCAGTTCCGCTACAACCGGCTGCCCAGCTTCCGGGTGAATGACGAGCTGATCAACGACCAGGGCGACCGCTTCCTCGGCAAGAACACCGGCTTTGGCATCCGGCGCGCGCGCCTCGTGCTGTTCGGTGACGTCCACGACCGCGTGTCCATCTACCTCCAGCCGGACTTCGCGTCGGTCATCGGGGACCAGTACAACGTCACCATCATGCGGGACTGGTACGCGGACATCTTCCTGGACGCGAAGAAGGAGTTCCGTCTGCGCGTGGGCCAGTCGAAGGTGCCGTTCGGCTTCGAGAACCTCCAGTCCAGCCAGAACCGCCTCGCGCTGGACCGCAACGACGCCATCAACAGCGGGCTCAAGGACGAGCGCGACCTGGGCGTCTTCTTCTACTGGGCGCCCGACGAAATCCGGAAGCGCTTCAAGTTCCTCGTGGACAACAACCTGAAGGGCTCCGGCGACTACGGCGTGGTCGGCCTCGGCGTCTTCAACGGTCAGACGGCCAACCGCGCCGAGCGCAACGACACGCCGCATGGTGTCGTTCGCGTCACGTGGCCCTTCCTGTTCGGCTCGCAGTACGTGGAAGCGGGCGTGGGCGGCTATTACGGCCGCTTCAATCTCAATGCCTCGCCGCGTGACGGCGCGCCCTACGCGCTCGCCCGGGGCTCCGACATGGTGGACGCGCGCGCCATCGTCAGCCTGGTCATCTACCCGCAGCCGCTGGGCCTCCTGGCCGAGTTCAACCTGGGCCGCGGTCCCTCGCTGGGCGAGGGGCCCGTCGAGGGCCTGCTCATCGACAGCCGCCGGCTCCGGGGCGGCTATGCGCAGCTCATGTACAAGCTGGACGGCGTGCTGGGCGTGTCCCTCATCCCCTACATCCGGGGCACCCTCTACGACGGCGGCAAGAAGTTCGAGACGAACGCGCCGCTCTACGACGTGCGGGAGCTGGAGATGGGCGCCGAGTGGCAGCTCAACAAGGCCCTGGAGCTGACGGGCACCTACCTCATCTCGGACCGCACCTCGTCCCGCTATCCGTATATCCAGGAGCAGGGACACGTGACGCGCATCCAGCTCCAAGTCAATTATTGAGCAAAGCTGGATGCTGCCGGGGGACTGTCACAGTCCTGTGACTGGTGCGGCGCGTCAGGGTTTGTTCATGCGTGCTGGATTTGAACACCCTGGCTGTTGTTTGGCGGCTTGCGCAACTTTCGGATATTGATCCGGAAAATCATGGAGGCGTCTGACTTACTTCGCCCCCATGGAGCCGCTGATGACGGGTAGCAACTCCTATCGAATCCGCCAGGGTGATTCGCTCAGCGCCATCGCCCGGCGCAACAACACGACGGTTGATGCGCTGGCGCGAGCGAACAACCTCCAGAGCCCGGACCGCATCATCGCCGGGAAGACCCTGATCATTCCGGGCGCCAACGATGGTTTCGAGGCCCATGCGCCGCGCCCGGCCAACCGGCAGACGGGGACGTCACAGAGCCGTGACAGCTTTGAGCCTGGCACCGCGCAGGGCACCGTGGCGCAGGGCGTCACGCCGGCGGGGACCGCTGGGGTGTCTGGCACCCAGAATGGCTATCGCAACGTCGACCTGACGGCCTTCCGCCAGGGCGGGTCCAACTCCGAGTCCGCCATTGTCGTTGGCACCTCGGAAGGCAACCGCACGCCGAACGGCGGCTTCACGGAGAGCTACGGGGGCCACACCGACCCGGGCAATGCCAAGCACAACCGGGGCTCGTTCTCCTACCAGGGGGGCGGCGCGAGCTCTCCGTCGCACGCGGACGAAATCTGGAACCGCGAGCTGGGCCGCGTCACGCCGCAGTACCAGCGCGCCGCCGAGCGCGCGGGCCTGGACCCGAACAACGCGCTGCTGGCCTCCACCTTCTACGACCTGCACACGCAGTCGCCCCGCGCGGCGCAGAACTTCCTCAAGCGCGAGCTGCCCAGGCTGGCGCAGGACCCGCGTGGCGTGACGCCCGAGGCGCTCGTCGACGCGCGCGTGAATGCGTACCGCACGGACAACGGGCAGATCAGCGCCTCCGGCTTCGACCACAACGAGCAGCGCCTGCGCGCCGACCAGACGCGGCGTGAGACGGCGCTGGTCCGGGCCCTGGACGCGCGCGGCTACCGCGACGGTGGTGGTGCGGTCGAGAACGCGCCCATCCCGCGCCCGCGCCCGGAGAACCTCACGTCGGGCACCACGGCGCTGCCCGCCGAGGTCCCCATCCCGCGCCCGCGCCCGGAGAACCTCACGTCGGGCACCACGGCGCTGCCCGCCGAGGTCCCCATCCCGCGTCCGCGCCCGGAGAACCTCCAGGCCTCCAACACCACCGGGGGCGCGACGCCCACGGACTTGAACGACACGGCGGAGATTGCCCCCGCGGCGGACCGCCCGGCGGTGCAGACGGCCACGCCGTGGGTCAGCCAGTACAACGCGTCGAAGGTGGAGCGCGCCGGTGACAAGGCCTGCTTCCGCGCCGCGGTGGTGATGGCCGCGGGCGCCGGGGCCACCGTGACGGGGCCGGACAACCGCATCCAGGTGGCCACCGGGGATGACCCGAACGGCGGCGTCACGGTGAACGCCGCGGCGGCGCGCCGGGGTCGTGAGTACATCGATGGCCAGCTCGACGCGGGCAAGCCCGTCGTCGTGGGCGTGGACCACCGCTCGGGCCAGAACTCGGACAACGTGGACGGCATCACCGACCACTTCGTGGTGATTACGGGCCGCGGCACGGACGAGCAGGGCCGCACGTACTACACGTTCCACGACCCGGCGACGAACCACCAGCAGCGCGGCGCGGACACCAACCCGAACAACCGCTTCTACGTGGACCAGGACACGGGCAACCTCTACCGGGAGGGGCCCACCACGGGCAACGTTGTCCAGCGGCACTTCGAGGTGTCGATGGTCCGGCCGAACGCCTAGTCGTTCCGCTGAGTGATGGGCAGGGGGTTGGGGAGCCCGGATTCCAGGCGCACCCGGGGCGGGGAGGAGTGACTTCCCGCCTCCGGGCGTTCAGTCAGGAACTGGGCGCGGGCGCGCGGCGCGATATGGTCGCCTGTGCCCCGAGGAGCCATGAACTTCGTCTTCATCTCCCCCCACTTCCCTCCGCATTACCTTCACTTCATCTCTGCGCTGCGGGAGCGGGGCGTCACGGTCCTGGGCATCGGTGACGCGTCCTACGAGTCGCTCCGTCCCGAGTTGAAGGCGTCCCTGCGCGAGTACTACTTCGTCCCCAGCCTCATGGACGAGGATGCGCTCACCCGCGCGGCGGGCTACCTCACGTGGCGGCACGGCCGCATCCACCGCATCGACTCGCTCAACGAGTCCTGGCTGGAGGTGGAGGCGCGCTTGCGTGGGGACTTCAACGTGCCGGGCCTGCAGCCGGAGGACATCCACCGGCTGCGCTCCAAGTCCGGCATGGCGGAGGTGTTCCACGAAGCGGGCGTGCCGCACCCGGACCTCATCCGCGTCCGGGACGCCGCGCAGGTGAAGGCGTTCGCCGCGCGCGTGGGCTACCCGCTGGTGCTCAAGCCGGACGTGGGCGTGGGCGCCGCCAACACCTTCAAGGTGGCCAGCGACGCGGAGGTGGACGCGGCCCTGTCCCATCCGCTGCCCACCACCTACGTGGCGCAGCCCTTCGTGCGCGGCACCATCGTCACCTACGACGGCATCGTGGACCGGCACGGCGTCATCGTCTTCAACCTCAGTCACGAGTACAGCGACGGAGGCATGGAGACGGTGGTGGAGCAGCGCGACATCTCCTTCTGGAGCCACAAGGAGATTCCCCCCGCGCTGGACGTGCTGGGCCGGCAGGTGGTGGCCGCCTTCGGCCTGCGCGAGCGCTGGTTCCACCTGGAGTTCTTCCGTCTGCCGGATGGCCGCTTCATGGTGCTGGAGGCCAACCTGCGGCCGCCCGGCGGCTTCATGGTGGACATGATGAACTACACGTGTGACATCGACGTGTACCGGCTCTGGGCGCGCGTGGTGACGGGCGACCCGGTGGCGGACTTTCGCTTCACGCCGCGCTACCACGTCTGTCACAGCGCGCGCCGCAAGTCCCGCCGCTACCGGCACCCGCACGCGGACGTGGAGCAGAAGCTGGGCACGTCGCTCATCCTCCACCGCGAGCTGCCGAGCATCTACCACAGCCTCCTGGGCGAGGAGATGTACCTCACCCGCCACGCGGACATGGACGCCCTGCGGGACACGGTGCGCTTCATCCAGGACAAGGCGTAGCGCGCTCAGCGCTCCGTCCAGGTGAGCTGGTAGGTGGTGCTGTCCGCGTCCTCGTGGATGCGCGCCACGCGGGGGGACTCGGCGCCGCCCAGGCGCAGCAGGGATTCGAAGAGCGCCTCCGCGTAGCCGGGCGCGTCCACCCGCGAGTTCATCCGCATGGCGTAGGTGGTGGGGCCCTGCTCGGTGAGCTCCACCTCCGTGTAGTTGTCGGTGGCGCGCAGCGTCTGCGGCAGGCGCTGCACCAGGCGGCGGGGGCCCAGCAGCCGCATGACGCCGTACACCGCGCGGCCCACGACGGTGCGCCCGTAGCCCTGCACGTGGCGCTCGGCGAGCTGGCGGAAGGCCTCCTCCCGGGGCAGGCCCGGAAGGGTCTCCTCGACGATGACGTCGAGGCACTTTCCCCACAGGAGCACCGGGTAGCCCGGCAGCAGTGGCCGGTCCAGGTCGATGCCCGCCTGCCGCAACCGGTGCTTGAGGCGGGGTGACACGCTGCCGCGCAGCCCGTGCTCGAGCAGGCCCTCCACCACCTGGACGTAGACGAGCCGCTGCTCCAGGGGAACCGCCCCGCGGTGCTTCATTCGAAGCGCCTCACCCCAGCAGCCAGCGCATGGCGTGTGGCAGGCGCCGCTGCCAGTCCCGCTCGTGGTGCCCGCCGTGTGGATCCAACACCAGCGCCAGCTCGTGGTCCGCGTAGCCCAGGTGCTTGAGGTGCTCGTAGAAGGCCCGCGTGGATTCGCCGTAGTAGACGGGCACGCCGCTGGCGTCCGTGTACTCGTGGGTGCCCGCGTCCAGGTAGATGCGCGTCCAACGGCGGCTGTGCGCCGACCAGGCGCCGAAGAGCTGGCTGGCGCCCCACGTCACCGTGGGAGACAGGGCGCCGATTCGGCCGAACACCTCCGGATAGCGGCACCCGAGGTAGAGCGAAATCAGGCCACCCAGTGACGAGCCCATGGCGCCCGTCCACTGCGGCTCCGGCCGGGTGCGGTAGGTGCGGTCCACCAGCGGCTTGAGGTGCTCCACCAGGAAGCGGCCGTAGGCCTCGCCGCGCGCGTGCATCGGGCTGCGCGGTTCATTCCACGGCGAATAGTCGTGCATGCGCCCCGCGCCCGAATCCACGGCGACGATGAGCCACGGCTCCAGGCTTCCTTCGCCCACGCCGTGCTCCAACGCGAGGTTGGCGCACCAGGTCTCGAAGAGGGCGGATTCGGGGTGGGCGAACACGTTCTGTCCGTCGTGCATGTACAGCACGGGGAACCGATGGCCCGGCATCGCATCGTATGCGTGGGGGGTGTAGACGCGCACGGTGCGCGCGAAGCCCTCCTGGGGGGAGGGGAGGTCTCGGACGATGTGGACGTGGCCCATGGGAACCGGGTGCCAGCATACCTGGAGGGGGTGACCGGTCGGGAAGCGCTGGCCCCGGGGATGCACAGGCGACGGGCGGACCGCGCGGTGCTCCCAATCTGCGCGGAATGCTGTTTAATCTGGAGTTACCCCATGGAGCTGGAACACCCGCACCTGGCGGTCCTGCTGCTCACCACCGAGGCCGACCTGCGCGAGGCGCGCGAGGCCTTGGATGGCAGCGAGGAGTCACGCCTTCGCTACGTCGCCGCGGAGAGCCGCGCGGAGGCCGCGTACTTCCTGGCGTGGGACCTGCTGGAAGTCGACCCGCGCATGGGCCGGGCCTGAGCGCCTGGTACGCGTGTCCCGCCTTTGGACGGCGCGTCCGCGTGCCGGACGACCCGCGGGCAGGGCGCTGCTGTAGGGAATCGTGGTCCCGGATGTGCACAAGGCGCGGTGCGTGCGTCGGGTGCTCTGGGTGGGATGGTGTTTGGGTTGGTGGTTGGCGGGCGCGCTGCCCGTGCATGCCGCGCCGTATGAAGTGGAGCCTGAATCCGTGGGCGCGCAGGACCTGCTCGCGCTCGTGGAAGAGGGCGCCATCTCCGCCGAGACACTCTCCGCGCTGCTGGCCTTGCGACGGACAGGCGTGGACCTGGGGCTGGCGTCGCGTGCCTCGCTCTACGGCTTGCCGGGGCTGACGTACTCGGACGTGGACGTGCTGCTGCGGTCGCGGGGAGAAGGCAGCGCCGCGGGTGGCGCGTTGACGGAGGCGGCGTCGCGGCGGCTCGCGCCGTTCCTGGACGGACGCACGCCAGGGCGGTTGTCGGGTGACGCGCGGTTGATGATGGCCTTCGCGGCGTCGGATGGGCTGCCGCCACCGCTGGCGTTGCAGGTCCGCGCTGGAGGGCTCGCGGGGCTTCGGGTGGGACTGATGACGACGCTGGCCCGGCGGACGCTGGCGCCTCCGCGCAGGGACGCGCGGCGGCGTGCCTTCGTGGTGGAGGCGCCCGGGACGTCCGTCACGCTGCCCAAGCTGTACGTGCAGTGGACGGGAGCGCGCGCGTCGCTGCTGGCGGGGACGTACCGGCTGGGCTTCGGGCAGCGGCTCACGCTGGACACCACGGCGCTGCCGTCACCGGACGGGTTCCTTCCTGACGATGACGTGCGTCCTCCGGCGGGCTTGGAGCGCTCGTGTCTGGTGGGCAGCGCGGGTTGCGAGCCCGAGGAACGCCTGTCGGACGTCACCCCGGACTTCCGCTGGGACGAGGGCTTCCGGGGCGTTGCGGGCACGGTGCGAGGCCCATTGGGGACGTGGGCCGCGCTGTCGCTCACCGGCTTCGGCTCGTATCAGTCCCGTGCATTGGCACGGCACGCGGTGCTGGACCGCTCGCTGTGTCCGTCGTCCGCCCGTGGCGTGTGCAAGGCCCCTGATGTCTGGGTGTCCGTGGCGGAGGGCCGGTGGGAGAAGCTCACGGCGCGGACGCTGCCGGGGATGTTCCGAGAGCTGGCGGGCGGTGGCAACGCGACGCTGGCGCTGTCGTCGCGGAGCCATGTGGGGCTCACCGGTTGGATGGCTCGGCCCGCGTGGGGCCAGGAGGGGGCGCAGCTCGACTTCCAGCCCAACGCCCGCTACCCGGCGGGCGGTGCCTTTGGCGCATTCGGGCTCGATGCCGCGTGGGGGCGTGGCGCGCTGGACGTCTTCTTGGAAGGCACGCGCAGCTTCGATGCCGCGCCGGGGGGGGGCGGGGACTTCGGTGCGGTGCAGCGCACCGTGCTGTCAGGGGCGTCGCGCGAGCTGGAGCTGTCGCTGCGCTACTACGGGCGCGGTTTCGCCAATCCCTACAGCGGCGCGCCGTCAGGCCCGGATGCGCTGGAAGGCCTGCGCGTTCGCAACGAGCTGGGCGCCCGGCTGCGCTACCTCCACCGTGAGGAAGGCGCATGGCGGCTGCGAGGGCAGGTGGACGCCTGGACGCTGCCCGCGGATGGGGCGGTGTCCGGGAGCGCGGGCACGTTGCACGCGCGTGCCTCGGTGCGCGGGGACCTTCGGGTGCGGCCCTGGTTGCAGCCCTCGCTTCAGGTGGAGGTGCGTGACAACGGCGTGGGCGGGATGGGGGCGTGCGCGGATGACTCGCTGTCCGAGCGAGAGGTGGCGGACCTGTGCGCCAGCGCGCGGTACGGCGTCACCGCCCGGGTGCGCTCCGACGTCGCGAAGGGGGTGACGGTTTCGCTCCAGTACGGACACGCGCGCGTGCAGGCACCCGAGACGAAGGGGCTTCGCTACGACGCGCAGGCCGTGCTGGATGTCCGCGCCCAGCCGCTTTCGTCGCTGAAGTTGCATGGGCGATTGGTGTGGAAGGACCAGGACCTCTCCGAGCGCAGCCGGCTCCAACAGGAGCTGCGGACCGCGCTGGATGTCGCGTGGAGGGTGTCGAGCGCCGTGTCCGCCCGGGGCCGGTACGCGTGGGTGCTCGACTTGAAGGACGCGCGCGTGGCGCGTGTGCCTCCCGAGCCGCCGCGCCACCTCTTCCACCTGGAGTTGGAGACGCGCTTTTGACGGAGCTGAATGTGAGGGGGCAGGGAATGAAGGGCTGGGGCAGGTACTTGGGGTGGGGCTGGTTGCTGGGGTTGGCGGGCGCGTGGGCGTGTGGTGGCACGCCCCTGGACGAAGACGTGGACGCGGCGTGCGCGGGGCTGTTGCCCGGTGATGTCGCCATCACCGAGTACCTCAACGACCCGGTGGGGACGGACACGGGCCAGGAGTACGTGGAGCTGCACAACCCCACGCGCGGCCCCGTGGACCTGTATGGGCTGACGCTCTACGCGTCCCGCGCGGATGGCTCGCAGGAGACGGCCTATGCCGTCCTCGAGGCGCTGACGGTGGCGGCGGGAGACTACCTGGTGCTGGGCGACGTGCGCGACGGGCCGGTGCCCGCGCACGTGGACCACGCCTATGGCGACGGGCTGGGGGCGTTGGGGAACTCGGGCGGACGGCTGGGCATCCGGTGCGGAGAGCGGGTCCTGGACGAGGTCCCGCTCTCCGCGCCCGCGAAGAGCGGGGCGTCGCGCATCTACGACGGCCGCCTGGTGCCGGACATGGCGGGGAACGATGACCTGGCTCGCTGGTGTGACTCGCCCGACGCCGGTGCCGGCGGGACGTTCCAGGGGAGTCCTGGCGCCGCGAACGCACCCTGTGGCCCCATGGGTGATGCGGGTGTCCCCGAGGACGCGGGCGTGGTGGCGACGTGCAGGCCCGCGGGCGCCGAGGCCGTGAGACCTGTCCTGCTTCCGGCGCCTGGAGACCTGGTCATCACCGAGGTCATGGCCAATCCGCGTGGCGACGACACTTTGGGGGAGTGGGTGGAGCTGCGAGCCACGGCCCCCGTGGACCTCAACGGCGTGACGCTGGTCGCCGAGGCGGGGGAGGCGACGGTGAAGGCGGAGGGGTGCCTGTCGCTTTCCGCGGGGGAGTACGCGGTGCTGGCCCGTCGCACGGATGCCACCCTCAACGGAGGGCTTCCTATGCCCATGGCGACGTTCAACATGGACCTGCGCAATGCGGGCGGCCGGTTGCAGGTGAAGGCCGGGGGCGTGGTGCTCGACGCGGTCGATTACGGTCTGGCGGTGGATGGCGTGGCCACGCAGGTGTCCGCACCGCTCGCGGATGCTGCCCGGAATGACGCGCCCTCCGCGTGGTGCGCAGCCACGGCCGCCTATGGCTCGCGCGGCAACGTGGGGACGCCCGGTCGTGGGAATCGTGTCTGTGAGGGCGACGGGGGCACGCCGGGCGGCGTTGGCGACGGTGGAACCTCCGATGGCGGCGCGGATGCCGGGACGCTCGAGGACGGATGTATTGACCGGACCACCGGAAGGACGCGCGCGCGCAGGGGGCCCGATGGGGGCTCGCTCGTCCTCACCGAATTCATGGCGGACCCTCAGGCGGTCGCGGACGCCATGGGGGAGTGGGTGGAGGTGCTCGCGCTGCGCGACGTGGACCTCAATGGTGTGTCGCTGTCCAACGAGAGCGGAGGCCGCTCGACGTTCGACTCGGCGCTGTGTCTGGCCGTGAAGGCAGGAGGCCGCGCCGTCCTGGCGCGAAGTGAGGACGCGTCCCTCAATGGCGGGCTGCCCGCGGTGCTCGGCACCTTCAACTTCAACCTGGCGAATACAACGGGCAGCCGGAAGCTCGAGCTCTCGGTGGACGGGCGCGTGCTCGACGCCGTGTCGTGGACCGGCGCGGCCATCCCGGGTGTGTCCTCACAGCTCGACCCCGGGCGCAGTGACCCTCAACGCAATGACTGGCCCGGGAGCTTCTGTCCCGCCCCCGAGTCGGCCCGTTATGGCCGGGGAGACCGGGGCACGCCAGGAGGGGTGAACCGCGCATGCGCGCTTTGATGAAATGTGCGTTGGCCTGTTGGCTGGCGGCCTGTGGTGGAGGTGACGCGGAAGTCTCTTGCGGCCCCGCTTCAGGACGGGTGGCGGAGGTCCTGGATGGGGACACGGTCGTCCTGGAGGGCGGCGAACGTGTTCGCTACCTGCTCGCGGATGCACCGGAGCGCACGGGCGCGGGCGGTGACTGCTTCGGTCCGGAGGCGCATGCCTTCAACCGGGGACTCGTCGAGGGCAGGCGGGTCGCGCTGACCTATGGCGAGGCGTGCGAGGACCGCTTCGGCCGGCTCCTCGCCTACGTATCCGTGGATGGGCGCGAGGTGAACACGCTGTTGGTGGAGAGAGGCCATGCCTGCGTGCTCCACGTTCCTCCCGCGGGCCGTTCGAGACGCGCGGAGTTCCAGGCACTGGAGGCGCAGGCCCGGCTGGCGAGGCGCGGCGTCTGGGGGGCCTGCGCGCCCGTCCCCTGTCAGCGGTGAGCCACCTGTCGGACGAGGCTCCGCCGTGGCTGTCTCTCCCGCGAGGCATCATCCGAGCCCGACTCGGAGACGGGCAGTCCCGCCGGAGGATGGGATGTATCCCAATGATAACAGCCACGCGCGGCCCGCATGGAGATGGCGGGCGTTCCTGGTTGGGGGGCTGGTGAGGACATGCCAGGGCAATCATCGACCACGAAGGCGCGCGCATGAGTCCAAGCGTCACGCCGACGCTCTCGCTGCCGGACGTCTTGGATGTCCTGCGGGAGGACATCACCCGGCGCCTGATAGCGGGGGTGGGCGCCGCGCTCGGAGCGCTCGCGCCGCTGGCAATCGCGGAGGCGGGGGCCCTCCACAAGCTCGTGGGACGGCTCGGGGCGCTGCTCCGAGCCCCCTCCATGGCGGCGCGACTGGCGGAGGCTCGCACCCTGGGCCGTGAGTATGGACGTGAGCGCTACCTGGCGGGCTTCGGCATCAGCTCGCTGGTGCTCGAGTATGGCGCGCTGCGCGAGGCCATCCTCGAGAGCCTGGAATCCGTGGGCTGGGTCCCCGAGCTCGCGGGGCTGCGCGCGCTGGCCCAGGTGCTCGACGCGGGGCTGGCGGAGGCGGTGGGCCAGTCCTCGCTGGAGGACGAGCGCACCGCGCGGGCGACGGGGGCCTGGCTGCACGGGCTGCTCGACCACGCGCCGACGCTCATCTACGCCAAGGACACGGCGGGCCGGTACCTCTACGTGAACCACGGTTTCGAAAGGGCCTCCGGCAAGCTCCGGCGCGATGTGATGGGGCGCACCGACTTCGACCTGTTCTCCGCGGAGGTCGCCAGCACCTTCACCGGCAATGACCGGCAGGTGCTGGACTCCGGCCAGCAACTCACCATTGATGAGCACGTGCCGCTCCTCGACGGGCTGCACGTCTTCCAGTCCCTCAAGTTCCCCCTGCCGGACGCGGAGGGGCGCGTCGTTGGCGTGTGTGGCTTCTCCACCGACTTCACCGAGGCGAAGCGGCTGGAGCGCGAGCGGGACGAGGCCCGCGAGCACCTGCGCCGCATCATCACCCAGTTGCCCGTCATCCTCTGGGCCACGGACGCGCAGGGCATCATCACCCTCTTCGAGGGCGAGCGGCTGAGCGCGCTGGGATTGGAGCGAGGCGCCTACGTGGGACGCTCCGCGTTCGACGTGTACCGCGACCGGCCGGACCTCGTGGCCGCCACGCTGCGCGCCCAGGAGGGCCAGTCCTTCACCCTGGAGGTGGAGATGGCGGGCTCCTATTTCATGACGGGTGTCTCCCCCGTCATCGGGCCCGACGGCAGCGTGGTGAGCGTGGCGGGCGTGTCGCTGGACATCAGCGAGCGGCGGCGCGCCGAGGAGGTGCTGCGCCAGTCGGAGATGCGCTACCGGCTGGCCACGCTGGCGACCAGCGACGTCATCTACGACTGGGACCTGGACGCGGGGACCATCGAGTGGAGTGAGCTGGCCGCCGTCCAGTTCCGGCTGGCCTCGCGCGCCCCGCCGCGGGACCTCGCGTGGTGGGTGGAGCACATCCATCCGGAGGACCGCGAGCGGATTGCCCGGGACATGCAGGCCGTCATCGACCAGGGCGCGAGCCATTGGGCGGACGAGTACCGCTTCCTGCGCGGGGATGGCACCTGGGCCGTGGTCGCCGACCGGGGGCAGGTGGTCAGGGACGCCGAGGGCCACGCGGTGCGCATGGTGGGCGCCATGCAGGACATCACCGAGCGGCGGGCCACGGAGCTGGAGGCGAAGCGGCGCGCGGAGTTCGAGCAGCTCCTCATCGGCATCGTCAGCCACGACCTGCGCAACCCCCTGGCCGCCATCAGCATGTCCGCCACCGCGCTGCTGCGGCGGGAAGGACTGGATGAACGGCTGCGCAAGGGCCTGGGCCGCATCCTCTCCAGCGCGGAGCGCGCCACGCGCATGCTGAGGGATTTGCTCGACTTCACGCAGGCCCGGCTGGGCGGTGGCATTCCCATTGAGCCCCGGTGGCTGGACCTGCACGAGCTGACTCGGCAAGTGGTGGAGGAGGTCCGGCTCACCCGTCCGGAGCGGACGCTGAAGCTGGAGTGCCGGGGAGACGGCTACGGGCTGTGGGACGCGGACCGGCTGGCCCAGGTCATCACCAACCTGGTCAACAACGCGCTCAGCTACAGCCCGGAGCACTGCCCGGTGCGCATCCGCACGCATGGACTGCGCGACGACGTGCTGCTGACCGTCCACAACGCGGGCGGGCCCATTGAGCCGGAGCTCCGGGCCCGCATGTTCGAGCCGATGAAGCGCCCGGAGCGCAAGGGCGCCCGGGGTGGCGGACTGGGGCTGGGCCTCTTCATCGTGAAGCACATCGTGGATGCCCACGGCGGCGTGGTCCGCGTCCACTCCACGGAGCAGGAGGGAACCACGTTCCAGGCCCGCCTGCCCCGCCAGCCCATGCCGCCTGCTCGCCCGGACGTCGACGCTCCGTGACACCGTGACGCTTGCTCCAGGGGGCCCAGCCCGGCTAGCACTGGGTCCGTGGTGACACGTTTTCCCTGGAGGGTTTCATGAAGAAGGTCCTCATCGGACTGGGCATCGGCTGCGGTGTCTTCATCCTGGCGGGCATCGGCTTGATGCTGGCGGGTGGCATCTGGGCCAAGAACAAGTTCGGCGGCAGCATCGAAGCCATGCAGGCGATACAGGCCCAGGAGCAGGAGCTGACACAGCTCAACGCCAGCAATTCATTCAAGGCGCCCCCGGAGGGGCAGGTGCTGCCGTTGGACGAGCAGCGGCTGCTGGCCTACCTGACGGTGCGCGAGTCGGCGCTGCCGGCCTTCAAGGCCTTCGAGGCGAAGTCCAAGGAGTTCGAGGCCCAGCACGCGGGCGACGGTGACGAGAAGCCGGGCTTCAACGCGGCCGTGGACGCCGCGAGCCTGTTCATGGGGCTGATGGCGGACGTGCGCAAGGCGTACATCGCCGGCCTCAAGGCGCAGGAGATGTCGCCCGCCGAGTTCCAGAGCATCACCACCACCGTCTACGCCTCCATGGTGGCCGACAGCCTGGACCAGATTGGCGCCGCGGCGGCGCAGGGCTGGAAGATGATGGTGACGCAGCTGGCCGAGGTCGACAAGCGGCTGGCGGACGACTCGCTCGCCGACGAGGAGCGCGCGCAGTTGGAGGAGGCCCGGGCGCAGCTCCAGGAGACGCTGGACGCGATTGAGGAGCCCGGCGCGAACGAGGAGCAGCCGCTGTCCGAGGCATCCAAGAAGGCGGCCGCCGCCAACGTGGAGCTGCTGAAGAAGCACAAGGAGCGCGTGGAGCTGATGGCCAACGTGGCCTTCGACGGCTTCGTGCTGGGCGGTGCCGGCGCCGACGGTCAGGCCGCGGGCCTGGAGTAGCCGTTCCGCTGTGTCAGGGGCGTTCCCGGCTCAGGCTTCCCGTTCCACGGGGCGCCGGGCCGGGACGCCGCCGCCGCGCGTGCCTCCCTCCGCCGCGCGGGCTGGCCCACACCGCCCCTGTGTTGAGCTTGACGATGAAGGACCTGTCGTGGCCCGCCTGTGTCACCGGCGGTCGCCTGGCGATTCAGCGGAAGACCGTGTCGCCGGACTGCTCGGCCAGGTCCATCGCGAGCAACACCCGCACCACGCCCTGAAGGCAATCCACATCCAGGGCGGCACGCTCCGCAGGGCGGAGTCAACCGATGCATGCCTGCCTCCGCGCGGGCGCGCGCACCCGGGTTGTGCGCCGCGTTGCAGTTGCAGGCGTTTTTCACATGCGCAATGGATTGCGCCCGCCAAAGGTAGGCGTGTGTGGCCTTCCATCCACCCGGCCTCTCCCTTTGCGGCCAGCCCTCCGTGAGATATGCAAGCCATTGAACATGTCGAAAGTCACTTCGCGCGGGGAGGGGCGCGTGAACCTGTGAGGAATGGAGTTGGACGTCTGATGAACAAGGTCATCTTCGCCTGTGTACGCAACGCTGGCCGCTCGCTGATGGCGGAGGCGTTCTTCAATGTGATGGTAGACCCCCAGAAGGCGCGCGCCGTCTCCGCGGGGACGCAGCCTGGCGACAAGGTGCATCCCGAAGTGCTCGCGGCCATGCGGGACATCGGCATCGACCTGCAGGACGTGAAGCCCCGCCTGCTCACGGACGACCTGACCCGGGACGCGCAATGGCTCATCACCCTGGGATGTGGCGAGGCCTGTCCCCAGGTGCCGGGGCTCCAGCGCGAGGACTGGCCGCTGGAAGACCCCCAGGACAAGTCGGACGTCCTGGTCCACCGCATCCGCGACGAGCTGGCCGCCCGCGTGGCCGGACTGCTGGAGCGCGAAGGGTGGATGCGCGCCGGCTAGCGCGGCTTCGAACGCGCGCTCATTCCAGGTGGTAGTTGAAGGGCAGCTCGACAGTGACCCGGTCGCCGAGCGCCGGCGGTGGCGGTGGAAAGGGCGCGGCATGCCGCACCGCCTCCTGCGCGGCTTCGCACAGGAGGGGGTGGGGGCAGGGGCCCAGCACCCCCAGGGCCACCAACTGGCCCTGCACGCCCACGGAGATGCGCAGCACCAAGGACCCTTCGATGCCCGCCATCCGCGCCTCATGGGGATAGGGAACGTCCTCGAAGCGGTCGCGGAACATCTGTTCGAAGTAGCGCCGGGCCATGTCCTCGCGGTTGTCGGGGGCCGTGGCGGGCGGCGGCTCCACGAGCAACCCCGGGAAGCCGGGCCCCAGGGCGCGCTGGGTGATGCCCGCCGCGGCGCGGCCCGCCAGGCTGTCACGGTCATGGGCTGGGATGCCGGCGGGGCGCCCGACGGACAGCGGCTCCGCGAGCTCGGAGGCGCGTGGTGCCGCGGCGGGGCGCGGCGGTGAGGGGGCGCGCGAGGGGCGAGGCCTGCGCGCGGTCCGGGGCCGAAGGGGCGCGGGGGCTGGCCCGGTGACGTCCCCCTCCGGGGCCGAAGGTGGCAGGGCGGTCAGGCGGAGCACGAGGACTTCTCCCCGGGTGGTTTCGCCTTCGAGCCGTCGCGGCGTGCCGTGCCAGAAAGAGTCCGCGCCGATGAGCGCCGCGGCGTGCAGACCGATGACGGCCAGGACCAGCATCAGCGTGCGTTGACGGCTCCGGGCCTCTGTCTCGTGGTCACGGAAGGCCGAGGCGAACAGAGCATTCTCAGGCGCGCGGGCCTTCGCTGGTGCGTCCGGCATGGTGTGCCCCCTCTCCCGCCCGCGTCTCGCCACGGGATGGGGGTAGTGGCGTGCGTGCCGGGCGTGAAGGGTTCCTGGGCCGCGGGCGTGTGCGGCGGTCCGCACTCCGCCGGCGCGGTGTCAGGCGGCCTTCAGTGCGGGGACACCGGAGGCCGGGGTTTGCGGAAGACCACGGTGAGGTTGTTGCTGGGCATGTCCACCACGCGCTCACGCTCCAGGCCATGCAGGGCGGCCTCGGCGGTGACGGCCTCCAGCGACCTCACGCCCCACGTCGGGTTCCTGGCGCGGAGGGAGGCGTCGAACTCCAGGTTGCTGGGGGCCGTCTCGCGGCCCTCGACGAAGTAGGGGCCATACAGGACGAGCAGACCGCCGGGAGGCAGCACCCGGCCCGCGCCCCGCATCAAGCCCTGGCAGGCCGTCCAGGGGGCGATGTGAATCATGTTCACGTTGAGGATGACGTCCGCGGCCGTCTCCGGCCAGGACTCCGCGCTCGCGTCGAGCCGGCGCGGCGGTAGCAGGTTGGGCGGGCCTTCCTCGGTGCGCCACGCCTCGATGCTCTCCAGCGACTCCGCGTCCACGTCGGTGGGCTGCCAGAGGAGGTGGGGGAGCGCTCGGGCGAACCACGCCGCGTGTTGGCCGGTGCCGCTGGCCACCTCCAGCACCCTGCCGGAGGCGGGAAGGACTTCGCGGAGGACAGCGAGCAGGGGCTCGCGATTGCGTTCCGTGGCCGGGGCGTGACGCTTCATCCCCCGGGTTTCGCACATCCGCCGCGTTCCGGGCGAGCGCCGCCCTTCGCCAGTGGACGACCTGCGCGCCGCCCCGGGAAGCGAGTGGGCGGGGCGGGGCGTGGGCCTCCTGCCGTGACTCCGGGTCCGGGCTGGAAGAAACGTTCCGTCCACGCCCGTTTGTTTCCCACCCGGCACTTCCCAGCCCCCCGGGTCGAGCAGGGGTGTCACCCTCAGGTGGTCCCTGGGGGGTACATTGGGGGCATGGTTCCACGGCAGGTGGACGGGTCGGGCGTTATCTCTGGCGTTACCGTCTCCCAAAGAGGAAAGTTCACCCAGGGCTCCCCTTCCTGCCGGGCGAGCGGGCACTGGGATGTACTCCTGCGCCCGCGGGTTACACTGCCAGGCGTGGGTCCCAAGCAGGGCGGGGCGCTTCACATGTGTGTACGGTCCCTTGTTGTCGCGGACCTGCCTGCCACACCTTTAGGTGGGCAGGCCTGAAACCCAATTCGGAGGAGAGTCACCATCATTCGCGAACAGAGAAGCAGCCGCGGCGGGAGCCGCGACCAGAGAACCAATCGTCGCATCCGTGCCCGTGAGGTCCGCGTCGTCGGGTCTGACGGTAGCCAGCTCGGGGTCATGCCTCTCGAGGCGGCCCTGGACCGTGCCCGGACCGAGGGGCTGGACCTCGTTGAAATCAGCCCCATGGCCAGTCCTCCGGTCTGCAAGATCATGGACTACGGCAAGTTCAAGTACGAGGAGAAGAAGAAGGCCTCGGAAGCGAAGCGTGCCCAGGTCACGGTCCTGCTCAAGGAAGTGAAGCTCCGTCCGAAGACGGAAGAGCACGACTACGAGTTCAAGGTCCGAAATACCCGCCGGTTCATCGAGGACGGGAACAAGGCGAAGGTCGTCATCCAGTTCCGTGGGCGTGAAATCACGCACAAGGAGCAGGGCACGGCCATCCTCGACGACGTGGCCAAGGACCTGAAGGACGTGGCCGTCGTGGAGCAGATGCCCCGGATGGAAGGGCGTCTGATGTTCATGATCCTCGCGCCCACGCCGAAGGTGGCGCAGAAGGCCCGCGAGCTGGTTCGTCAGGCCGCCACCGCCGCCAAGCGGACGCCTCCTCCGGGAGCCCCGGGTGCGGGCAAGCCGGCGGGCGCCAGCAGTGGCGCTGGGGAGAAGGCGGAGGAAGCGGACGAGGAGAAGAAGGAAGCGCAGGCCGCGCCGGCAGCAGCCGAGGCGCAGATCCCGACGGCGTCCTGAGGGATTGCCGCCACGCGGTGGGTCTGGGTTCCCACCGCGTGCGGCGCCTCTCGAACGTGGGGAAAGTGTGGCCGCCGCCACACGGGCAGGCAGCCAGGCGTGGCTCGCCGCCCACAGGTCCGGCGTGGCTTGCCAGGGAAAGGCCGCCCGAGAGGCTGGCAGGCGACTTGAAAAGGAGGGTACTGCTGCCGCAGTCTGTCCGCCCGCGAACGCTCGCGGACCTCCTTTCATCAAGGACGCGTGATGCTGCCTGTCCTCCTCGCCGTGCTGCTGGCGCAGACGCCCGCATCCAATCCCCGTCAACAGGGCGTGCCCATTGGCAAGGGCAAGACGCTCCCTGTCGTCACCCTGTCCGCGCCGTCGGGTGGATGGACGGTGGACCGGATGATGCTCATCGAGGGCACCGTCAGCGACACCACCATTGACCCGGTGGTGGTGTCCATCAACGGCGACCGCTACCTGATGCGCACGTACCGCGGGCGCTTCAGCCGCAAGTTCCCCGCCGCCAGCGGCAAGAACGTCGTCACGGTGATGGCCACCAACCAGGCTGGCACCGCGCGCACGCAGGCCACCAGCTACGCGCAGATTCCGCCGGTGCCCTTCAAGGTGGTGCTCACCAGCGACACCGACGGCGTCTACACCGACCTGCACCTGTACGAGCCCACCGACGCCAGCGCCAAGGACGGCACCCTGGACGTGCGGAAGATGGCGCACGTGTACTGGGCCGACACCGCGAGCCCCTCCGGTGGCACCTTCTTCCTCAACTCGCAGGGCGGTGACTTCGACCAGCCCGCGTATGGCCCGTACCTCTACATCCACCGCTCGCCGCCCAAGGGCGTGTATCTGGTGGCCACCAACTACTGGCCCAGCGGTGACAAGGCCCACACCGTGGCCACGCTGAACCTGTCGCTCTTCGAAGGCACGCCGAACGAGATTCGCCGCATGGTGCGCATCCCCCTGGCCACGCCGGGCACCACCCGCGTGCTGGCCTGGGTGAACATGCTCGGGGATGGGCAGGCCGAGGTGTTCGTGCCCTCGCAGGACCCGCGTCCGAAGCACGCCGCGTGGCCGAAGAACCTGGATGAAGCCCTCAAGGCGCTCCAGTCCAATGGGGATGGCGGCGGCGAAGGCGAGTACTGACGCCTTTGTCGTCCGGGGTCTCCATGTCCATGCGCCGCGTCCTTCCCGTGCTCCTGCTGCTCCATGCGCCCGCGCCTCTGGCGAACGGAACGGTCGGGGTGCGGCCGCTCGTGTCGGCGCCGTCGGCATCGGGCGCGAAGCCGCACGACGCGGAGGCACCCACGGCGCCCGAGACGCGCGACGTGCTGCTCCGCCGGTGGGTGGCGCGCGTGGCGCTGGCCCAGGTCCGCAAGCAGGACGCCGCGTGGCATCCGGACCAGCGTGACTGCGCGGGCCTCATCCGCTTCGCCTTCCGTTCCGCGTACAAGCAGGTCGCCGCGGAGCGCCTGTCCACGCCGCTGTGGCGTGACGGCCGGGGCCGCCCGTCCGACTTCGCGGACGCGGAGGTGCTGCTCCAGCACAGCTTCCAGTTCCTGGGCCGCGACGACGCCACCCGCGAGTCGCTGCGCACCGGCGACCTGCTCGCCTTTCGCCAGGAGCAGGACGCGGGCCCCATCTTCCATCTGATGCTGGTGGTGCGCCCGGAGGACCGGGCCCATGCGCCCGCGCGCGTCGTCTACCACCCGGGGGAGAAGGGCGCCGCGGTGCGCACCGGCGTCCTCCACCACCTGGCCACCGAGGCGCCGCTGGAGTGGCGCCCGGTGCCGCAGAACGCTTCCTTCCTCGGCTTCTTCCGTTTCAAGGAGTGGATGTCATGACGTCTCCCAAGAGTGGCCCGCCCAAGGCGCTGCTCATCGGCGTGGTTACCGTCCTCGTGGGCGGCGCCGTGGCCGGAGCCTTCTTCCTGGGCCGGCGCAGCGGGCAGTCCGGCGACGGCGGTGGCACGGTCACGAACCTGCTCGGTGGCGAGCGCAAGGGCCCGCCCAGCGCGGGCGCCGGCGTGGAAGGCATGCCCGAGCCCGCGATGACGGCGCTGGAGGTGCCCGGCACGGCCGCGCCTTCCGCCCTCTGGGTGGACGTGCACCACCCGGGCAAGGTGCGGGATGCGCTGGCGGCCAACGTGTGGCTGCGCGACCAGCTCCAGAAGCCGCTGGGCCAGGGCTTCGTCGGTGCGTGGGCCGCCTTCTTCGGCTCCACCGGCGAGGACCTCCGGGCGGGCTTCAAGGGCGCGGTGCTGGACCTCTTCGCGGGGCAGTTGTTGGACGCGCCCTTCCGCGTGACGTGGTTCGCCGGTGACGCGCGCTCCAGCACGCCGGCCTTCATCCTCCCCAAGCCGGGCCGCGCCGCGACGTCCGCGTACGAGGCGCTGGACGGCGTGGCCAGCCGCGGCGGCATGACGGCGCCGCACTGCCCAGGCGGCGGCTCGGAAGGCACCTTCGAGATGAAGCGCTGGCTGGTGGCGGAGCAGACGCTGTGGGCGGGCCGGCTCAAAGACAGGCTGGTGCTCGCGCGCCACCCGGTGGCGGTGCTCCACGGCCTGTGCGCGGAGCTGCCGGCGCTGAAGGCGAAGGACGGCGTGGACGTGGAGCTGGGTTACGACCCGGAGGCCTACGGCCGCGAGGTGCAGCTCTTGTCGAGCGTGGTGGGCCTGGCCCCGGGCACGCGGCTCCAGTTCGGCGTGGAGGCGGGACGGCTGGTGGGCCGGGGCATCGCGGGCGAGCTGCTGGACGGCCCCGCGCGCCTGGACGCCGCGCCCCTATCCGACGACCTGTTGAAGCTGGTGCCGGAGGACACGCCGGTGCTGCTGGCCTTCCAGCTCAAGCTGCCGGAGTCGTTGGACCCCGAGACGCTCAAGGCGTACTGGGCGAAGGGCGGCGGCAAGGGCCCCACGCGCACGCGCCAGGTGGCGTTGGTGTGGACGCCGCGCGGTGATGCGAAGCTGCCCGTGGAGCTGGCCGTGCTGTGGGGCCGCACCGACGACGCGGTCGCGCTGGAGGGCCTGTTCTCCGGTGGCTACAACCGGCTGGTGCGCGGCACCCACTGCAACCACGTGGTGCTGGCGTCCAACGACGCGGAGCTGGAGCGCCTGCGCAAGGCGTGCGCGGGTCAGCAGCCCAACATGCTCAACGCCGCGGGCCCGGTGGTGGCGGGGCTGCGCGCGCCCACCTCGGTGGCGTTCGGGGTGAACACGGGCCGGCTGCTCAGCGGGCTCACCATGGATGGTTACCTGTCCGAGTTCCGGGTCAGCCGCAACGCGCCCATGCCGAGCGCGGCGCCCCCGGAGATCGAAGCGGCGCGGAGCGACCTGGAGTCGCTGCCGTACCTGGGCCTGCGCGGCACCGTGCAGGGCGATTCGCTGGTTCCTGGAGGTTTCGGGTCATGACGTGCCTCATCCGACTGGCGGCTCTGTCCGCGCTCCTGCTGTCAGGCGTGGCCCTGGCCAAGCCGCTCTACATCACCGTCCCGCGCTCCTATGGCACCCAGGAGCCGGTGGCGGTGGACGTCGCCTTCGAGGACAAGGGCCCCGTCGAGCTGCGCGTCCTCAAGCCGGAGAACCTGGACGCCTTCATCCGCGCCCAGGGAGATTTGCGTCGCGCGTACCAGACGCCGCCCACGCTGAAGAACCCGGGCCGCGCGCTCAGCCGTGGCTTCAACGCGGTCCGCACGCCGGGCATGTTCCTGCTCGACACGCTCAACCCCGCCTTCCGCGACGAGGTGGGAGAGGTGCTTCCCCGCGCGCCGCAAGCGTCGGGCTCCGGCGAGCCGCTGGCGAAGGTGGCCGAGGGACCGGAGCGCCTGGTGGGCGTGCCGCCCGGCTTCACGGTGACGCGCAGCCAGTGGCTGAACCTGGACCTGGGCGGCGCCGAGCGGGACTTCAACGTCCCCGGCTTCAACGCCAGTGGCCCCAGCGGCTTCCAGGAGCGCCGCGTCACGCTGGCGCCGCTGCCCGCGGGCACCTACGTGCTCCAGTTGGTGCAGGGCCGCGTGGAGGGACAGGTGGTGCTGGTCGTCAGTGACTTGACGGTGCAGCTCAAGCAGACGGATGGCCAGGTGCTGGTGCGCGTGGCGGGCCGCGACCAGAAGCCGCGCGAGGGCGCCGAGGTGCAGGTGTACCTGCCCAAGGGCAAGGGCCCCGTGGGGAAGACGAACGCGAAGGGCGAGGTGACGCTGGAGGTGTCGGAGCCGCGCGTCATCGCCACGGCGACGGCGGGCGGGGACACGGCCATCGTCGACACGGACTTCTACTCCGCGCTGGCGGTGGCGCCGGACGTGTTCATCTACAGCGACCGGCCCATCTACAAGCCGGGCCACGAGGTGAAGTTCCGCGGCGTGGTGCGCCAGCCGGACACCTTCCTGGCGCGCCTCTTCACGCCGAAGAAGCGCCAGGTGCAGGTGAAGCTCGTCTCGCAGGAGGGCCGCGCGCTCACCACGCGCGCCTCGGTGGACGAGTTCGGCGCCTTCCACGGCACGCTGAAGGTGCCGGAGGACCTGGGCACCGGCGTGCTGCGCGTGGAGGCGGAGGTGGACGGGCACCCGCACCAGGGCGAGGCCCGCGTGCAGGACTACGTGAAGCCGACGTTCTACCTGGAGATGGAGCCCGCGTCGGAGACGGTTGTGCCCGGCCAGACGCTGCGCGCGAAGGTGCGTGCCCGCCGCTATGCCGGTGGCACGCCCGACGCCACGAAGTACGAGGTGTTCCTCTACCGCAGCCTGCTGGACGCGCCCGCCTGGGTGGATGACGCGGGCAAGGGCGGTCAGGGCAGCGACGTGACGTACGGCAGCGCCTCCACCACGGAGGGCAAGCTGAGCGTGCCGGAGCGGCTGTACTCCTCCGTGGAGGCGCGCGGCGCGTATGAGGACCCGTGGTCCAGCGCCAGCGCCTTCGACGCCAACGGCGAGGCTGAAATCGAGGTGGCCGTGCCGGCGCTGGCCGCGGGCGAGGAGCGGCTGCCGTACCGGTACTCGCTCACCGTGCGCGCGCGCGATGACCAGGAGACCTTCGCCAACGCCACGTCCGCCTTCTTCCTGTCGAAGGTGGAGGTGCTGGGCCTGGCGCGCTACTCCGACGCGGTGGTGCCCAAGAGCGGCGACGCGACGCTGGCGGTGCGCGCCACCACGCTGTCGGGCAAGCCCTACGGCGTGACGCAGGGCGAGGTGGAGTTCGTGCTGCGCAAGGCGGATGGCGCGGAGAAGAGCCTGGGCAAGCGCTCCTTCTCCACGGCGGCGGATGGCACGCACCGCGAGAAGGTCCCCACCTCGGACGTGGGCACCGTGCTGGCGCGCGTGGTGGTGAAGGACAAGAACGGTGAGACGTGGCAAGGCGAGGAGTCGCTGCTCGTCATCGGCGGCGCGGACGAGCCGGTGGCGCGCGTGCCCAACCTGACGCTGGCCTCGCTGTCCGGGACGCTGGCGCCGGGAGACACCGCGAAGCTGGTGGCGCTGATGCCGGACAGCTGGGGCTCGGGTGGCCGTGACGCGGGCCCGGTGTGGGTGACGCTGTCGGGCGCCTCGCTCTACGACACGCAGGTGGTGGAGCTGACGGGCCGCACGCTGGTGCACAGCTTCAACGTGGAGAAGCGCTTCGGCAGCGCGGTGTACGCGTCCGTCGCGTACCCCACGGCCACGGGCCGCTGGGAGGAGCGCACGGTGGCCTTCCGGGTGATTCCGCGCGAGCGCACCCTCACGGTGGAGCTGCAGCCCCGCCGCGCGGAGGCCACGCCGCTCACCGAGCAGAGCATCGACGTGCGCGTGGTGGACCACGAGGGCCGCGGCGTGGTGGCGCAGCTGTCCGTGGGCGTGGTGGACAAGGCCGTCTACGCCATCCAGAGCGAGTTCCGGCCCAAGGTGCTGGACTTCTTCTACCCGCCGGCGCGCAACAACGTGTCCAACTTCTTCTCGTCGGAGTTCCAGGGCTACGGCTACGGCGAGGCGCTGGCGCGGAAGATGGCGGGGCTGCCGGACCACGCCTTCGCCTCCATCAAGCCGCCCAGCCGCCAGACGAAGGACCTGGAGCGCGACACCGCGCACTGGGACCCTGCGGTGGTGACGGACCGGGATGGCCGCGCCACGGTGCGCTTCACGCTGCCCTCCAACCAGACGCTGTGGGTGGTGACAGCCGTGGCGGCGGACACCTCCGGCCGCTTCGGCGAGGGCACCTCCGAGTTCGCCACGCGCGGTGGCCTCAACCTCTACGCCGCGCTGCCGCAGTTCCTCCGTGAAGGCGACGAGGCGGTCGCCTCGGTGCGCCTGTCGGCGGGGGAGAAGTCGCCGGCCAGCCAGCTGCTGGACGTGAAGCTGGCGTCGCTGGGCGCGCTGAAGGCGGACCAGTTCGAGCACAAGGTGGAGCTGGCGAAGGGCGGTGAGCAGGTGGTGCCGCTGACGCTGAAGGCCGCGTCCACGGGCGCCGCGCAGCTCGCCGTGAATGTGGCGGGCGGCAAGGACTCGCTGAGGGACCTCAAGCGCTTCGACGTGGGTCCGGCGGCGGTGGAGGACGTGGTGAAGGTGAGCGCCTGGGGCGGCGGCGCGCTGGAGGTGCCAGCGCCTCAGGAGGCGACGCTGGCGCGCGTGGAGCTGGTGCTCCAGCCGTCCATCGTGGACGCGGCGCTGTCCAACGTGCGCGAGCTGCTCACGTACCCCTACGGCTGCCTGGAGCAGCTGGTGTCCACCACCGTGCCCAACGTGGCGGTGTATCAGGTGCTCCAGAAGGCGGGCGCGCTGGCGAAGCTGGACACGGACACGCAGGCGCTGCTGGCGGAGGCGCGCAGCCGCTCCGTGCAGGGCACCGCGCGCATCCTCGACATGTCGGTGAAGGGGGGCGGCTTCACCTGGTTCGGTGGCTATGAGACGCCGAGCCTGCCGCAGACGCTCATCGCGCTGGATGGTCTGGCCTACGCGGCCGAGGCGGGGCTGGTGGACCGCGCCGACCCGCGCCTGGTGGAGAGCGCCCGCTGGCTGGAGGCGCAGGAGGGCCTGCCGCCCGAGTACGACGCCACGCGCGCCTACGTGCTGGCGCGGCTGGAGGGCTCCAAGCAGGCCGCGCGCGTGCGGGCGCTGGTGCAGGGCGCGGAGGGCGGGGACCTGTACCCGCTGGCCCTGGCGGTGCTGGCCGCGGAGAAGGCCGGCGTCATCAAGGAGCCCGCGCTCCAGACTCAAATCAACGCGCTGGTCGCGCGCAGCGCGCAAGGCTACGCCACGCTGGCCGCCCTTGCGCCGGGCCAGTCCCTGGAGCAGTCGGAGGCCTTCTTCCGCTTCCCGCTGCGGCGCGTGGGCATGACGGCCATCGCCGCGCATGCGGCCTCGTTCGGCACGTTGGACATCACCCGCGCGCGCCGCCGCATCCTGGAGCTGCTGTCCGAGCCTGACCTGTCCACCTTCGACCGGAGCACCACGCTGCTGCACTCGCTGTGGCTGCTGGAGCGCGACGCGAAGGCGATGCAGGGCATGAAGGCGCCCGAGGTGAAGGGCGTGAAGACGCCGGTGAAGTTCGCCCCGCGCGGCCTGGGCCTGGTGGCGGTGCTGGCGCCGGGCACGCGCACCGTGGACGTGGGCGGCTTCGACGGCGTGGCCACGCTGCGCGCCACCACGCGCACGCCGCTGTCCGCCGTGCAGCCGAAGGCGGAGGGCATGTCCATCCAGCGCGCCTACTACGTGCTGCGCGAGGGCGGGAAGGTGCGGCTGGGCGCGGGCGACACCGTGTCCCAGGGTGAGGAGGTCTACGTGGAGCTGACGCTGGACGCGCGCGGCGACAACCGCGTGCGCTCGGCGTACTACGTGGTGGAGGACGCGGTGCCCGCGGGCTTCGTGCCGCTCCAGGAGGACAAGGCCTTCCGGGGGCCGCCGCACTCGCTGCCGCTGGTGCCCGAGGCGCTCAAGCGCCGCGTGCTCAACCCGGAGCGGGCGACGTTCTTCTTCGAGGAGCCGGCCTGGTGGAGCGACAGCCCGCGCACCGTGGGCTACGTGCTGCGCGCGCAGTTCGCCGGCACCTTCTCCGCGCCGCCCGCGCACATCGAGGACATGTACGCCGCCAGCATCCACGGGCGGACGGCCGCGGACTCGCTGAAGGTGGTGCCCTCCAAGAAGCACCTGGGCGACCTGTAGTCCATGGGGTTGGCCGTCACGGTGGCCGTGCTGCTGGCGGCCACCCCCACCTTCGTCACTCGCGGCGACGTGACACCCGAGGCCGGGCTGCGCCGCGAGGCCGAGGCCGCCTGGACGGCGCTGGAGGCGCGTTACGTCCAGGAGGCCGGAGGCGCGCCGGCGAAGCCCCCGGCCTCCATCGTCCTCCAGAAGGGCGCGGCGCTGACGCTCCAGCGCAACGGCCAGGGACGCCCGGGGCTGGTGGAGCTTCGGCAGAACACGCCGGGCGTGCTGGATGAGCGGCTGCGGCTGGCGCTCCGGCACGAGCTGGCACACCAGTTCCTGTGGTGGGCGTGTCCCCAGTCCAGCGAGGACCGCCTCTTCCACGAAGCCTTCTCCGTGGCGGTGAGTGGCGAGCTGCCCTCGTGGAAGGAGGGGCCCTATCTGTCGTTGTCCCGCGCGGCGTCGGTGCTGGCCGGGGCGCCGGAGGTGGACACGCCCCGGGCCCGCCGCGCGCTGGCGCGGCTGCTGAGCGAGTCCCCGGGCTTTCCGCCGGCGCTGTCGCGCAGGCTTCGGCAGTGCCAGGACGGCGCGCGGTGGGCGTCGCCGCTGTCCATCGACGAGCTGGCGGGCGTGGGCGTGCGCGAGGCCCGGCCCGCGACGGTGGTGGTGAGCCGCCATTCGGGAGAGGTGTTGCTGTCGGAGGGCGACGTGCGGCGCGCGCTGCCGTACGGCTCGGTGCTCAAGCCCTTCCTGTACGCGGCGGGCGCGGAGCACCCGGCGCTGCCGCCGCGCCCGGGCGTGCCGGAGTGGGGCTGCGGCGCGGGGTTGCCGGCGAAGGTGGACGCGCGCACCGCGCTGCTGCGTTCGTGCAACGGCTACTTCCTGGACTGGGAGGCGCGGGGTTCGGCGCCCCGGGCCTTCGGCGCATGGGGGCCGGTGCTGGCCTCGGTGGGACTGACGGGCCTGCCGGAGGACATGGCGGAGGCGACGGGGCTTCGCTCCACACTGGCCGTGTCGCCCTGGGGCGTGGCGCAGGCGTACCGGCTGCTGGCGGAGGCTCGGCCAGATGTGGTGGCGCTGCTGGCGGACAATGCCGCGCGCGGCACGCTGGCGGAGTTGCCCGCGTCGAAGTCACTGGTGGGCGTGGCGACCAAGACGGGCACCGTGCGCGACGCGGCGAGCCGGCCCCAGTTCGGTTGGATTGCCGCCGTGGACCCGGATTTGGTGGCGGTGGTGGTGCGGCCCGGCGCCATGCCCCGCCAGTTCGCGGAGGAAGTGCCCAAGGCGCTGGCGCGCGCGCGCAAGCAGGCGGGCCTGGAGGCCGCGCGCGTGCAGGTGCTGGGGCTGCTTCCACCGGGGGACGTCGAGGCGCGGTGCTCCGGCGCGGGTTTCGCACTGGTGGAGGGTGTGCCGCGCGCGGGCGCGGAGACCTGGGCACCCCTGGCATCTCTCACCCAGCGTGGCGCGGCCGTGTGTCTGGGCGCGCCCTGGCGCGTGCGCTTTCCCGGTGGTCCCGCCGAGGGCCGTGACTACGCGGGCGTCTTCATCACCTCCGAGCCGCCGCCGTACCGGCCGCCGCCGGGCGTTCCCACCACCCCCAGCGCCATGAAGGCGCGGCGCGGCTCCGACTTCGTCTTCCGCACCACGCGCCTGCAATACGCGGCGGGCGTGGTGTCCGCCGAGGACGTGACGCTGACGGGCGAGGCTCGTGTGGCGCTGGCGCGGGTGGTGGCCCACAACGAGCAACATGGCCACAGCCGTCACCCGGGGCGCCCCGTCTGTGACACCACGCACTGTCAGGCCTTCCGCGGCACCGTGCGCGTGCGGTCCGAGGACGCGAAGGCCCTGGGACTGGCGCCGCTGAAGTGGCGCAAGTGGCTGACCTTCTCCCAGGGCGGGGAGGAGCCCTGGCGGCAGGCGCGGCCCCGCGCGGAGGTGGAGCGGCTGTTGGGGCGCGGGCTGGTGTCGCTGCACTTCAAGGCGGGGCGGGTGCACTACCTGCGCGCGGAGACGGAGGGCGACGCGACGTTCGACACCGCGCGCTCAATGCCGTGTGACTTGCTGCGCTCCGGTTTGAAGCTGCCGTCGTGCCCTCGCACCGCGTCATTCAATGGCGAATCACTGATGTTCGAGGGCCGTGGCCGTGGCCATGGCGAGGGCTTGGATGTCGAAGCCGCCAAGGCCGCGGGTGCGGGCAGCGATGTGATACTCGATGACGCATACGGGCAGTGAAGATAGACAAGAAAATTTTGATGCGTATAACTGGTTAAACAGTTTAAAACTGAATTGCATGAAATTGTGTCAGGGCTGGGCGTAGAGTGGCTTGGCCCGTCCTTCCCGGCGGGCCCTCATCGTTAGGAGTGGTCGCCCATGCGCATCACCCGTACCGCCTCTCGCAGAAAGCTGTTCGGCGCGCTGCTGTGTACCCTCTCTGTCGCGGCCTGCGGCCCGGCGCCCGAAGGAGAGCCCTCCGGTGAGAAGCCCCCCGAGACGGGTTCGCAGGAGCATCCCGTCGTCTATGGCACCGACAACCGCACGGACGTCTATGCCTATCCGGCGTCCGTGCTGCGGACCCGGGCCGAGAAGTCCACCGTGGCGCTGATGAATCCGTCGGACTTCAACACCTCCAATCCCAACAACGTCACCTTCAACGCCAGCACGCTGCAGAGCGCCTACAACCTCTGCTCCACGCAGCGCTTCCTGAATGACCCGACGCCGGCCTTCTGCTCGGGGACGCTCATCGATGATGACCTGGTGCTCACCGCGGGGCACTGCATCACCAGCGCGTCCGCCTGCGCCAACACGCGCTTCGTCTTCAACTTCTACCGCACGTCGGCGACGACGCTGCAGACGGTGACCACGGCCGACATCTTCTCCTGCCAGTCCATCGTCGCGCGCCAGCAGGGCACGGTGGGCGGCCGCAACCTGGACTTCGCCGTCGTCCGGCTGGACCGTCCCGCCACGCCGCGCTTCGAGCCGGCGCCCGTTCGTCCGGGCAACACCGCCCTGCCGCTGAGCACGGGCGTGTCCGTGATTGGTTCCGGCAGCGGCATCCCGTTCAAGATTGACGACGGTGGCTGGGTGCGAGACGCCCGCGCCGGCACGCTGGACTACTTCGTCGCCAACACGGACACCTTCGGTGGCAACTCGGGCTCGGGCGTGTACGAGAACAACAACGTCACCGTGGCCGGCATCCTGGTCCGGGGCGTGACGGACTACGTCAGCCAGGGTGGCTGCAACGTCGTGAACCAGTGCACCGACACGGGCTGCGGTGGCGAGTCCATCACCTACGTGCGTCCCGCCATCGACGCGTACTGCGCCGTCGCGGGCAGCATGCGCCTGTGCGGCACCACCGAGCCGCCCCCGCCCCCGCCGGTTCAGACCTTCACCTTCTCCGCGACCAACACCAACAGCGCGCAGCAGAACACCACCAACGTCAGCGTGACGCTGGCGGCTGGCCAGACGCTGTCCTTCGGCACCTGCTCGCTGCCGCAGGCCACGGCCACGGGCGACACCTACCTGCGGCTGTACAACACGGCGACGAACACCCAGGTGGCGGCCAACGACGACTCCTGCAGCCTGCTGTCCTACGTGTCCTTCACCGCGCCCGCGGCGGGCACGTACCAGATGCGCGTCGGCTGCTACTCCAGCGGCAGCTGCAGCGGCACGGTGGCCTACTCCATCCAGTAGCACCGCTTTGACGTGAGGGCGCGGGTGGCCCTGCCGCCACCCGCGCCCGTAGCTTCGCAGGCAACACCTCGCCTCCCCTTGTTGCTCGCGTGTCCTCGCGTTCCCCGTGGCCTCCCTCTGGAGCGCGGATGGAGCGCCTCCGGCACGCGCCGTGCTCTGGGCCTCCGCCGGGCCGAGCCCGGAGCCGGTCCCTCAACAAGGACGACGCGTTACATGAATCAGCGGAAACACACGAAACAGCTACGCCGCCAGCTGCGTTGGGCGGGCTTGTCCGCGACGGTGCTGGCCGCGCCCGCGAGCTTCGCGCAGGACTGTCCCAAGCCCACGTTGCAGCAGTGCGTGGACGCCGACTACCGCGCCAGCAGCTGCGGCAGCGTCCACGACGCGTACTGCCAGGGGGTCGTGGAGTCGGAGTGGAAGGCCGGTTGGGAGGCGGCTCCCAAGCGCGTGGCGCTGCTGCCCGAGGAGCTGGGGGGCGGGGTGGACACGGTGGCCTACGAGCCCCACGTCCCGAAGCACACGCGCTTCCAGGGCATGGACCAGAGCATCATGGGGCAGGTGCTCAAGGGGCAGATTCTCTACCGCAAGGGCCTGGAGAACCTGACGAAGGAGGAGCAGGCCTACCTGTCTCGGATTCGGAGCTGGGAGAAGGACGGCGCCCAGGTGACGTCCTGCCAGGAGTTCGTTGACGAGAAGTACCTCGACTTCAGCCGCTTCGAGCGGCAGGCGGGCCGGTACGGCGACGACTCCCGCGCCTTCTTCAACGGCGCCTTCGGCAAGGAGGGCATCGCGCACCGCGTGCTCTACAGCCGGGACCAGGAGAAGCTGGCGCCCATCTGGGACGGGCAGCGCACGGCGAAGAACGCGTACTTCCGTTTCACGCCCGGCCGTTACCCGAAGGGCACCGACGGCTATGTCTTCAAGTCCGAGGCGGCGCAGCTGGCCAACAACCTGGAGGCGCGCAACTGGGTCGCTCCGTCGGACGATTGGCACCAGAAGCAGGCCGAGCAGTTCAGCCACATCGCGGATGACGTGCTCGACCACTACCAGGTGGAGCAGGAGTCCTTCACCGCGCTGCTGCGTCAGCGCGACGCCGTCTACGCGGAGTGGGCGCAGGCCTCGAAGGTCCTCCGCTCGCGCGACCACCAGACGGTGGAGCTGGACAAGCTGACCGCGGAGCGGCTGTACGGGTTGGACCAGGCCATCGAGGAGTCGCTGGTCAAGGCGCAGAAGGACGGCTGCCTCGACACCCAGGGCCCCACGGTGTGTGACTGGAGCCCCCGCCGGTACAAGACGATGCTGGAGGCCGCCATGGCCCCGCGCCGCGAGGCCGACCTGCAGGCGTGCCTCTTCCTGACGGGCAACGACTTCGGTCCGGAGAGCTTCGTGCGCAACGCGGACAAGCTCCAGGTGAAGGGCCTGGACCGGAAGGACTACACGCTCTCCTCGTCGTTGCTGGCGCAGTACCTCGCCATCTACGGCGCCCACATCCACGGGCTGAACGAGCCGACGAACCCCTCCACGGGCGCCGTGCGGCACGGGGGAGAGGCCAGCGACAGCGGCTACGCGGGCGGCGACACCTTCGGCGGCGGCTACGACTACGTGGCCGGCTGGGAGTACGTCCAGCCGGGCTCGGGCCTGCGCACCAAGGCCCTGGGCGCCTGGTGTGACAGCGACGTGCGGCTCTACGGCGAGTTCAACGCCTATGCGAACGTGTTCGGCCCCACCCGGCACGAGATGGCGCACGTGAGCGGCGAGGCTGGCACGGAAGGCAATGGCGTCCGCCTCAAGCTGGATGCGCGCGTGCTGGGCACCTCCCTCTACAGCCACGACAAGCACTACCCGCTGCGCTTCACCTTCTATGAGGGCAAGCCCGTCTTCGACAGTGACGCCGCGAAGGCCTCCACGACCTTTGTCGTCGTGTTCGTCCCCGTCACCGTGCAGGGCGGCCTGTCCGCGGAGGCGGGCGTGAAGATGAACATTGGCGGCGCCGTCACGCGCAACTGCTCCGAAGACCTGCTGGGCGTGGACCTGTACGGGACCATCACCCCGTTCGCCTCGGTCAAGGGCTTCGCGTCCGTGGGCATCGGGGTTCCGGGCCTCCAGGTGGGCGTGAGGGGCGAGCTGGTCATCGCTCGCGTCAACGTGCCGCTCTACGGCGATATCGGCCTCTACCTGAGCTCGCCCTCGCACCCGACGAATCCGAACACGCTGTTCCTGCGGGCGTCGTCGAAGCTCGACGTCGAGCTGCGCTTCCTGGACGGCAGCATCAAGCTCTTCGGTGAGCTGCTCTTCCTGAAGGGCGAGACGACCATCGTGAGCTGGAGCGGCTTCGGCAACACCTGGAACATCTACAACGAGTCCAAGTCGCTGCCGCTGGTCCGCGTCTACTAATCCGTCGCACCCCCTGGCTCGTGTCTGACGCGAGCCGGGGCCCTTCGCCGCCGCGGTGTGCCCATCCGCCGCCGCGGCGGCGCTCCTCCCTCATTGTCTGGAGTCCTTCATGCGTCGCTCGAGGCTCGCCGTCCGCACGGCCGCGCTGACCAGCACCCTGCTGTTCGTGGGCGCGGTGCCCGTCTGGTTCTACTTCCACCCCGCCGCGCCGGAAGCCGTGGTGGTCGCCGCGCCCGTGAGCGCCTCCCGGCTGCCGCTCTACCGGTGGACCGTGGGGGAGGAGCGCACGTACCACTTCGTCTGGAATGACTTGCAGCGCGTGGCGCTCCCCGTTCCGCAGCAGGGGGAGGCCCCCCAGACGATGGATGGCACGCTGAGCCTGGAGGGTGAGCTGACGCTCCAGGCCCTGGAGGTCCGTGCGAAGGGGGCGCGCGTGCGGCTGGCGGTGAAGCGGTTGGACCGGCACGACGCGACGCTCTCCGGCCAGGCGCTCTTCCCTGACGCCGCGGCCGTGCAGGCGCACCTGCCTCAGACGGCTTCGGCGTGGCTGGAGCTGGATGCCCGGGGCGCGCTCGTGGCCGTCCGGTTCTCCGACGCGGAGCCGCCCCTGTTCCGCCAGGTCGCGCAGACGCTGGCGGCGGAGTTGTTCCCCACGGAGCTGCGCGACGCCGCCGAGTGGAGCGCCGTCGAGTCCACGCAGACGGGCGAAGTGGAGGCGCGCTTCCACTTCGACGGCGAGGACGCGCGCCTGACGCGCCGCCGCGCGCGCTACCAGTCCCTGCGGGCCGCCGCCACGGCGCCAGCTTTCCGGCAGTCACTGAGCTCCCTCACGCACTTCGACCGGGACCCGGAGGGCTTCCTGGCCGGGGTGTCCCACGACGAAATCCTGGATGCCACGCACACCGATGGCCGTTCGCTGATGTCGCGGCGCGTCCGCCTGCGCCTCGCGTTCTCCACGCGTCAGCAGAAGCCGCTGCCGCCGGCCACGGAGGACAAGCCCATTGTCCGCGCGCCGTCGCAGGTGGCCTTCGAGGGCGACGAGAAGCTGGCGCTGACGACCAGCCAGGCCGACGGCATGACGGTGGACGCGGCGCTCCAGGTGCTGGCGTCCGCCACCGACCCCGGCGCCATCCCCGAGCTGGGCACCTTCGCGCGGCGGGCCATCGCCGCGCTCGAGCTGGAGCCTCACCGGGCCGGTGAGCTGGGGCAACTGTTCCTCCAGAAGGGCAGGTCTCCCGCGATGCGCGAGCTGATGCTGGACCTGCTGGCCGGCGCGGGGCACGCCGAGGCCCAGGCCACGCTGCGCGAGCTGATTGTCTCCCCGGAGGCCCGCGAGCATGCCGGCGCGCATGGGCTGATGGTGCAGCGCGCGGGCTTCGTCCGCGAGCCGGAGCCCGAGACGGGCCGGCTGCTGGCGCGGATGAACACGGAGGCCCGGACCGCCGGTGACGTCGGCGTAGAGCGCGCGTCGGCCTACGCCCTGGGCGCCGTCGTCTCCCGCCTGCCCGCGGGCAGCCCCGAGGTGGCTGAGTTCCTGCGCCCGCTGGAGGACGCTCTGGCGCGCGCGGACAACGCCGAGTCGCTGGAGCACTCCCTGCGCGCGCTGGGCAACAGCGGCACGGCGCGCGTCATGGACCTGGCGTCGCCCCATTTGCGTGACGAGGCGCCCGAGGTGCGCTCCGCCGCCGCGGGGGCCCTGCGCACCGCGCCCCAGGAGGCCGCCACGCGCATGTTGTTGGACGCGTTGATGTCCGAGCCAGCGCGTGCCGTGCAAGGCGCGCTGCTGGACGCGCTGAATGCGCGCACCCTGGGCGCACCCGAGCTGGAGCGCCTGAGCGGCTGGGTCGTGGCGGGGCAACTGGCGCCGGGCGCCGAGGCCGCGCTGCTCAACGTCCTCACCCCTCGCATGGACGACAGCGCCGCCGTCCTCCGGATGCTCCAGGCCCTCTCGGTCCGTCCCGGCCAGCAGCCCGCCACCCGGGCCCGCGTCATGGCGCTGATGGCCCAGGCCTCGGCCAGCCGCGGCGGCTGAGCCCTTCGCTTCAACCCACCCACCGCAGTCGAGGTCCTCATGAAACGCAGTCTCAACGGGCTGTTGCCCCTGGCCCTGCTTGGCTTCTTCCTGGCGCAGGCCGCCCACGCGGACGTCGTGGACGACGTATGGCGCGGCACGAACATCCGGCTCAACGCCGCGCGCATCCGCGTGAAAGGCAATGACTACGCCACCGGCTACTGGCTGCTGCCGAAGGCGGCGAACACGCTGAACCTCAACGTGCCGGCGCGGCAGTTCGGTCTCAACTCGGACCTGGTGCTGCACATGTATGGCTCGCGCTCCGGGAACGTCATCACCTGGACCTTCGATGACACCTTGCCCAGCCGCTACAACCTGGGGGACTCCACCTACGTGACGCGGGTGCGGGGGACGCTCAAGGCCTACGCCCGGCAGGTGCGCGGCGCGGATGACCCCTTCTGTGACAGCGCCGCCTGCCCCCACAACGTGGAGCTGACCCTCGCGCCTGGCTCCAGCGCGAAGGTGAGCGGTTACAAGACCTTCATCTTCGACATCGACTTCACGGAGGACGTCCAGGTGAAGCAGTTCGTCGCGTATGGCGGCGTCCCGCGCCCCCGGCTGTCGTCGATGGCGGTCGTCACCCCCAGCAGCCGGTGCCCGTCCTCGGGGCCCAGCGAGCTGTCCGGCGACGTGGTGCTCAGCAGCCCCGCGCCCACCGGCGGCATCCTGGTGGACCTGATGAGCGTGGATGCGAGCGTGGGCGTGCTGCCCGTGCGAGTCCCCGAGGGCCAGCGCTCCGCGCGCTTCACGCTGCGCCTGCCGCCCTACTGGACGGGGCCCACCGTCGTCTACGGCGCGTCGGGCGGCGTCCGGAAGAGCGTGAAGGTGGGCGTACGCCCGTGCCTCGTACATGTCTTCCCCTTCGTGCGCTGGTACCTCATCGATTCGCTCTACGCCCCCGCGCACCTGCTCAACGGTGGGGCGGTGATTGCCCGGTACAAGGAGGCGGAGTCGGACGTCCTGCTGACGGGCAAGGGCGAGGCGTACTGGCTGAACGAGGTGCTCGGCGCGGAGCAGGTGCGCGTGGCGGGCGTCAACTCGACGGGGGACATCTTCGGAACGGCATACACCTCCAAGGGCCCCAACGCGTTCCTGCTCCGTTCGGAGGACGTGAAGGCGGGCGCGGAGCAGTGGCTGGAAGGCTGGGAGGCCGTGACGGCCAACGCACACGGCACGCTGCTGGTGCGTGACCCGAACGACGGCAAGAGCATCTACCGCGTGGACGAGGTGGGGCCCGCGCGGCACCCCGGCCTGTCCGAGCTGCTCCCGAGCCGCGTCCTCTTCAACGCGCTGGGGGAGGTGGCGGTGACGCTGGAGACGGAGAAGGGGCTCCGCGCCGCGCGCGTCTACGGCAAGGACGTGCAGGTGCTGCTGGACAACGAGTCCGAGGTCACCGCGCTGAACGACGTGGGGATGTTTGTCGGCACCGCACTCGATTCGGACAAGCGCCCCCGTCCTTTCATCTGGTCGCGGCAGGAGGAGGCCCGGTGGCTGCCGGTGCCCAAGGGCGCCGTGTCCGCGAAGGCCGTGGCCATCAACGACGGAGGCTGGGTGCTGGGGACCGCCACCTCCGAGGACGGCAAGACGCAGGTGCCCTTCCTCGCCTCGCCCGACGGGAAGACGGCCACGCGGTTGGATGAGGTGCTGCCGGAGGAGTTGAAGAAGGCCGGCTACCGCGTCCTGAGGGCGCTCGCGCTCGCCGATGACTTCAGCGTGCTGGTGCAGGCCCTGGATGGACAGGGGCAGCGCGTCCACCTGGTGCTGAGCCCGTGAGCCGCGTTCCGGCCAGCACGACTTCCACTCTTCCACAAACAAGGACCTTCCTCGTGAAATCGAACCTTCCCCTTCTTCGGGGGCTGATGATGGTGTTCATGGCCCTCCTGGCGGGCTGCGGCGGTTGCCAGAGCAGCTCATCGTCGTGTTCCCCCAGCCAGTATGGAACCAACGGCTGTGCCTGCAGGACGGACTCCGCCAGTTGCAACGCCGGGCTGGTCTGCCGCAGCGGCACGTGTGAGCCGTGTGGCAACGAAGGCGGCGCTTGCTGCGTCAACGCGGGCACCACGTCCTGCAGTGGCACGTTGACGTGTGTCATGGAGGCCGCGGGCGAGCGCTGCCGCAACTGCGGCGAAGTGGGCGAGGCGTGCTGTGTCTCGTCGGGGAACAGCCAGTTCTGCCGCGCGAACGCCGTGTGTGTCAGCGGGAGCTGCCAGTCCGTGGCGGCGCACACCTGCGACCCGAATGGCACGGTGTACACGGTGGGCATCCAGGACACGAACCTGTGCGCCCGGCGCGTGGTGGAGGTCCGCGCGAGCTCGCCCGCGAACGCGCTGCAATGTGCCAGCGCCAGCGGGATGCTGGCCGCGGATGAGACTGTCTATGAAATCCCCAACACGCCCATCACCGACTACGAGCTGTGCCTGGAGTCGCAGAGCCAGGGCCGGCGCACCACGAGCGTGCAGGCGTTCGAGGACTACCACGCGCTTCGCTGCGCGCGCTGGACGCGGTGTGGCGCCAGCGACCCGTGCACCAGCGTGACGCACGGCGCCTGCACGCCCTGAGGCGAGCGGGGACGGATGCGGGGCGGAGCGCGCGGAGGGGGACGCTCCGCCCCGTGTCATGTCGTGAGGAGCCGCAGCACGGCCTGGGCCGCGCGTTCGGTGCCGTCCACACCCTCCAGCGTTGCGGCCAGGGCGCGGGCCTTGGTGGCCACCTCTGGCTGGGACACCTGGGTGAGCGCGTGGGCGATGGCGTCGGCGCTCAGCGCGGAGGGCGGCACGGCGCGGCCCACGCCCAGCCGCTCCACGCGCCGCGCGTTCGCGAGCTGGTCGCCGCCGAAGGGCACGACGACCATGGGCCGCCCGGCCGCGAGCGACTCCTGCACGGTGTTGTTCCCACCGTGCGTCACCACCAGGTCCACCTTCTGAAGCAGGGGCACCTGGGGGACGCGGCGGAACACCTGCGTGCGCGGGCCCGCGCGGGCCTGGAGCCGTTCGAAGCTGGCACCCGCGCTGACCACCACGTCCACGTCGTGCCGCGCCAGCCCGTCCAGGATGGCGTGGAAGACGTGCGGCTGGTCGTTGAACACCGTGCCCAGTGACACGTAGACGTGCATGCGGCCGGGCCGGATGGCGGTGAGCGCGGGGTCATCCAGGCTCGCGGGCGTGGGCCGGGGCAGGCACGGGCCAGTCATCTCCACCGGGCCGGGCAGCGGCTCGAGGCCGGGCTCCAGCGCCGGCGTCGTCGCCATCAGGTTGAGGTCGTCGGAGATGGGCGCCGCGAGCAGTCCGCTCGTCTTCAAGGGGACGCGCAGGCGCTTCGCGGCACGGGCGACACGCGCATCGAACCAGCGCAGCAGCGCGAGCCCCCGTTGCTCGGCCTGGGTCCATGCGGCATCGCGGGGGGCGTCGTCCTCGAGCCCACTGCCAAAAGGCGCCGCGCCCTCCACGGGGAAGGGAAGGGCGGAGTGATACAGCGCCACATAGGGGCGCCGTGTCCTCCGGGCCGCGAGCAGGGCCGCGGGCATGAGGTAGTCCGCCAGCACGACGTCAGTCCCAGAGGCTTCGATTTCCTCGGCGATGCGCCGTGCGTGCCCCTCCATGCCGGTGGTGAACAGCCGGAGCGCCCACCCCAGCTCGTCGAGCCCCCGGGCCCGGGTGATGCGCGCGCCGTACCAGAGCGCGGCCGGAGAGGGGCGCAGGGGCACCAGCCTGAGCCCGTCCTGGCGCAGGGCTTCCGGAAGCTGGGCGGCGAAGCGCAGCGGCTCTGGCATCAGGCCGGGAAAGCGCGCCGGCGCCACGACCGTCGCGATGGCCAGGTCGTGGCCGAGCTCACGCAAGCGCCCACCAATGGCGCGCAGTGCGTTGGTGTGACCCGCCGTGGGGTGGGCCGCCATGAGAATCCTCGCCATGGCGCCCAGCGTAGCAGCGCGTGTCCGCCCGCCCGCCGGACAGGCACTCCTCCGTGACGCGCCGTGACGTGGGGCCTGGACAGCCCGTGTCGTTCGTGATTGTTGGTGTTCAAATCATCTCCCTCCGGATTTAGAAGGAAACGACATGCGCCGTGGCTTCGCCCTGCTCCTGATGTTGCTGCTGCCCCTGCCGGGCTTCGCGCTGAATGGAGGGCTGGGCGAGCCCCCAGTGGATGTGGACCGCCGCACGCCCATGGCGACAGCGGCGGGCTTCCTGGACGCGGCCCACGCGCGGGACGCGGCGCGCGCGCCCCACTACCTGTCGCTGTCCCACCTGCCTCCGGAGCAGCAGGCGGAAGAGGGGCTGCGGCTGGCGCGGCGGCTGGTGTTCGTGATGGACCGGATGCTGTGGCTGGACTACTCGAACATCAGCCAGAAGCCGGAAGGTGACCCGGCCGACCCCGTCTACGACTCGCTGGGGCAGATTCCGCTGCCGCGCGGCGCGGTGGACATCCGCCTGCAGCGTATGGAGCGCCCGGAGGGGGCCGTCTGGGTCTTCAGCGAGGACACGGTGCGCGCCATCGACACGCTCTTCACCGTGTACGGCTCGCCCGTGCTGGAGAAGCTGCCGCCGCTGCTCTTCGTGCGGCCGGTGTGGGTGCTGGAGCTGTGGCAGTGGCTGGGCCTGGGGGTGCTGCTGGTGGCGGCGTGGCTGGCGGGCCGGCTGGTGGAGGCGGTGGCGCTGCGGGTGGGCTCGCGGGCGACGGGCATCACGCAGTCGGGGTGGGACGACCAGTTGGTGGCGGCGGGGAAGGGGCCCTTGCGGCACCCGGTGGCGGCGTTGGTGGTGGCTTCCGGCACGCGGATGCTGCTGTTGCCTCCGCCCGCGCAGCAGGTGGTGGACCTGGTGGCGCGCTCGCTCGTCATCGCGTCGCTGGCGTGGTTCCTCATGCGCTTCGTGAAGCTGGCAGCGGGCTTCCTGGAGCACCGCGTGGGCACGGAGAGCCAGGACGTGGCGCGGGTGCGCGGGCTGCGCACGCAGCTGGCCGTCATGCGCCGGGTCATCGAGTGCACCGTGGTGCTGGTGGCGGGCTCGCTGCTGCTGCTCCAGTTCGAGGCGGTGCGCAACGTGGGTGTGTCGCTGCTGGCCTCCGCGGGCATCGCCGGCCTGGTGCTGGGCCTCGCCGCGCAGAAGTCCATCTCCACCCTGCTGGCGGGCATCCAGCTCTCCATCACCCAGCCGGTGCGCATTGGCGACACCGTCATCGTGGAGGGCGAGTGGGGCTGGGTGGAGGAAATCACCCTCACGTACATCGTCGTGAAGGTGTGGGATTTGCGCCGGCTGGTGGTGCCGATGAGCCACTTCCTCGACAAGCCCTTCCAGAACTGGAGCAAGGTGTCGCCGGACATCATGGGTACCGCGGAGGTGTTCGTGGACTTCCGCACGGACGTGCCAGCGGTTCGCGCCGAGCTGCGGCGCATCTGCGAGACGGACGGCGTGGGCCTGTGGGACGGCAAGGTGGCGGGCCTTCAGGTGACGGAGTGCACCGAGCGCACCATCAAGCTGCGCGCGCTGGTGAGCGCGCCGGATTCGGGCAAGGCGTGGGACTTGCGCTGCATGGTTCGTGAGAAGCTCATCGCGTTCCTCCAGAAGCAGCCGCATGGCCTGCCGCTGCTGCGCGCCGAGGCGACCCACGCGAACGTCCAGGATGGCGCCGCCGTCACGCTCGGCGTGGTGCCACTGTCCGGGCCCGCTGGCGCCAACGTCGTGGTAGCGGCCAAGCGCCAGGACTGAGTCTCGTGTTCACGGGGCCCCATGGGGAGGCCCCGCCGGGCAGGCCGTGTTTGCCGTGGGCGCCACGCGGCCCCCACCTTCGGACATCGCTTCGTCGGGAGGTGGACATGACTGGAAGGCTTGGCAGAGCAGGCGGCGTGGCGGTCCTTGCGGCCCTGTGGGGCACCTGCCCCCTGCTGGGGCTCACCGCCCGGGCGGAGGCGCCCCAGCAGGGGCAGACGCGAAACGTCTTGTCAGCGCGGGACCTGCTCCTGGGACAGCTCGCCCTCTTCGACGCGAAGGCCATCGCGGCAGGCAACCTGGCGTTGGAGAAGTCGGCCAACCCGCAGGTGCGGCAGTTCGCGTTGCGGCTGGTGGAGGACCACCGCCGGCACCTGCAGGACTTGAAGGCGTGGGGAAGCTCGCCGTCCATGGACATGGTGGTGGCGGACCTCACGCAGCCCCGGACCACGGCGGGGATTGGCGGCTCGGGGAGCAAGGACGGGGGCCTCATCCCGGGGCCGAGTCTGCCCATGCAGCGCGCGGACGCCCGCCTGGAGCAGGCCGTGGCGTATGCCCAGCAGCACCTGGACGTGCTCCGCAAGGCGCAGGGCCAGGACTTCGACGAGGCCTTCCTGAAGCGCGTCATCGAGGACCAGGAGGAAGGCCTGCGGCTCGTGAAGCAGGCGCAGGCGACGTACAAGAACGATGGGGCGTTTACCCTCATGCTCGACAGGACGGGCAACCTCGCGGACCGTCATCTGCAGCGGGCTCAAGGGCTGAAAGAGTCATTCGAGTGAACGCGCCATCCATTCGCCCGGCCTGCCGGGTTGACGTGACGCAGAGGGGGCGCCTAACTCCGGCGGCATGAGGACCGCCGCGAGGCTGCTGTGGGTGTACCTGGCCGGGGCCCTGTGCTCGTGCGCCGCGCCCGCGCCTCGTGTGTCGCCCGTGGCCCCCGAGGGCGCGACGCCCGTGGGTCCCTTCCTCCCCGAAGCCCGCACCTTGTTCGAAGGTTGCACGCCGGTGCCGGACCGGGCCGACTCGCGGCTCTACCGCTGCGACGGCGTGACGGTGTGGCTGACCGAGCGCGAGGACCTGACGCCCGAGCAGGCACTGATGGAGGCCCAGGCGCGAATCACCGAACGGCTGGGGCCCGGTGCCACAGTGGTGGAGGAAGCGCTGCCGCTGGCGGGAAGTCCGTGGCCCTCGGTCCGTGTCGAAGCGTGCGAGGCGGAGGACTGTCGCGCCGCCGGGTATGCATCCGCTGTCACCGGGGCGCTGGGGCGGGTGCGGCAGCTCGGGTGCGTGGTGCAGGCGCCCGTGCGGCCCCTGCTGGCGCGCTGCCTGGAGTTGCTCGAGTCCCTCGCATCGAATGGCAGCCCCGAGGGCGAGACGCTGGGACGCGAGTCGCTGCTCGTTCCTCCGCGCCTGCCATGGCGCGCCCTGGCCGTGCCGGATGGATGTCAGCTCGCCGCGTCCACGGCGCGCGCGGGGCGCATTCGCTGCGAGGGGGCATCGCTGTCGTGGAGCCTCTACGAACCGGCCCAATCCCAGGTGACGGAGCGCTGGCGCTCGCAGCGCGTGGCGGAGCTGGTGGACGCGCTGCCGGGAGCGGGGCCCGTTGAGGAGGTGCCCTGCCGACTGGAGAACCTGGACACGCGATGCGCGCGCTTCATGGTGCCTTCTTCCGAGGGGCCGCTGCGCGTGTGGGCCGCGGCCGTGACGTGGGAGGACCGGGCGCTCTTCGCCGCGTGCAGCCACCGGGCCTCCGAGCCGCCGTATCCCGCCGTCTGCAACGGCGCGTTCACCCTGCCTTGATGCAGCGAAGGACGACATCTCGTGTACGAGCTCCAGGACGTCTCCAAATGCTACGGGGCCACGCAGGCCTTGCATCCGCTCAGCTTGAGCCTGCCGACAGGACGCACCACGGTGCTGCTGGGGCCGAGCGGCTGTGGCAAGTCCACGCTGCTGCGCCTGCTCAACGGGTTGCTGCCGTGTGACACCGGGCGCGTCCTCTTCGATGGCAAGCCGCTGCCCACGGGAGGAGATGCGCTGCTCGCGGTGCGCCATCGCGTGGGGTACGCGCTCCAGGGGGGCGGCCTCTTTCCGCATCTCACGGGCGAGGAGAACGTCACCCTCATGGCGAGCCACCTGCGCTGGCCCGCGGCGAAGACGGGCGAGCGGCTGGAGGCCTTGGTGGAGCTGACGCGCTTTCCCACGGACGCGCTGGCGCGCTATCCCTCGCAGCTCTCCGGTGGCCAGCGCCAGCGGGTGGCGCTGATGCGCGCGTTGATGTTGGACCCGGACGTGTTGCTGCTGGACGAGCCCCTGGGCGCGTTGGATCCGCTGGTCCGTCACGAGCTGCAAGGTGACCTGCGCGGCATCTTCGCCCGGCTGCGCAAGACGGTGGTGCTGGTGACGCATGACCTGGCGGAGGCGGGCTTCCTGGGGGACAGCATCCTGCTCATGCGGGAGGGGCGCGTGGTGCAGCAGGGACAGCTCGCGGATTTGGAGGCGCGGCCGACGGATGACTTCGTCACCCGGTTCATCCAGGCGCAGCGGCCTCTGCCTGGCGGTGGGCTGGGAGGCGCGGCGTGAGGGTGGGGCTCCTGGTGTTGCTGCTCGTGGGGGCGTGTGGCGGGGCGTCCTCGTCTGGGGACGGCGTGCCCCAGGTGCGCGTGGGCTCCAAGAAGTTCACCGAGTCCGTCATCTTGGGGGAAGCGGTGACGCAGCTCGCGCGGAGCACCGGTGCGCGGGTCACGCACCGGCGGGAGCTGGGCGGTACCGCCGTGCTCTGGGAGGCGCTGCGCCGGGGCGAACTCGACGTGTACCCCGAGTACACGGGCACGTTGCGACAGGAGTTGCTGTCCGGGCGCGACCTGCCGGACGACGCGGCGCTGCGTGCGGCCCTGGCTGAGTCTGGGCTTCGGATGAGCGAGCCGCTGGGCTTCAACAACACGTATGCGCTGGGCATGAAGGAAGCGGAGGCCGAGCGGCTGGGCATCCGCCGCATCTCTGATTTGCGTGCCCATCCTTCGCTGCGCTTCGGTTTCAGCAACGAGTTCATGGACCGCGCGGATGGCTGGCCCGCCTTGCGAGACAGCTACCGGCTGCCGCAGCGGGACGTGCGCGGGCTGGACCATGATTTGGCGTACCGGGGCATGGAGAGCGGGTCGCTCCAGCTCACGGACCTGTACTCCACGGATGCGGAGATTGAGGCGTATGGGTTGCGTGTGCTGGAGGACGACCTGCGCCACTTCCCCGCGTATGACGCGGTGCTGCTGTATCGCGACGACCTGGAGGCGCGGGCGCCCGAGGCCCTGGCCGCGATGCTGCGTCTGGAGGGCCGCGTGTCCGAGGAGGACATGGTGAAGCTCAACGCGCGGGCCCGGCTGGAGCGCGTGTCGGAGGGCCGCGTGGCGTCGGGTTTCCTCGCCACGGCGCTGGGAGTCACTTCGGAGGTACGCGGGGACGGATTGGCCGCGCGCGTGTGGAAGCGTACGCGTGAGCACCTGTTCCTGGTGGGGGTGTCGCTGCTGGCGGCGATGGCGCTCGCGGTGCCCTTGGGCGTGCTGGCCGCGCGGCGGCCTCGGCTGGGGCGCGGGGTGCTGGGGCTGACGGGGGTCATCCAGACGGTGCCGTCGCTGGCGCTGCTGGTGGTGATGATTCCGCTGCTGGGAATCGGCTCACGTCCGGCGATTGCCGCGTTGTTCCTCTACAGCCTGTTGCCCATTGTCCGGAACACAGCGGCGGGGTTGGCCGGAATCCCACCCGAGGTTCGCGAGTCCGCGGAGGCGCTGGGCCTGCCCGCGCTGGCGCGGCTGTGGCGCATCGAATTGCCCATGGCGGCGCCGTCCATCCTCGCGGGCATCCAGACGGCCGCGGTCATCAACGTGGGCACCGCCACGCTGGGCGCGCTGGTGGGGGCAGGGGGCTACGGTCAGCCGATTCTCACGGGCATCCGGTTGGATGACGTGCGGCTCATCCTCGAGGGCGCGGTCCCCGCTGCCGCGCTGGCGCTGCTCGCCAGTGGCCTGTTCGACGCCGTGGAGCGTGTGGTGGTGCCTCGGGGGCTGCGGCTGGGCGCGGCGGCGCGTTCGACGCGTTAGTCTTGCTCGTCGAGCCAGAAGAATCGGTTGCCGCTCGCGAGGGAACGCGAGCCTCTCCTGGACCCTTGATGTTGAGGTCGGTCCGTTCTACCGCGAGCTTGCCCAGGTCCAGTTGGACGCTTTCGACGAACCGTAACGAGAGCTGCCGCACGGCAGCCGTCGTGCTCCTGTCGTAGTCATGGCTCCTCTGTCATGTCTTCGAGCTGGCCTTCTGCTATCTCGCGATAGAGGGGCACCACTTCGATGGCGAGCACCTCCCGCATTTCCTGGCGGGCGCTGTCGAAGTCCCCGGCTTTTCGGTGACGCTTGGCACGGTAAAGCGCGTCGACAATGCGGTCGGAGCCTTCCTTGATGCGGCGCGCACATTCCAGCAGAAGGGCCTCGGCCTTTTCGGCCGTGGCAAGGGCTGCTGCCGCGTCGGCTTTGCCGATGCCTACCTCCGGCGCGGTGCGTTCCAGCATTTCCCTCACCTCCGCCGTGAGCGTCAGGCGTTCACCGTCCCGCACGCGCCGCGCGAGGGCTCGTACAGGCTCCCACTCGAGTTCATCCGCCATGCCCTGTTACCTCTTGCCCCGGCGGGGGCGGCACTTGTTGATGGGCCATTCCTGCTGGCCCTCGCAGTAGCGGAAGCAGGCGTAGCAGGAGCCCTGCCAGTCGTCGTCCTTGCACTCGGCGTAGGTCGCGATGCAGCGGCGCTTCCACTCGGGCAGGTTGGTGTTGTGGGCGTCATCGACGTCCGGCGCGTCGGCCTCCGCCGCGATCTGGGAGCCCGCCATGAGCACAGCGGCCTCGGTGGCGGAGAGGCCACACGCATCCGGACCGAATCGCTGAATGCAACATGTCGCGCTGTCCAGACAGGCGGCTTGCGCGTACGCGTCTTGAGGGGCCATGTCGCGACGGCTGGAAATGCCAGTGGCGCTGTTGGAGCATCCCAGTGCAAGTGCCGCGAGCGCGTACGCAAGGGAAAGACGGGTGTTCCGATTGGACATGACGGCCGCATGTATCGGGTTCGTCACCCTGCGCGTATCACCCTGGATGAGTACTTCGGGGCGGGGCGCCCTCCGCCCTTGCGCCCGATAACGGCGAATGCCGTCAGACGGGCTCGGCGCTCGAAGCAGGCGAGGCTTCCGCCACCACCCGGGGCGCATCCGCCGCCAGGCCCGCCGCGCACAGCACCACCGCCGCCATCCACACGAAGTCCGCCAGCAGCAGGTGCACCAGCTGCATCCACACCGGCGCCAGCAGCAGCAGGTTGGTGACGCCCGCGCCCAGCTGCACCGCGTAGAGCACGGTGATGGCGGAGGCCGCGCGCCGCACGTCCTCCGACGGCCGCACCCGCGCCACCCACCGCGACGCCAGCACCAGGAACGCGCCCACGCTCACCGCGAACAGCGGGTGCAGCACCCGCAGCTTGATGAGGATGTGCGCCGTCTCCGAAATATCCTGGCGCAAGCCCTCCGCCAGCGTGGTGGACGGGAACAGGGTGTCCCCCAGCGCCGCGATGGCGCCACTCACGCCCAGCACCAGCAGCCCCAGGATGCTCAGGCCCATCAGCGCGCCCGGCAGCCCCTGTCCCCGCAGGCTCAGGGGGGCGCGTCCCCGGGAGAACCAGATGACCAGCGTCTGCGCACCCACCAGCAGGAAGGTGTTCACCAGGTGCACGCCCATCCACAGGGCCCGGCCCACGGAGGCGTTGTCCGCCACGTACTTCAGCAGCACGATGCCCGCGCCGACGAGCGCCTCCGTCATCATGAAGAACAGGGCCCAGGCCGCCGCGCTCCGCACCGGGTGGCCCTTGGCGTGCCCCTTCCGGGCCCAGACGTAGAGCGCCACCGCCAGAATCATCGCCAGGCCGCTCGTCAGCCGGTGCGTGTATTCGATGAGCGTCTGGACGCTGGGGTCCCGGGGGATGACCTCGCCGTTGCACACCGGCCAGTGGTCTCCGCAGCCAGCACCCGAGCCCGTGGCGCGCACGAAGGCACCCCACAGAATCACGACCAGCGTGAAGGCAAGCACCCCCAGGCTGAAGGCCTGGAACCGGCGGGACGAGGCAGCGTGGGTCATCACGCTCCCCTTAACCCACTTCCACCCCCCGCCGCTGTCCCACACGTCCCTTGGGCGCTCACCCCGGCCATCAGCGCGGCTGCTCGGCTGTCGGGCCGGCTGGACATCCAGTGTATCCGGAATGATTCAGATGGATGCTGTCCTGCATCCATTGGATATGCCCGCCCCCTGTCCGGGCGCGCGGATGATTTCCATTTGAGTCAATCCGCCTTCCGGGCACTGGCACGCCGGGTGCTTAACACCCCTCACAGTGCATCTGGTGCCGCGGTGGGCGCTGGAGACACACATCTTTCGCATGAGGCCGCTTCGGTGGCCTCGGCACCCCGGGTTGGAGTTTCCCCCCTCTTCGACCCGTGGGTGTGTTCTTCCAGAGACGTGGACGCACGCCTCTCTGGAGTCGCTTCCCACAGGGGTGTGGGGAAACAGGGTGGAGCGCATCGCGGGCTGAGGCCACGCTTCTGGCTTCAGCCCGCGATGCGCATCTGCTCCGCGCCCAGCACCGCGGGGAACGGCCCGTAGGCCATGGACCGCTCAATCACGTTGCGCAGCTCGCGCACGTTGCCGGGCCACGGGTGTGACATCAGCGCGGCGATGGCATCCGGCCCCAGTTGCGGCGGCTCCATGCCCTCAGGCGTGAGCTGCCGGACGAAGTGCCGGGCCAGCGCCACCACGTCCTCGCGCCGCTCGCGCAGCGGGGGCACGCGCACCGGCACCACCTGGAGGCGGTAGTAGAGGTCCTCGCGGAAGCGGCCCTCCCGCACCAACTGGCCCAAATCCCGGTGCGTGGCCGCCACCACCCGGACGTCCACCTCCACCGGCCGCATCTCTCCCAGCGGGAAGACTTCGCCGTTCTCCAGGAAGCGCAGCAGCTTGGGCTGCACCTCCAGGGGGAGCTCGCCAATCTCATCCAGGAAGAGGGTGCCGCCGTGCGCGGCGCGGATGACGCCGGGGTGGTCCGTGGCCGCGCCCGTGTACGCGCCGCGCCGGTAGCCGAAGAGCTGTCCTTCGAAGAGGTCCCGGGGCACCGCGGCGCAGTTGAAGGCCACGTAGGGCCGCTGCGAGCGCGTGGACAAGGCGTGCAGCGCCCGCGCCACCACCTCCTTGCCGGAGCCGGACTCGCCGGTGACGATGACGGTGGCGCGGCTGGAGGACAGGCTCGCCAGCTCCGAGCGCAGCCGCCGCATGGCGGACGAGGCGGCGATGAAGCCCGGCACGTCCGCGTCCCGCACGTCCGTGTCCTCACTGGCGAGCGCGGGCACGTCCACCTGGGCGAAGCCGCGCAGGGTGGCGACCTCCAGCGCGAAGCCGCCCAGCCGGGACAGCGCCGTCAGCAGCGCGCGGCCGTCCGGAGGCAGGTGACCCGCGACGCCCAGGCGGAGCCGCCGGCCACAGCCGTCCCCGAACTCCACGGCCTCGGTGGCGGGCACGGAGGTGTCGCCGCCCAGCGGCGTGGCCCGGCCCTGCGAGTCCAGCTCCTCCAGCCGGGGCGCGCCGTGGGGGAAGAGCCCCTCCACCACGGCCAGCAGCTCGCGCTGGATGAGGGGCGCGCCCATGCCGCGCACCGACAGTCGCTCGAAGGGCACCACCAGGGCCTCCGCGCCCAGGCGGGGCGCGCCCTCGGCTTCGCGGGCGGCGGCGTGGGGCTCGCGGGCGACGTGGTGCACGAAGTGCTGCGGGTGCACCACCATGCCCACGCGGCGCAGCTCCGCCTCGCTGGCGGCCAGCAGCTCGCCGGCGGCGGGGTCGCCCTCCATCCGCGCCAGCAGCGCCAGCAGGTGGCGCGTGTAGACGGACATGCACAGGTCGCCGGTGAGGCTGAAGGTGCCCAGCGCGGCCTCCAGCAGCGACCGGGCCTCGGCGGTGCGCCCGTCCAGGACGTGCAGCAAGGCCTCGAAGCGGTGGAGCAGGGCGGAGTGCCACGCGGAGGGCATGCGCTCCAGGAAGGCGCGCGCCCGCCGCAGCAGCACCAGGCCCTCGTCCCGCTGGCATGCGTAGACGCGCGCATACGTCTCATACAGCAGGCATTCGCGGCGCAGGTAGGGCCAGCCGCCCAGCTCCATGGCGCGCTGTCCGGCCGCGGCGAAGCCCTCCGCCGCGCGATGCGCGTTGCCCTCGGCGAGGTCGCCCAGCGACTCCGCGAACTGGGCATAGGCCCCGGTGAGGGCCCGCTGGATGGTGCCGTCGTAGGCCGCCAGGTGCCGCGCCAGCTTGCGCAGGCCCGGGGCCCGGCCACTGAGCAGGTACAGCCGCGCGCGCGTCACCGTCAGGTACAGCGGCGTCCAGCGCAGCTCCTCCACCACCGCGTCCGCTTCATCCAGCACGTCCTCGGCTTCCGCGAAGCGCGCCAGCCGCAGCAGGGCCTCGGCCTCCGCGCGCGCGGCGAAGATGAAGGAGAAGCCGCGGACCATGCGCCCGCCATACGCGGCCTCCCGCGCGCGGCGCACCAGCTGGAGCGCCTCGGATGGCTCGCAGGCCTCGTCCAGCCGGCGCTGGGCCAGGAAGGCCAGGTTGCGCGCCTCCAGGAAGGCGTAGCCCATCCGCGCCGCGCCCTGCGCCACCTCGCGGAAGCGGCGCGTGGCCAGGGTGGCCTCGCCGCGCAGGGCCGCCTCGTGGGCGCAGGCGTCCTCGGCGAGCAGTCGCAGGGCCGGGTCCTTCACCCGCACGAGCGCATCCTCCAGCCGCCCGGACCCGTGGGTGATGCGCTCCGCCTCGCCCAGGTAGAAGCCGCAGGCGACCTCGGCCATGCGCAGCTGGCAGCGCACCTCCGGGTCGTCGTGGTTGGCCAGCAGCGCCTCCGCGCGCGCCACGTACGCGGCGGACTTGTTCGCGTCGAACAGCTTCCCGTCCGGTGACGCGTAGAGGTTGGCCGCCATGGCGAGCACGCGCAGTTCCACCTCTTCGGGAAGGATGCCGGCGTCCGCGAACGCCAGGTGGGGCAGCAGCGTGGTGAAGGCGCCCCGGCTGTCCTCGCGGCCCCAGCGCTGGAGATAGGCCAGTCCCACGGCGGCCATGGCCCGCGCGCCCGGGGTGCGCAGCAGGCCCGAAGCCAGCAGTGACAGCAGCTCCTCTTCGGCGGCTCGCCACTCGGCCCGCGTCAGGTGGGTGACGCTGGGGAGGATGCGCGCCAGCTCCTCGGGATGCAGCTCCTGCCGCTGGGACGCGGAGACGACGGGCGTGGGGGCCTCGCCTCGCGCGGCGAGCTGGCGGAGCGCCACGGCCACGCGGCCTCGCGGACGGCGGGCCTGGGGGGCTTCGCTCGGCAGCTCCCAGCGGTAGACGGTGAGAGGGGTGACGCCCAGCAGGCGGGCAAACGCCGCGCGGCTCTGCTCACCTCGCAGGGCGCGGATGGTCTCGGGTTCCCACCCGGCGCTCTCCCCCTTCGCCTCCGGTAACTCCACGGCACCTGCCCCCTTTTTTCGCCCCCGCCAGCGCACATTCTCTACGGAGTTTCCCAGGGCGAATGCAAACGGTTGAGCATTTCCGTTTGTTGCACCGTGCATATGCAGCAGGCGACGAATGGCGCGCATTCCCTCCCAGCGGGGACGTGTCGTCGTTATCGTCACCCCGTGCCTCGCGGACGTCCCCAACCTCCGGTTTCCCCACCTTCCCGTCTCCAACATGAACGCCTGCTCAGGTTGGAAGACGCGCTTTCAGAGGGCCGTGCGCGTGAGGACGCGGCGGTGGAGGCCTGGGTGCGCCGCACCGGGCAGATGCCGCCCCGGAAGATTCGCCGGAAGTGGGAGAAGCAGTGGCGGCGGGAGGCGAAGCGCGCCGCCCGTCGCGCTGAACGGGAGGTGCTGTCCAACCGCTCTCGCAACCCCGCGCGGGGCGCCGCCTACGTCGCCGCGTCGATAACGTGCGTGTTGATGGCCCTGGCGCAGCCCCGCCGGCTGTGGTGGCTGGTCTTCGTGGCCCTGGGCTTCTTCCTGGCTTCGTTGAAGCACCTGGAGCGTCCCCGGCGTGACGAGGGCCGCGCGCGCGACGTGCGAACGCCAACGCCCGTGGGTGCCTCGGAGGTGGAGGCGGACGCCCGGGTGGCGAAGGTGGACGCCCTCTGCGCCCGGCTGATGGAGGCCCTGCGCGAGGGGCCCGCGGTGCTGCGCGAACTGGTCCATGCGCCGGAGCGCACGGTGGAGGCCCTGCGGCAGGGGTGTCATGCGCTGGTGCGCCGTGAGCGGGAGCTGCGAGCGCTGGCGCCACCGGATGAGGCCCAGCGACTGGACGCCGAGCGGGACGCACTGGCCGCGCGGGTGGCTTCGGAAGAGGACGCAGTGGTGCGGGAGCGGCTGGCCGGAGCGCTGGCCGCGCTGGAGTCGCAGCGGCGTCAGCGCGCGGAGCTGGCCACCGCGGCGGCGCGGCTCGAGGCGGAGCACATGCGCCTCTACTACACCCTGGAGAGCCTCTACGCGCAGGTGCTGCGGGTGCGCTCGGCGGACACCGCGGGAGAGGACATCGCCGGGCTGGGGCTGCGGCAGAGCGTGGAGCAGCTCGGTGCGGAAGTGGAAGCGGTGACGCAGGCGCTGGAGGAGGTCCACGCCGCGCCCGGCGGTGATGGCCGGACGCGGACGCGGTAGACGCCTGGCGCTGGGGCGTGGGCCACGCCAGTCCCTTCAATCTGGCAGCAACCGGTGAACGGTTGCTTGTCTTCAGCGGTCGCCACGGTGGCGACGCAGGCCATGCGCATCGCCGCGCGGATGGACCCGTGCCGGATGCGAGAATCAGGTGTGAAGATGGACTGCGAGAGGGGCGAGAATCTCAGGCCCAGTCCTCGCCCCTGGCACTCAGCGGACCTCGGGGCAGACCCAGACGTTGCGCGTGCCCAGGGTGCGGCAGGTGCAGACGTAGTCGGACCAGATGCCATCCGTACACTGCTGCGTCGTACCCGGGCCGGAGCACGACGTGTAGTGGAGGTTCCAGCAGAACTGGAGCAGCGGCGGCCGGCTGGCGTCGGCGGCCTCCTGGCTCACGAGCTCCTCCGGGTCCACGTCCACCGACAGGTCCTCTGAATTGAAGTCGGACGAGGCGAACGCGGGCAGGGACAGGGACAGGGCGATGAGGAAAGCCTTCTTCATGGGACGGACTCCAAGGGGTGAGAGGGATTGCAGCTGGAGACGAAGCAACTCGAATCCTGGGGAGGCACCGCTATCGCTACCGGTGTGAGGCGGCGAGCGCCTGGGGCTCCTCCTGCGGTGCCTCGGAGGTGGCGGGAAGCAACGGGCCCCCCTCGTATTCCACCCCCTTGGGATAGGGGAATTCCAGGCCATTGGCGGTGAAGGCCTCGATCAGCAGCCGGTTGAGAAGCCGCTTCACGTCGAAGTGTGTCCCTGGCTGCACCTTGGCTTCGATGCGCATGGTCATCCAGCTCTCGTCCATGCTCTCGATACCCAGGAGCTTGGGGATTTCGGACACCTTCCCCTGCGACAGCATGGGCACCTGCTCGCACACCTGGCGAATCACATCCATCACCTTCTTCAGGTCGCTTTCGTAGGCCACGGCCATGTCCACGATGGCCAGCGTCCAGCCGCGGCTGTAGTTGATGACATTCTTGACCTCGCCATTGCGGAGGATGTGAAGGCGCCCGAAGCGGTCGCGAATGCGGGTGATGCGAGGCGTTATCTCCTCCACCACGCCCTCTGTATCGTTGATGCGGATGTAGTCGCCGTTCAATATCTGGTCTTCGAAGAGCAGGAAGACGCCGTTGACCATGTCCGTGACGATGGCCTGCGAGCCCAGGCCCACGGTGAGGCCGACGATGCCGGCGCCAGCGAGGATGGGAGTGGGGTCCACGCCAATGTCGCTGAGCGCCATCATCCCCACCAGGAAGTAGACCAGGTATTTGGAGGCGCTCTGGATGAGGGCGACGAAGGTGTTGCGCCGCCGGGTCGCGTCATCCGGGTTGGGGCCGTCCACCTTGAATGCCCGCGCGATGAGCAGCCGGACGAACTCCACGACGACGCTGGCGGCGAAGAACAGGGCGATGACGCGGATGAGCACCGGCCCGTATGGCGCAAAGAACTCCAGGCCCTGGAACCGGCGGATGACGAGCGTCGCCACCGAGATGTAGACGATGGCCTCCAGGCTCTTCTGTCCCACCGGGAGCAGCCGGCCGAGGGCCAGGAAGTACTCCTCGTACTTCGTGGCCGTGCTCTTCGCCGCCCAGGTCCCGACCAGCCGCTCTGACGCCAGGTGCAGCAGGGACACCGCCAGCCGCCCGCCGCTGATGGCCAGCAGCACGAAGAGGGTGGTGCCAATGAGCCAGTCGAGCACGGCCGGGAGTTGCAGCGAGGCGAGCGCCAGGCCCACCGCGAAGTAGGCCAGCAGCAGCTTGATGAAGCCGGGCCCCAGCTCCATCGCCTTCTGGGCATGTGCCCTTTGCTCCGGGGGCAACGCCCATTCGTTCAACCTGCGTTCGATCCGCACCAGGAGCTGGCTCGCCGCGCGTTCCAGCACCAGGAAGGCCGCCATCAACAGCACCAGCAGCCCCGCTCCGCGCCCCACGTTCGCCAGCCCTTCCGCCGTCACCCCCCCCAGCAAGGAATTGAAGTGGGGGGCCAGGTCCTTCTTCGCCCACAGGGAAAAGCCCAGCACCGCGATGCCGGCGACCACCACCACGAAGGACAGGAGGGCGGCGCTCAGCCGGGCGCGCTTGCGAAGGGCGTCTGCCGCCTGCTCCAGCACCTTCAGGCCCACCAGCCGGATGCCCTGGTACAGCAGCGCACTGGAGGCCACCAGAAGGGCCCAGAGCGCGAGCAGCATCAGTGTCACGCTCAGGCCGACAAGCCATGCGTTGTTCAACTCAACCGTATCCGCGAGACGGAAGATCTCCATGCAACTGTTGCATATCATGCAAAACGGTGCATTCGCGCGGAGCTGCGCTTCCGTCAGGGGCGGCTCATGCGAGTGGGGCGCGGTGAGGCCACGCCCCGGCCGTTCCGCTGAAGGGCCGTCTACTCGCTGATGGCGCCGCGGGGCGGAGGCTGCTGCTTCGTCTCCTCCGCCGCGGCGATGCGGACGGACTTGATGTTGACGAACTCGTGGATGCCCACGTCCGCCAGCTCGCGCCCGTGGCCGGAGTGCTTCACGCCGCCAAACGGAAGCCTGGCGTCCGACGCCACCAGCGCGTTGACGAACACCATGCCCGCTTCGATGCCGTCGATGAAGCGCCGCTGCTCGGCTTCGTCCTGCGTCCACACGCTGGCGCCCAGGCCGAACGGCGTCGCGTTGGCCAGCTCCAGGGCGTGGTCCACGTCACGCGCGCGCAGCAGCGTGGCCACGGGGCCGAAGAGCTCGTCGTGGAAGGCGGGGGCCTGGGGCGGGGGCTCGGCCAGGACGGTGGCCGGGTAGAAGTTCCCCGGACCCTCCAGGGGCTTGCCGCCCAGGAGCAGCCTCGCGCCGGCCTTCACGCTCGCCTCCACCTGGGCATGGAGCCCGTCGAGGATGCCGCGCGTCGCCAGGGGACCCAGGTCCGTCTTCGCATCCATGGGGTCGCCCACCGTGACGCGCTTCATCCGCTCCACGAAGCGACGCTCGAACTCGGGGTAGATGGCGTCGGCCACGATGAAGCGCTTGGCGGCGATGCAGGACTGGCCGTTGTTGATGAGGCGCGCGGACACCGCCGTCTCCACCGCCTTCTCCAGGTCCGCGCTGGGCATGACCACGAACGGGTCACTGCCGCCCAGCTCCAGCACCACCTTCTTGATGGCCTTGCCCGCGGCGGCGCCCACGGCCCGGCCCGCGCCCTCGCTGCCGGTGAGCGTCACCGCGCGCACGCGGCGGTCCTCGATGACGCGATTGACGTCGGCGGTCTCGATGAGCAGCGTCTGGAAGGCGCCGCGTGGGAAGCCCGCCTGAAGGAAGAGTTCCTCCAGGGCCAGGGCGCACTGGGGCACGTTGTGGGCGTGCTTGAGCAGGCCCACGTTCCCCGCCATCAGCGCGGGCGCGGCGAAGCGGACCACCTGCCAGAAGGGGAAGTTCCACGGCATGATGGCCAGCACGGGCCCCAGGGGCTGGTAGCGCACGAAGGCGCGGCCGGTGCCCATGTCGACGAGCCTGTCGCGCAGGAGGGATTCGCCCTTGTCCACGTAGTAGCGGCAGGCCGTGGCGCACTTCTTCGCCTCGGCCCTGGCGGCGTCGAAGGGCTTGCCCATCTCCTGCGTCATGATGCGGCCGTAGCGGTCAGCCTCGGCCTCCAGCAGGTCGGCCGCGCGCCGCAGCCAGGTGACGCGGTCGGCGAAGGTCGTCTCGCGGTAGGCGCGGAACGTGTCGGCGGCGGTCTGGAGCTTCGCCTCCAGCTCCTCGGCGGAGAGGGGCGTGAAGGTGCGCAGCGTCTTGCCGGTCGCCGGGTCGATGGTGGAAATGGCCATGGAAGTGCCTCCTTGGGGCCCTGTGATAGCAGCCAGGCGCGGGGAGACCGTGCCGCTCGTGGCCCGAGCGTCCAGCCGTTCACTCCAGGGCTTTCGTGGCCCCGGCCCCTCCTTTATATGGGGGTCAGGACTGGAGCCTGCCATGGCTGACATCATCCGCGAGCGCCGCTTCAACTTCCTCATCGCCGGGGTGCTGTCCTTGGTCATTCCCGGCCTGGGACAGCTCTACAAGGGCCAGTTTCTGCGCGCCGTCCTGTGGTTCCTGATGGTGGGGGCCGGCTACTGGTTCTTCTTCATCCCGGGCTTCGTTCTGCACTTCTTCTGCGTCCTCGGCGCGGCCTTCGGCAGCGCGGGCAGCGACCGCATCCGTCTTCCGGGATAGCCAACGTTCCGCGCGGGAGACGTCCCGCCGGACGCCGGAGTGCATACAGTCACCGCCATGTGGCGGAGGCTCTGGCAGTGGATGTCGGGATGGGACGTGGCGGTGACGCGGCCATTGGGGCTGGTGACGCGGCCATTGGGGCTGCTGTTGCTGGTGCTGGTCTGCTGTCTGAGCTTCATCGCCCTGTCGGACGAGGTGGCCGAGGGCGAGACGCAGCAGCTCGATGAACGCATGCTGTTGGCGCTGCGCAACCCCGAGGACCCGGCGCGGCCTCGCGGGCCCTGGTGGCTGCGGCGCACGGCGGAGGACGTGACGGCGCTGGGCGGCGTTCCCGTGCTGACGCTCGCCACCCTGGCGGTGTGCGGCTTCCTCCTGCTGGTGCGGCGCTACCGGACGCTGCTGCTCGTGCTGGGCGCGACGCTGGGGGGCGCGGGCCTCAACGTCTTGCTGAAGCAGTTCTTCGCCCGGCCGCGGCCGTCCGTGGTGCCGCACCTCACCGAGGTGGTCAGCCAGAGCTTCCCCAGTGGGCACGCCATGTTGTCGGCCACCGTGTACCTCACGCTGGGCGCGCTGCTGGCTCAGCTCGCCGAGCGCAAGCGACTCAAGCTCTACGTCCTCACCGTGGCGCTGCTGCTGTCGTTCCTCGTGGGGCTGACGCGCGTCTACCTGGGCGTGCACTACCCCACGGACGTGCTGGGCGGCTGGGTGGCCGGATTGGCGTGGGCGCTGCTCATGGCGTTCTGCGCGCGGACGCTCCGCCGACGGAGTCCCGCGCTGCGCGCGGAGGCCCGGCGCCCGGTGGCGTGAAGCCCGGCGGGCCGCGTCATGCCGTCCACCCCCTGGCGCCGTTCACTGCGCGAAGCTCCACGGTGCCGTGGTGCCTGGGCGTCCTGTGGGACCCTGGTCCCAGGCTGGGCGCCGTGAGAGACATGGGCCCATGAGCCTGCGGGACTGGCTGTCGCGATGGAGCTGGGGCGGCGCGCCGGTGCCCGCCTTCTACGACGAGTCCTACCGGCTGCCCCTCACCGGCATCGAGTCCTCCGCGGGCATCGAGCCGCGCGGGGTGGACTTCACCACCTGGTATCTCCTGGAGGCCCGCGCGCTGCGCACCCAGGACGTGCACCACCCGCAGCCGGTGAGCCTCGCCGAGCTGTCGCGCGTGCATGACGCGGCCTACCTGGAGTCGCTCGGCCAGCCGGAGACGCTGGCGCGCATCTTCGCCACCGACCCCGCCGACGTGCCGGTGGACGCGCTGCTGTCCAACCTGCGGCGGGTGTGCGGCGGCACGCTGGGCGCGGCGCGGCTCGCGGTGGCGCGCAAGGGCCCGGTGGTGAACATGGCGGGCGGCTTCCACCACGCCGGTCCGGCGCGCGGCGGCGGTTTCTGCGCGGTGAATGACATCGCGATAGCGCTCGCCGCCCTCCACGCGGATGGCTTCGACGGGCAGGCCGTGGTGCTCGACCTGGATGCCCACCCGCCGGATGGCACGGCGGAGTGTCTGGCGGGACAGAAGCGGGCCTGGATTGGCTCGCTGTCCGGCAGCGACTGGGGCGCGTTGTCGCCCGAAGTGGATGAGACGCGCGTCCCCGAGCACACGGACGACAGGACGTACCTGGCCCTGCTCGACGGACTCCTGGAGCGCATGCCCCGGCCGGACGTGGCCTTCGTCATCGCGGGCAGCGACGTGCTCGCGGGAGACCGCTTCGGCCGCGTGGGCCTGTCCCTGGACGGCGCCCGTCGCAGGGACCGGGCCCTGGCGCGTGCCCTGCGTGGCATCCCCAGCGTCTGGCTTCCAGGCGGGGGCTATCACCGCGACGCGTGGAAGGTGTTCGCGGGCACCGTGCTCGTCCTCGCGGGGCAGGGCCGTCGCCGCATCAGGGCGCGCTACGACCCGCTGAGCGCGCGGTATCGGCGCATCGCCCGCTCACTGACGCGCGAGGGCGCGACGCCGCTGGACGAGCCCATCACCCAGGAGGACCTGGAGGGCGCCCTGGGCCTGAGCGGCGGCCAGCGCCAGCCGCGCATCCTCGGCTACTACACGGCGCAGGCGCTCGAGTACGCCTTCTTCCGCTACGGAATCCTCTCCTACGTGGAGCGGCTCGGCTACAGCCGGCTGCGCGTGGAGGTGGGCTCCGTGGGAGAGGGGGACCGGATGGAGGTGCACGGCTGGGCCGCGGGCCAGGAGCACCAGCTGGTGGACTGCGTCGTGGAGCGCCGCGTGCTGGCGGGGGAGCCCTTCCTCTTCGTCAACTGGCTCGGCCTGCGCCACCCGCGCGCTCGCTTCAGAGAGGGGCGCTCGCGGCTCCCCGGCCAGGACGTGCCGGGCCTGGGCCTGGCGCGCGAGGCCACGGAGATGCTGCTCGTGATGGCCCGGCGTCTCACCCTGGCGGGCGTGGCCTTCCGTCCCATGTGGTTCCACCTGGCGGCGCTGGCGCGCTCGCGCTTTCGTTTCCTCGACCCGGCGCGGCAGGGGCGCTTCGAGGCGCTGCTGCGCGACCTGAGGCAGCTGCCCCTCCTGGAGGTCTCCCAGTCGGTGGTGGACGGCCACGTCCTGCTCAACGGTCAGCCCTACGCATGGGAGGCGAGCGACATGGTGTCGCGCCTGGAGCCCGAGGCCGGAGACGTGGAGGCCATTGCCCGGGAGCGCGAGCGCTGCCGCTTCACCTGGGAACCCACCCGGCTGGCGACCGGAGCATGATAGGGAAGGGGCGTGGACCTGGACGCGCTTCGCCGTGAGCAGCACAAGCGCCGGCTCTCCTGGATGCCGTGGCTCTACTTCGTCCTCAAGCCCCGCCACCGCGAATGGGCGGATGCCTGGCAGCGCGAGGTGCAGGCGCTGCTGCGCGAACTGGAGACGGTGGAAATCGCGGAGGGGTGCTTCATCGCCCCGGAGGCGCGCATCTTCGCCGAGCCCGGACGCACCATCTCCATCGGCCCCGGGTGCAGCATCGCCGCGGATGTCTTCCTCCACGGCCCCGTGACACTCGGGCCCCGGGTGAGCATCAACGCCCGGGCCAGCCTGGACGGCGGCGCCGCGGGCATCCGCATCGGCGAGGGCACCCGCATCGCCACCGGGGCCACCCTCTACGGCTTCGACCACGGCATTGCCCCGGACCGGCCCGTGCGCGAGCAACCCGTCACCTCGCGGGGGCTCGTCATCGGCGCGGACGTGTGGGTGGGGGCCAATGCCGGCATCACGGACGGTGTCACCGTGGGGGACCACGCCGTGGTGGCCATGGGGGCCGTCGTCACCCGGGATGTGCCAGCGTGGGCCATTGTCGCGGGCGTGCCGGCCCGCGTCGTAGGGGACCGGCGGCAGCGGCCCCGCTCAGGTGCTCCGGGTGGATGGGAGCCCGAAGACGGAGCGTGAACTTCTCCCGCATTCATTGACTTCCAGTTATTGAGACCCAATATGCTTCGGGTCGACGTCGCTCCGGGAGGGGAACCGCAGGGTCTGGATTCGCTCCCGGCAGCCGTAGGTGCTGTCAGGACTCCGGCCCCTCTCCGATGAGGCGCGAGGGAGGCCAGCACGTGGCAGACGAGCAACGGGACGCGGCGGTCATGGACGCTCCCGGGAAGGCTTCAGGGACGGCTCCCGCCGACATGGCGTGTGAGCTGCTCCCTCCCATGAAGTCGCAGGCGTCACACGCCGGAAGCCAGGTGGAGTCCGAGCGCTTCCGGCACCTGTCCGAGCTGCTGCACGAGGTGGTGTTCCAGCTCGACGCGCAGGGGCGGCTCACGGTGCTGGGCGGTGCCTGGGAGCGGCTCACCGGGACGCCCGTGTCCGCGTGGCGGGGCCGCGCGCTCCTGGAGGCCATCCACCCGGAGGACCGCGAGCGCGCCCAGGCCTTGCTGGCGTACACGCCCGGCACCCCCGTTTCGCGCCAGGAAGTGCGCGTGGACACGGGCGGCGGCCATGGCATCCGCTGGGTGGAGCTGTCCGCCCGGGCCCTGGCCACCTTGCCGGGCGAGGTGATGGGGACGCTCCTGGACGTGACGTCGCGGCGCACCGCCGAGGAGGCCGTCACCACCCGCGAGCGCTACCTGGAAGCCATGGTGCAGGTGCAGCGGCGGATGATGGGGCACGAGCTGCCGGACGACCTCTACGGCGCCGTCGTCGAGCCGCTGGGCCACGTGTCCGCCGCCAGCCGCGTCTACGTCTTCGAGATGCACTTCGCCGAGGACGGCACGCTGCTGGCGTCGCAGCGCGCGGAGTGGTGCGAGCGCGGGGTTCCTCCCAACCTGGAGGACCCCAACATGCACGGCCTGCCCTTCGACGCGGCCCTGCGGCCCCACCAGTCCGAAAAGCTGCAGCGCGGCGAGCCGGTGCAGGGCCAGCCGCGCGACTTCTCGGAGCTGCTGGCGCCCATGCTGGAGGCGCAGGGCGTCCGCTCCGTGCTGCTGCTGCCCATGCACGTCCACGGGCAGCTCTTCGGCGTCATCGGCTTCGACAACTGCCGCGAACCCGAGTCCTGGGGCCCCATCGAGGTGAACCTGCTGTCGGGCGCGGCGGGCGCGCTGTCCCTGGCGCTGGAGCAGCGCTCGGCCAACGCGCTGCGCATGCGCACGGAGACGACGCTGCGGCGCACCGAGGCCGGCGTCCACCTGCTCATCGAGGCCTTCCCGGACCCGGTGCTGGTGCACGTGGGCGACGGCGTGCTGCTCTCCGTCAACCCGGCGCTGGTGCAGTACCTGGGCTTCCGCGACGCCTCGGAGCTGGTGGGCCGCCACATGCTGGACCTGGTCCGCCCCGAGGACCGGGGGGCCGCGCAGCTCCACCTGAGCCAGGCGCTGGAGGGCAAGAGCGCGGCGCGCGTAGTGGAGATGCCGCTGGTGCGCAGCGACGGCGAGGTGGTGGTGGCGGACCTGGTGACGCTGGCCGTGGTGCTGGACGGCTCGCCCGCGCGCATCACCGTGGCGCGCGACTTCACCGAGCGCAAGCGCACCCAGGCGCAGCTCATGCTGACCGACCGCATGGCCTCCATGGGCCTCCTGGCCGCCGGCATCGCCCACGAGCTGAACAACCCCCTGGCCTACGTGCTGTCCAACCTGGACTTCCTCCACAGCGCCGTGGGCGGCGTGCGTCCACGGATGCTCTCCCCGGAGGACATGGTGGAGCTGCGGCAGGTGCTCGACGACGCCCGCGAGGGCGCCGAGCGCATGCGCCAGATTGTCCGCCAGCTGCGCGTCTTCTCCCGCGTGGAGGACGGCAAGGAAGAGTCGGTGGACGTCCACGCGGTGCTCGAATCCGTGACGCAGATGGCCGCCAGCGTGGTGCGCGCCCGCGCCCGGCTGGTGAAGGACTACGGAGAGGTGCCGCTCGTCCGTGGCAACGAGGGCAAGCTGTTCCAGGTGTTCCTCAACCTCCTCATCAACGCCGCGCACGCCATCGAAGAGGGCGATTCGGAGGCGAACGAAATCCGCCTCACCACCCGCACGGAGGTGGGCGGCCGGGTGATGGTGGTGGTGAGCGACACAGGCCAGGGCATCCCCCCGGAGCACCTGCGCCGCATCTTCGACCCCTTCTTCACCACCAAGTCCTCTGGCCTGGGCACCGGCCTGGGGCTGTCCATCTGTGACACGATTGTGACGGCGCTGGGCGGCCACATCTCCGTGGAGTCGTCGGTGGGCGCCGGCACCACCTTCCGCGTGGCGCTCAGCGCGGCGCCGCCCAAGGCCCCGGCGAACCGGCCGGGCGCGTGAGCGCTGAGACGGCCGGTGTCACCTCCGGCCCTCGCGCGGACTGTAGCTCTCTCGACGGCTCGTTCTTCCGGTACTGCACGCCCGCCCTGAAGCGTTATCCACTTCCACCCCGGGGGATGTCCCCTGGCGCCTTGGAGGCAGGCCATGCGCACCCACTTCGTCCGGCATCTGCTGGCGCTCTCGCTCGTGCTCGCGACGGGCGCCCAGGCGGCCAGCCAGCCCTGGCGGACCTCCCCGCATCCGGAGTCCTCCGCGTCCGGCCTGACGGGCGCGTGCGAGGACGCGCGGGACTTCCTGCTGGGCGCGGGCAGCGCCGACATCACCGGCCCCGCCGCCGAGGTGGGGATGATGGGCTACGGCATGCTGGAGCAGCAGACCACCGGCATCCACCAGCGGCTTCGCTCGCGCGCGTTCGTCATCGCCTCGCCCTGCAACGGCAAGCGGGTGGCCTTCGTCAGCGCGGACCTGGGCATGGTGTTCCAGGCGGTGAAGCAGCAGGTCGTGGAGCGGCTGCGCGCGCGTTATGGCGACCTGTACACCGACGACAACGTGCTGCTGAGCGCCACCCACACCCACTCCGGGCCCGGGGGCTATTCGCACTACACCTTCTACAACCTCACCACGCTGGGCTTCTCGCCGCAGAACTTCGAGGCCATCGTCTCCGGCATCGTCGCGTCCATCGTCCGGGCGCATGAGCGGCTCGCCGAGGGCACGCTGCGCCTGTCGTCGGGGGAGTTGCTCGGCGCCAGCCGCAACCGCTCCCCCAACGCCTACCTGCTCAACCCGGCCGAGGAGCGCGCCCGCTACGCGCACGACGTGGACACGCGGATGACGCTGCTGCGCCTCACCCGCGCGGATGGCACCGACACGGGGCTCATCAACTGGTTCGCGGTGCACGCCACGTCCATGGGCAACGGCAACACGCTCATCAGTGGTGACAACAAGGGCCTGGCCTCGTACCTCGCCGAGCAGGCGCAGGGGGCCGGGGACACGTTCGTCGCGGCCTTCGCCAACGCGAACGAGGGCGACGTGACGCCCAACATCCTGGGAGGCACGAACGGCGGCGGTGCCAATGACTTCGAGGACACGGACCTCTCCGGCCGCAAGCAGTACGACTTCGCCGCGAAGCTGTGGGCGGAGGCGAAGACGCCGCTCACGGGCGGCGTGGACTACCGGCACGTCTACGTGAAGATGGACGCGGTGGACGTGGCGCCCGCCTTCGCGGACGGCGCGCCGCGAGCCACCTGCCCGGCCGCCATCGGCGTGTCCATGCTGGCGGGGGCGGAGGACGGGCCGGGCGTCGGCGTGGAGGGCGTCACCTGCGCCGCCGGCCAGAATGCCTGGGGGCAGTTCAGTTGCTCGCTCGCCACCACGCCGTGCCAGGCGGAGAAGCCCATCGTCCTGGAGACGGGCAGCATGCGGCCCTTCCCGTGGACGCCGGAGGTGCTACCCCTGCAACTGGTCACCATCGGCAACCTGGCGCTGGTGGCGGTGCCCTTCGAGCTGACGACCATGGCCGGACGCCGCCTGCGCGACACCGTGGAGACGGCGCTGGCGCCCGCGGGCGTGACGGACGTCGTCATCGCGGGCCTGTCCAATGCCTATTCAGGCTACGTGACCACCCGCGAGGAGTACGCGCGCCAGGACTACGAAGGGGCCTCCACGCACTTCGGCCCGTGGACGCTCGCGGCCCTCCAGCAGCACTTCCACCTGCTGGCCACGTCGCTGCGGGACGGCGCCGGTGTGCCTCCCGGGCCCACGCCCAGGGACCTGCGCAAGGAGCAGCTCAGCCTGCAACCCGGCGTGGTGTTCGACGACAAGCTCTTGTGGGTGGACTTCGGCGAGGTCGTCACCGACGCGCGGCCCACGTACTCGCGCGGCGATACGGCGAGCGCCACCTTCTGGGGAGGGCATCCCAAGAACGACTTGCGCCTGGAGGGGACCTTCCTGCGCGTGCAGCGGCGCGAGCCGGACGGCACCTGGACGGACGTGGCCACCGACGCGGACCCGGCCACGCGCTACCAGTGGCGGCGCGAGAACTGCGTGCCCACGTTGGCGTGCTCCCACGTCACCGTGACGTGGGGCATTCCCGACGACACGGCGCCGGGCACGTACCGGCTCGTCCACGAAGGCAACTGGAAGTCGGGCTGGGACGGCAACGTGCGGCCCTACTCCGGTGCCTCACGGCCCTTCACGGTGAAGTGACGCGGGGCCCGCGTCACAGCACCACCTCCGCGCGCATCAACGTGGACGCGGGCGTTGTCAGCCGGTGGGGCTGCACGCGGCGGATGAGCTCGCACAGCCGGGCGGATGGGTTGATGAACTGCACGCCCACGCCCGTGGACAGCATGCCCCACGTTTGCGCCTGGGCGGCGTCCACGTGGCGCACCACCTCGCCCGCGCACTCCACCAGCTCGCCGGCCAGCAGCAGGGTGAACTCCAGCCGGTTGAACAGGCGCGGGAAGGGGTCCGCGCAGCACATGAAGAGCCCGCCCCGGCTCAGCTCCGTGCACAGCACCTCCACGTCGCCCGCGCCGGAGCGGCGCCGCACCCGCGCCACCCACGTCAGGGGTGGGGTGAGCGCGTTGGGCTCCGTCGCCGGGTCCTCCATGTCCAGCCACGCCAGGGACGGCACCGGCGTGTGGCTGCGCGGCGGCGGCGTCTGGGGGGACAGGGCGTCCGCCAATGGCTGGGCGGCGGCCAGCAGCAGGGCCTCCTTGAACTCCAGCGCGGTGGCGTAGCGGTCCTCGCAGCGGCGCGACAGCGCGCGCAGCAGCACCTCCGATAAGGCGGGCGGCACCCCGGGCACCAGCAGGTGCGGCGGCGGCGCGCCCACCGGGCCCGTGCCCAGCGCCAGCTCCACCATCTGCCCCCGCTCGAAGGGGAGCTGCCCCGTGGACAGGTAATAGGCCGTCACCGCCAGCGCGTAGATGTCCGCGCGTCCGTCCACCGGCTGCCCCGCGGACTGCTCGGGCGCCATGTACGCGGGCGTGCCCAGGACGATGCCCGCCGCCGTCTCATCCTCCCCCGGGTGGGGTCGGCGCGCCTTGGCCACGCCGAAGTCCAGCACGCGCAGCGACGGCGGCTCGCCCGCGTGCCGCACCACGAAGAGGTTGTCCGGCTTCAAGTCCCGGTGCACCACGCCGCACCGGTGCGCCGCGTCCAGCGCGTCACACGCCTGCGCCAGCAGCGACACCAACGCGGCGGGCACCATGGGCCGGGGCAGGTGCGACATGGGCACGCCTTCCAGGTACTCCATGACGAAGTAGTGGATGCCGCCGGGCGCCTCGTTGATGTCGAAGATGTGGACGATGTTCGGATGGCCCACCACGTTGACCGTGCGTGCCTCCGCGTAGAAGCGCGCGCGCAGGCTTTCGTCCCGGCCCAGGTGGGGGTGCAGCACCTTCACCGCCACCCGTGCGCCAATGCGCGTCTGTTCGCCCAGGTAGACGGTGCCCATCCCTCCCGCGCCCAGCCGGCGGACCAGCCGGTAACTTCCCAACGTCTGGCCCGTGAGGTCCACGGGAGGTGCCTCCGCGTCGCCCGTGGACAGGTACACCTGCGTCCAGGGCTCGCCGCCACACGCCACATCGTGGGGATGCTCGGTCAGACAGAGCTCGCAGTGCATGGTTCCCTGAAGCAGACACCAGGGCGGCGCCCGGGCGCGCATCACCCCGGGCACGCACCGTCTGTCAGGTGGCAATGTGGCGCCGCTCCGTCGACCAGCGGACCGGTGACTCCTGCCGTAGGACGGCTGGCCTCAGCTCGCGGCGAAGGGGGCGGCGTCGACGCGCACACCCACGTACGACGGGAAGCGTGGCACGCCGTCGTTGGACAGCTCCTGGTAGCGGAAGGTGATGATGGCTCCCACGGGGGGCGGCGCTGCGCGCTCCGCGTCCGACAGGCCCGTGCCCACGCTGAAGCGCGTGCCGTTGCGCAGCTCCACCTCCAGCGCGCCCAGGCGGCCCTTGTGGCGGCCCGCGCCCGCCACGTGTCCCACCACGCGCGCTTCGTCGTCCTTGAAGCTCTTCACCTTGAGCAGGGTGTGGGAGCGGCCCGCCTCGTAGCGCGAGCCGGGCTGGCGCAGCATGAGGCCTTCTCCACCCAGCGACTCCACGCGCGCCAGCTCCGCGCGCAGGTGCGGCGTGCCGTCACAGCGCGCGTGGGCGTGCCACTGCGCATACGCGGGCTTCGCCTCCTCCATCCACTGCCGGCAGCGCTCCAGCCGCGTCTCGAAGGTGCCTTCCACGCCGGGCGCGTCGAAGGCGACGAAGGCCAGCTCCTTCCAATCGTCGCTGCGGTCCTGCCGGCGGACGATGCTCACCGTGCGCTGGAAGCGCTTGCGCCCGCCGAACAGCTCACCGTCGAGCGGGAAGTCCGGCAGCCCCGCGGTGAACCACTCCGGCGCGAGGAACGCGTTGCCCAGCCGCGACCAGAACTGCTTCCCGTCCCAGTACGCGCGCACGCCGTCCAGCTTCTCGCTCATCCACCAGCCGGTGAGGTCCACGTCGTTCTCCCACGACTGGGCCAGCAGCAGGGGCGGGGCCTGGGTGTCGTCACTGGCCGACGTGCTCCTCGTCGGACGCGCGGGGGCCGCGGGAGCGCCGGACGCGTCACCGCCGATGCGCGCGTCCTCCGCGGCGTCTCCGCGTACGCGGCGCAGGTGCTTGCAGGTGCGCCGCTCGATGGCCACCGACTGGTTGCGCCAGGCCGGGCATGAGCACGAATACACACCGCCGGTGTTCTTGAGGATGTAGGGCTTGGAACCCGAGCCCTGAACCGAGACCTGCTCCCCGTCCGCGATGTCCGCCATGACCGACCCTCCGTGCCGCATCCGGAGCGGCGATGGGATGAAGCATACCCCCCGGGGCTGACGTTTCAGGACGTGATGCGGTGGGCATTCCGCCTCGGATGGGGTGGCGTGAGGCCGTTGGGCACCCCACGATGGGGAGTGGGCCCCGGAACCAGGAGGAGTCGCGTCAATGGTCGTCATCATCATGGGGGTATCTGGAGCGGGGAAGACGACGGTGGGCCGCACCCTGGCGGCCGAGCTGGGCTGGCGCTTCATCGACGCGGATGACCTGCACCCGCGCTCCAACGTGATGAAGATGGCCGCGGGCGCACCGCTGACGGACGAGGACCGCGCCCCCTGGCTGCGCAAGCTGCGCGATGAGGTGGCGCGGGCGCTGGTGCAGGGCGAGGACCTGGTGATGGCGTTCTCCGGCCTCAAGCAGGCCTACCGCACGCTGCTGGAGGAGCTGGACCCCACACACGTGAGGTGGGTGTTCCTGCACGCGCCGCATGAGGTGCTCGCCCGCCGGATGTCGCAGCGCCAGGGCCACTTCATGCCCGCGTCCCTGCTGGAGAGTCAGATGGCGGCCATGGAGCTGCCCTCGCGCGCGCTCAGCGTGGACGTGACGCCGCCGCCAGCGGACATCGTGAAGCACATCCGTGACGAACTGGGTGTCTGACGGCTGAACTCCCGCGTCGAAGCAGGAGGACGGCTCGTTCCTTGGTCGCCCGGCTGGTGTATAGCGCTCTGTTGGGTTGCCACCTTTCCGCTTCACCCACCCTCGAGGACCCGCGCAATGCCCACCGCTTCGACGCCACCCATCTCCGCCCAGGATGCCCTTGCGCGCCTTCGGGAGGGCAATCAGCGGTTCGTCCTGAACGCGCGCAACATGGAGAACCCGCTCGGCCGCTCCGCCCGGCAGGCGCTGGTGGCGGGGCAGAGTCCCTTCGCCATCATCCTCTCGTGTTCGGACTCGCGCGCGCCGTCGGAGTACATCTTCGACCAGGGGTTGGGGGACCTGTTCGTCATCCGCGTGGCGGGCAACGTCGTCGCGCCGTCGCTGGTGGGCAGTGTTGAGTTCGCGGCGGCGAAGTTCGGCACGCGCCTGGCGGTGGTGATGGGGCATTCGCACTGCGGCGCCATCCAGGCCACGCTGGACTACGTGCGTGAGGGCAAGAGCGAGGCGTCCGAGAACATCCGCGACATCGTGGAGCGCTGCCTCGAGCCGGTGACGACGGTGGTGAGCGCCGCCGGGCCGAAGGCGGACTGGGAGTTCCTGATGAAGGAAGCCGTCCGCGCCAACATCCGCAACTCCTGCGACACCCTCCGCCATGGCAGCCGCCTGCTGGAGCGTCTGTGCCGCGAGGAAGGCATGCGCATCGTCGGCGCCGAGTACTCGCTGGAGACGGGCGCGGTCGACTTCTTCAACGGCGTCTGAGAGAGGACACTTTCATGAAGAAGCTGGTCAACGCCCCTCGCGCGGTGGTGCGGGAGATGCTGGAGGGGTTGGTCTCGCTCGCCCCCGGGCAGGTGCTGCTGGAGGGGGAGTCAGTGGTGCTCCGCGCCGACACGCCTTCCGACGTCCGCGCGCGCAAGGTGGCTGTCATCTCCGGCGGCGGCAGCGGCCATGAGCCGGCGCACGCGGGCTACGTGGGCGCGGGCATGCTGGACGCGGCGGTGGCCGGTGACGTCTTCACCTCGCCCAGCACCGATGCCGTGCTGGCCGCCATCCGCGCCGTCGCGGGGCCCGCGGGCGCGCTGCTCGTCGTGAAGAACTACACGGGGGACCGGCTCAACTTCGGGCTTGCTGCCGAGCTGGCGCGCGCCGAGGGCATCCCCGTGGAGACGGTGGTGGTGGCGGACGACGTGTCCCTGCACGACACGGTGGAGCCCGCGCGGCGCCGGGGCATCGCTGGCACGGTGCTGGTCCACAAGGTCGCGGGCGCGGCGGCCGCGGCGGGCGCGGCGCTCCAGGACGTCCTCCGCGAGGCCACCGCGGCGGCGGAGGCGCTGGGCACCATGGGCGTGGCCCTGGGGCCCTGCACCGTGCCCGCGGCGGGCAAGCCGGGCTTCACCTTGGAGGAGGACGAAATCGAGCTGGGCCTGGGCATCCACGGCGAGCAGGGCGTGCGGCGCGTGCCGATGCAGACGGCGGACAGCCTGGTGGACACGCTGCTCACCACCATCGTCGAGGACCGGCGCATCAGCTCGGGAGACAGGGTGGTGCTGCTCGTCAACGGACTGGGCGGCACGCCGCCCATGGAGCTGGCCATCGTCGCCCGGCGCGCGCTGGCCGCGCTGCGCCAGGGCGGCATCCGCGTGGAGCGCGCGTGGAGCGGGACGTTCCTCTCCGCGCTGGAGATGCCCGGCTGCTCATTGACGCTGCTGAAGGTGGACGACGCGCGGCTGGCCCGCCTGGATGCGGCGGCGGATGCGCCCGCGTGGCCCGGCGCGGGACGGCTGCCGAAGGAGCCGGGGGTGTACCGGCCTTCGTCCACGGCGTCTCCGGCATCGCTTCCGGCGGAGGCGCCGCAACCGGGGATGGACCGCTTCCGGAAGGCCGCCTTGCGGGTGGCGGACGCGTTCGAGCAGTCGGAGCCCCGGCTGACCGCGCTCGACAGCGCCGCGGGCGACGGTGACCTGGGCCTCAGTCTGGTGCGGGGCGCCGAGGCGATTCGCGCCCTCCCGGAGGACGCGTGGACGAGCCCCGCGCGCGCGCTGACGGCCATTGGCAATGCCCTGCGGCGCAGCATTGGCGGCAGCTCGGGGCCCTTCTACGCGACGGCGCTGCTGCGCGCCGCGCGCAGGCTGGCGGAAGGGCCCGCGGATGCCGCCGCATGGGCCGAGGCCTTCGACCTGGCCGTCACCGCCGTATCGGAGCTGGGCGGCGCGCGGCCTGGGGACCGCACCATGCTCGATGCGCTCCGGCCCGCCGCCGACGCCTTCGCGAAGGCGGTGCGGGACGGACAGGGGGCTCGCGAGGCCTGGGCCTCGGCGGTGCACGCGGCCGAGGCGGGAGAGGATGCGACGTCCCGGATGCAGCCACGCCTGGGACGCGCCAGCTACCTGGGGGCGCGCGCCGTCGGTGTGCCGGACGCGGGCGCCGCGGCCGTGGTGGTGTGGATGAAGGCGCTCACGCCTGGCATCGGCTGAGCGCCGTCGGGATGCGGGCCTTCCGGCCTACTGCACCCAGCGTTTGCTGGTCTGGTACACGTCCATCAGGGGGGAGACCAGGGTGAGGCGCGGCCCCCAACGGGTGGCGTCCTCCAAGTCTTCAACCCGCAGGGATTTCAGTGAAAGAATTTCCGACATACAGGCCAGCGGCGCGTGCTGCCAGACCCGGGTGAGGTCGTCGGCCGTCACGTCGCCGATGAGCTCGCCGTGCACGTCGTCCACCACCGGCAGCCGGCTCAGGCCATACCGCTGCATCAGTGACAGCGCCCTCACCACCGTGTCCTTGGGGAAGAGCGTCACTGCCTTCGCCACCGTGTCCTCGCGCTCCACGTACAGTTCCGTCATCGCCGGCCTCGCCACCCTGTTGTTGCCCTGCGAGGCACCGTAGCAAGACAGTTGCCAACAACTGGGGCGTTGCCGGGTGTGGGCGGAGAGGCAGGCGAGGGCTGGCTCCTGTCGCCCGGGTGACACACTTCGTGGGACGAAGGCGGCTACAGCCGGATGCCCACCGAGGTCCGCAGCTGGGTGTCGAGCTTGGGCACGCCCAGGGGCGGAGAGTTGTCGAAGGTGAGGTTGAAGCCGATGCCCACCGAGAGGCGTTCGTTGGGCTTCACCTCGAAGATGGTGTCGTTGAGCAGGCGGATGTCGGCGGGGTTCGTCACGCGGGGCTGGGCGTAGAGCGTCTGCACCAGGAAGACGTTCTCCATGAACTCCAGCCGCCCCAGCACGTAGCTGGACAGGCGCGGGTCGGTGCGGAACTCCCCGGCATCCGGTTCGGAATCCCGGCGGATGCGCTCGTGCTCCAGCATCAGCGCGAGCCCCACCACCAGCGTGGCCTTCTTGTCGGTCAGCACCCTCACCCGGGGCCCCGCGCCCAGCAGGGCCCGGAACTGGATGCGGCGGAACTTGTCGAACTCGTGTTGGAGGAACACCTCGCCGGAGAGCCGCTCCGTGAATCCGTAGCGGTAGCGGACGTGCTCCATGACCTTGCTGACGATGACCTCATCGGCGGCGAAGGCGTACTCCCCCCGGAGGACGGCCAGCCAGGTGTGCGTCTCGCTGCGCCACTGGCCCAGCAGGGCGCCGCGCACGCTGAAGAGGTCGGTGCTGCCCGTGCGCCAGTCCGCGCCCAGGTCCACGGCCGCCGAGCGCCCCGGTCCCGTGTTCTCGTCGAACAGCGCCTGGACGTTGACGATCTGCGCCGCCGCGCTCGCCGCATGAAGCCACACGAGCAGCAGCACCCACCTGCTGGATTTCCGTCCCGCCATGGTCCGGGTCTGCCCCGTCGGCCGGCATGTTTCAAGGGCCCCCGTGCCTCTCAGGGCAGGCGCTCCACCGTGGCCCCCGCGCGCTCCAGCAGCTCCCGATACCAGTCGAAGGCGCGCGCGGTCCGCTCGCCCAGGGCCTTGGCGCCCCAGAGCACGGTGAGGGTGCGGCGGGTGTCCGCGTTCGTCTTGGTGCGCTGCGCGTCCTTGACGGCGTTGGCGCACGGGCCCTCCGCGTCGAAGAGGCACAGCAGGCCCGCCAGGTCGATGCTCTGCCCGGACGCGTTGAAGACGTACTGCGCGCCCTCCGGGGCCACGCCCACGCGGAAGGGGGCGGTGGCCCGGTCCAGGTCCACCACGCTGATGGGCAGGCCGCTGTGCAGGGACACCGCGTTGCAGGCATCCACGGCCAGGTTGATGGCGCCCAGCGAGCCGTCACCCGAGGCACGCACCAGGTACTCCGACGCGGGCTTGCCACGCCCGGTGGGCTTGTAGCCGCCGTGGCGGAGCATGTCGCGGATGGCGCCGCGCACGGTGTCGTCGCTGGACAGGGGCGCGGTGGCGCCGGGCTTCAGCAGGGCCACCAGCCACTCCGGGGAGGGCAGTCCGCCCAGCGGCCCGGGGAAGGTGGTGGTGAAGGCCAGGGTGTCCAGGGAGGGGTGGGCGTCGACGGTCAGCACGGCGCGGCAGTGTATGCCATGGCGCGAGTGGGGGCAGGTCCCACTTCCAGCCTGGGACCGGGGGCTCCCCCGCCTGTCCGCTCCCATGCAAGAGAAGTCGCTTTCCAGGGGTTCGGAACATTCTTTCCGGGGCGGGCTACGTGGCATAAGGGCGCCGCACCCGCTTCCGGGCCCCCCGCACGCACATGATTCGTCTCGACAACATCAGCAAGCAGAACGGCCAGCAGATTCTCTTCATCGAGGCCTCCGCGGCGCTCCACAAGGGGGAGAAGGTGGGCCTCGTCGGACCCAACGGGGCCGGCAAGACGACGCTGTTCCGGATGATTACCAGCCAGGAGCACCCCGACGAGGGCCAGGTCGCGGTCGACCGGGGCGTCACCATTGGCTACTTCAGCCAGGACGTGGGTGAGATGGAGGGCCGCAGCGCCGCCGCCGAGGTGATGGACGGCGCGGGCCCGGTGAGCACGGTGGCCGCCGAGCTGAAGGAGCTGGAGGCCGCCATGGCCGACCCGGACCAGGCGGACAACATGGACAAGCTCGTGGAGCGCTACGGCCTGGTCCAGGGGCGCTTCGAGGAGCTGGGCGGCTACGCGCTGGAAGGCCGCGCGCGGGAGATTCTCGCGGGCCTGGGCTTCACCCAGGAGATGATGGACGGCGACGTGGGCGCGCTGTCGGGCGGTTGGAAGATGCGCGTGGCGCTGGCCCGCATCCTCCTGATGCGTCCGGACGCGATGCTGCTCGACGAGCCGAGCAACCACCTCGACATCGAGAGCCTCATCTGGCTGGAGGAGTTCCTCAAGAACTACGACGGCGCGCTGCTGATGACGTCGCACGACCGCGAGTTCATGAACCGCATCGTGAACAAGGTGGTGGAGATCGACGGCGGCTCGCTGTCGACGTACACCGGCAACTACGAGTTCTACGAGCAGCAGCGGGCGATGAACGAGAAGCAGCAGCAGGCGCAGTTCGAGCGCCAGCAGGCCATGCTCGCCAAGGAGCTGAAGTTCATCGAGCGCTTCAAGGCGCGCGCCTCGCACGCCGCGCAGGTGCAGAGCCGGGTGAAGAAGCTGGAGAAGATTGAGCGCGTGGAGCCGCCCAAGCGGCGCCAGACGGTGCTCTTCGAGTTCCAGCCGGCGCCGCGCTCGGGCGACGACGTGGTGAGCCTGAAGGGCGTTCACAAGGCCTACGGCAGCCGCATCATCTACGAGGGGCTGGACTTCCTGGTGCGCCGCACGGAGCGCTGGGCCGTCATGGGCGTCAACGGCGCGGGCAAGTCCACGCTGCTGAAGCTGGTGACGGGCTCCACGCAGCCGGACACGGGCAACGTGGCGCTGGGTGGCAGCGTGAAGATGGGTTACTTCGCGCAGCACGCCATGGACCTGCTGGATGGCGAGCGGACGGTGTTCCAGTCGCTGGAGGACGCCTTCCCCCGCGCGGGTCAGGGCTCGCTGCGGGCGCTGGCCGGCTGCTTCGGCTTCTCCGGCGACGAGGTGGAGAAGAAGTGCCGCGTGCTGTCCGGTGGTGAGAAGGCCCGGCTCGTCATGGCGAAGATGCTCTTCGACCCGCCGAACTTCCTGGTGCTGGACGAGCCCACCAACCACCTGGACATGGCCACGAAGGAGATGCTGATTACGGCGCTCTCCCGCTACGAGGGGACGATGCTGTTCGTCTCCCACGACCGTCACTTCCTGGCCGCGCTGTCCAACCGCGTGCTGGAGCTGACGCCCGAGGGCATCCACCAGTACGGCGGTGGTTACACGGAGTACGTCGCGCGCACCGGCCAGGAAGCGCCCGGTCTGCGGAGCTGAAGCACCGCGAGGGGCCCGGCGTCCGCCGGGCACATCGCGCTTCACGGCGGCTCAGGGCTCCACGCGGCCCTGGGCCGTCAGGGCGCTTCGCAGCGCCCGCATCTCACCCAGCAGCTCCTTCGCCGCGCCCAGCGTCGCGGCCGAGGAGGCCACGGGCGCGGGCAGCGCCGGCTCGGGATGCTGCGGCTCGCCCAATCCGGCGTCCCGGTGCATGCGCACCCGCGCCATGATGACGTCGCGAATCTCCTCCGGATTGTCCACGCCCCGGAAGTGGGCCTCGTGCAGTCCTTCCGTGTGTGAGGCGTCCGCGTCCTGCGCGCCGCGCTTGCTGCCTCCGCCCGCCGTCTCCACCTTCACGTCGGCGATACCGAACAGCCGTTGGAGCGGGTTCTGCCGGATGGAGACCTGCTGGATGTTGGCGAAGGTCATCGTCTTCTCCTGGATGGAGACGAGCCCTTCCCGGATGCGCAGGCTGCGGTCGGAGAGGATGTACCAGCGGTACTCGTAGTCGAGCCACGCCACCAGGAAGGTGATGGGGGCCTGCACGGCGAACGCGAGCCAGGCGAACATCTCGAAGACGAAGAAGACCGTGTCCGCGTGCGCGTAGGGCAGGTGCGGGACGAACCGGTTCTTCACCGCCACCCAGGTGAAAATCAGGCCCACCACGACGCCGGCCTGCCGCAGGCCCCAACGGAGCAACTGGAGCTGGCGATGGGCCGGGGCGGCGCGGAACACGCGAACCGCCGCGCCTTCGGGGATGTGCGGCGCGGGGGGCACCTTCAGCAGGCGCAGGAGCCAGGCAGGCGCGGCGTCAGACATCCTGCTTCTCCCGCGTGGCGCCGCTGTCCAGGCTGAGCCGCAGGGCGCGCACCTCCTCGGCAATCTCGCGGAGCGTGGCCGCCAGCGCGTCATGGTCACCGGCGGGCATGGCGCGTGCGCTCCCCTGCGTGGGCACTGCGCGCTCCCGGCTTCCCCGCATCTTCGAATAGAGGAAGTCCCGCATGGCTCCGAAGTCGGGCACACCTTCGATGGTGATTTCCGCCTGAGAGTTGCCGCTCGCCGTCTGGATTTGGATGCGCGCCAGCCCCAGCCAGCGTTCCACCAGGTTGCTGGACAGGTGGATGTCCTGGATGCGCGCGTAGGTGAGGGACACCTCCCGCCGGAAGAGGATGCCCCAGCGGACGGTGATGCCTTCGTCGTCCAGCGTGTAGCGCAGCGTCTGGTACTTGAAGTAGCGGATGAGCCCGAGGATGGGGAAGCCGGGCCCGGCCAGCAGCGCGCTGACGAGGTAGTAGGTGAGCAGGCTGCGGTGCGGTTGCAGCACCGTGGGCAGGCGCGACAGGAAGCCCCCGTCACCACCGGGGACCACCGTCAGAGGGGAAGGCGACCCCGGGTCTGTCATGTGCGGCTCACCAGCAGGCGTCTTTCGCGAGAGAGGTCTCAGGCATTACGGACCGGAGCATCTCTCATTTCACGCCTATTCGAACAACCGCCCCGCCAGCCGCGCCAGCTTCTGCGCCTTGCCCGTGAAGGGCGGGAAGAACAGGTGGACCAGGGACGTGCGCCCCTGGCGCAGCACCGCGCGCTCGTGGCTGAAGGTCCGGAAGCCCGTCTCGCCGTGATACGCGCCCACGCCGCTGGCGCCCACGCCGCCGAAGGGCAGGTTCGGATTCACGTTGTGCAGCACCACCGTGTTGATGCACGTGCCGCCCGCGCGAGTCTCCCGCAGCAGCCGCTCCACCGTGGCCTCGTCGTTGCTGAACACGTAGAGCGCCAGGGGCTTGCCGTCCTCGCGCACGTGCGACACCACTTCGTCCAGGGACTCGAAGCGCAGCACCGGCAGCACCGGTCCGAAAATCTCCTCGGCCATGATGGGCGCGTCCGGCGTCACGTCCGCGAGCACCGTGGGCGCGATGTAACGCGACTCCGCTCCCACGCCGCCGCCCACCACCACGCGCGCGCCGGCCTCCACGGTGCGGTCCATCAACTGGCGCACCCGCGTGAAGGCGCTGTCATCCACCATGCGGCACAGGTCCAGGCTCGCGCGGCGCGCCTCCTCGGTGCGGCCGTAGAAGCGCTCCAGGGCCTCCTTCATCGCCTCCAGCAGCGCCTCTTCCTTCGACGCGTGGACCCAGACGTGGTCGGGGGCGATGCACGTCTGTCCGCCGTTGAGGAACTTGCCCCACACCACGCGCTCGGCGGCGGCGGCGACATCCGCCGTCTCATCGACGATGACGGGCGACTTGCCACCCAGCTCCAACGTCACGCTGGCCAGGTGCTTCGCCGCGGCCTCCATCACCCGCCGGCCCACGCGGGCCCCGCCGGTGAAGAAGAAGTGGTCGAAGGGCAGCCGCAGCAGCGCCTCGCCCACCTCCGGGCCGCCCTCCACCACCGCGACCTCTTCTGGGGGAAAGACATCCTTCACCAGCTCCGCGATGAAGCGCGCCGTGTTGGGCGTCTTCTCACTGGGCTTGCACAGGACGGCGTTGCCCGCGGCCACCGCAGCGACCAGCGGCGACACCAGCAGGTGGAAGGGGTAGTTCCACGGGGCCATCACCAGCACCACGCCCCGGGGCTCGTACTGCACCAGGCTGGACGTGCCGGTGAGCAGCAGGGGCGTGGAGACCTTCCGGGGCTTCATCCACGTCTTGAGGTGCTTCTGGATGGAGGCCAACTCCATCAGGACGGGGAGGACCTCGGTGGCCTCCACCTCCGCGCGCGGCTTGCGGAAGTCGGCGTGGAGCGCCTCGGCCAGGGCCTCGCGCCGGGCGACGAGCAGCGTCTTGAGCTGCTCCAGCCGGGCCAGCCGTTCCTTCATGCCGCGGCGCGCCACCTCCCAGCGATGCGCATGGAGGCGGTCGAACGCCTCCTGCACACCGTCCGGCATCCGTGCTTCTTCCAACTTCACCACGCGCATCGCCCGGCTCCTTCCGGAGGTGCCCCGGCCTGGGTTGCCTACTCCATCAGCCGGGTCGCGCGGGAGGCCAATTCCTGCGCCTTCCCGCGATACGGCGGGAAGAACACCGAAGCCAGCGACTTCATCCACTGAACCATCACTGCCCGCTCATGGCTGAACGTCTTGAAGCCGAAATGGCCGTGGTAGTTCCCCAGGCCACTGGTGCCAACCCCGCCGAACGGGAGGTTGGGGTTCGCGAGGTGGACGAGCACGTTGTTCACCACCGCGCCACCCGACGTGGTGTTCTGGAAGATGTCTTCCACCGCCCGCTTGTCCTGGCTGAACACGTAGAGGGCCAAAGGCTTCCCGCCCGCGCGGATGTGCGCGTAGACCTCTTCACGGGACTGGAAGGTGAGCACCGGCAGCACCGGTCCGAAAATCTCGCCCTCCATCACCGGGCTCTCCGCCGTCACGCCGGACAGCACGGTGGGCGCGATGTAGCGCGAGGGCTCGTCCGTCTCCCCGCCCACCTCCAGCTTCGCTCCCGCAGCCACCGAGCGTTCGAGCAGGTCCTTCACCCGCCGCCACGCCACCGGGTCCACCAGCCGCGTCAGGTCAGGGCTCGCCTGCCGCTCCTGCTCGGTATCGCCGTAGAAGCGCGTGATGGACGCCTTGAGCGCGTCCAGGAACGCCCGCTCCTTCGACGCGTGCACGAACACGTAGTCCGGCGCCACGCACGTCTGGCCGCCGTTGACGAACTTGCCCCAGCACAGGCGCTCGGCGGCGGCGGCGACATCCGCCGTTTCATCGACGATGACGGGCGACTTGCCACCCAGCTCCAGCGTCACGCTGGCCAGGTGCTTCGCCGCGGCCTCCATCACCTTGCGGCCGATGCGCGTGTTGCCGGTGAAGAAGATGTGGTCGAAGGGCAGCTCCAGCAGCGCCTCCGCCGTCTCCGCGCCGCCTTCGAACAGCGCCACCTCGTTCTTGGGAAACACGTCCTTCACCAGCCGCGCCAGGAAGCGCGAGGTGTGCGGCGTCTTCTCGCTGGGCTTGCAGATGACGGTGTTGCCCGCGGCGATGGCGGCCACCAGCGGCGACACCAGCAGGTTGAAGGGGTAGTTCCACGGCGACAGCAGCAGCACCGTGCCGCGCGCCTCGTAGCGCACGTGGCTGGACGAGCCCGCCAGCAGCATCGGCGTGCCCACCCGCATGGGCTTCATCCACGACTTGAGGTGCCGCACCGTGTGGTTCAGCTCCTCCAGCGTGGGGTGCAGCTCCGTCAGCTCCACCTCCACCGCGGGCTTGCGGAAGTCCGCGTGGATGGCGTCCGCCAGCTCCGCGCGGCGGGCGATGATGGCTTCGCGCAGCCGCTTCAGCCGGGCGATGCGTTCGGCGGCCGTGGTGCGGGACATCGTCCAGCGGTGCGCGCGCTGGGCTTCGAACACCGCGCGGATGCGCTCGGTGTCGGCGGTGGGCTGCGTGCTGGCTTGAGACGTTGCTTCGAGCATGGGGTTCTCCAGGGGGTGGGAAAGGAGCCTCAGCGGGACTCCAATCCGCGAAGAAGGGTGGTGAGGGCCGTCGTCAGCTCGGCGGTGAAGTCGACGCGCAGCGGCGCCAGGTGGGGCAGTGCCTCCAGCACCTCGCGCGCCACCGGCGCCACGTCCGCCATCTGCCGGAGGCCCGTCACCAGCGCGTGCAGGTGGATGAAGAAGCGCGGGCCTTCTCCGGCATGGAGGAAGGGCAGCCGCTGCTCCACCCGTGTGCCCGCGCGGAGCAGCGCCGCCAGCAGCCGCTCCTTGAACGGGCGGAGCTGCTCGGCCGTCACGTTCTGCTCCAGCACCGTCTGCAGCAGCGCGAGCAGCCGCGTCAGGGCCTCCTCGCCCTCCAGCGACTCGGCCACCGTGCGCGCCAGCCGGGGCCCCGTCCAGGCCGACGTGTCCTCCGCCAGCAGCCCGTCCAGCCGGGCGAACCACGCGAAGAGCAGGTCCTCCAGCAGCGCCAGGAACAGCGCCTCCTTCGTGGGGAAGTAGAGGAACACCGTGCCCTTGGCCAGCATCGCCCGGCCGGCCACGTCCGCCATCTTCACCTCGGCGTAGGACGTCGCCTGATACAGGGCCAGCGCCTCATCCAGGATGAGCTGCCGCCGCGCTTCCTTGTCCTCGTCCTTCCGAGCTCGCTGGGGCAGGGCCCGATTCGCCTTCGCCGCTGAGGTGCTGGCCATGGCTCATGGATGAATGACCCTCGGTCATTCGTCAAGTGACTGGAGGTCATTTGTCCGCCAGGTGGCGGGGTGAGGGCGTGTGTGTTGGAGTGTGTCCCATGCGTCCCATCGAGGCGGAGCTCCTGTCGGGCAGCGCGCTGTACCGGGAGGTGGTGTTGGAGAAGCTGCTCCACGCCCGGGAGTCGGTGTGGATGGCCACGGCCAACGTGAAGGCGATGTTCGTGGAGCACGGCGGCCGTTTCGTCCCGCTGGTGGACGTGCTGGACACGCTCGCCGCGCGCGGAGTGGCGCTGCGGCTGTTGCACGCGGAGCTGCCGAGCCGGCCCTTTCGCGCCGCCTTCGACCGGCAGGCGCGGCTGGTGGCGGGGGGCTTGTCGCTCAAGGTCTGCCCGCGCGTGCACTTCAAGGCGGTGGTGGTAGATGGCGCGTGGGCATACCTGGGCAGCGCCAACCTCACCGGCGCGGGGCTGGGCGCCAAGGGCGACTCCGCGCGCAACTTCGAGCTGGGCTTCGTCACCGAGGACTTCGACGTCATCGACCGGGTGACGGCGCTCTACGAAGCGGTGTGGAGCGGCGCCGAGTGCAAGGCATGCAAGCTCCGCGCGGTGTGTCCCGACCCCATTCTGCCCGCGGGCAAGCGAGCGCCCACGCCGCGCCGTCCTCGCGCGGATGCCCCACGACTGGGCAAGGCGCGCCGTCTCCAGCGGGGCGCGAAGGCCGCCAAGCGCTAGGTGGGCCACACGGCGCGGAGGGCGCGCCCGGCCACCCTCTCCGCCACTTCGCCCCCGAGTTGGAGTCGCAACGCGAGCTGCGGCGCCGCCGCTGGCGCGCAGGCTCACACGGACTCCAGCTTCTGGCACGCCGCCAGGGCAAATCGAAAGAGCGCTTCGCCAGCACCCCGCGAGGGCCATGGCCAGCGCCCAGGTCCCTGGCGCTGAATCACGGCGCTCGATGCCGGGGGACGGCTTTCACCGGGGGGCGGCCAGGGCCTCCTCTTCCAGAGGAGGCACCGCGCCGTGTTCGCCCAGGAGGCCCGTGGCGAGCCGCTCCAGGGTCTCCCGCCACTCCGCGCGCTCCACGGCGGTGGGATTCTCGATGCAGTCGTCCAGCAGGTCGTCCACGCCCAACAGGGGACGGGCGAGCTCCGCCAGCCGCTCGGCGCTCAGCGAAGGGTCCAGCTCCAGGCTGAGCAGGAGTGAGCCCAGCAGCGCCTGGTCGTGCTCGCGCAGCTCGGGGCGGAGGTTCACCTGCGTGAGCAGCTCGGCGAACACCGCGATGTCCTGCCACAGCCTCCGGCCGGACACGGCGTCATGGCCATCCTGCCCGCGCAGCCAGTCCAGCACCGCCGCCTGGAGTCGCCGCAGCTCGGTGCGGTCCTCGATGCGCAGGTCCTCGTAGATTTCCCGGCCCGTCAGCTCGGAGAAGCACACCGCGGCCCGGCGCAGCACGGGCGCCAGCCACGGCGCCGTGGGCTCCGCGCGCGTGAGCAGCCCCCGGCGGAACAGCACGTAGGCCTGACGCACCTTCAGCGACCGCTCCAGCTCCTGGGTGAGGAGTCCTTCCAGCCGGGGCGTCAGCCCCTCGTGCGCGCACAACGCGCGCTCCACCGCGGCGGCGCACTTGAAGAGGCGGCGCCGGGCGCTGCCGCACGTGGCGATGATGTTCCAGGGCGCCTCGGAGGCCGTCATCGCCCCCAGCCGCTCCAGCCGTTCGCCCAGGTCCAGGCGCGCCATGAACGCCAGGTCCGCGATGCGCTGACGCCGGGTGTCGCCCACGAAGCCCGGCGGGTCCTCACCCTCTTCGTAATGGGCGCGAACGGCGCCCAGCGCCTGGGCCCCCGCGAGGACGGCGTTCCGCAGCGCCGGCACGGACTCCTGCAAGAGGCGCGGGGCCTCCTCCTGCTCGCACTGGCGCAGGTCCACCTGCCGCGCCAGGTGAATCGCGTCCGTCAGCGCTGTCTGTAATTGACCGGGCGTCAAGGGAAGCAGCTCCAAGGCCAGCGGTGGAAGCGCCGGCAGGGTGGGCGTCGCGTTCTATGTTTTTGTAGTGTTTGTGGATAAATATTGTCAAATCGCCATGAAGGGCGGGAATCAGTCTGAAAGTCCGCTGAGAATCGGAACTCCCGGAGTCTCGCGTGCCAGGTATCGCACCCACGAGGTGTCAAAGACTTGCGCGTCACCCGCTGAATCGCGCGCTCCTGCCTGACAACGCTTGGGAACGTTGAGCGCCTGTGGTGACTGGCAGGGATTGCCGGGAGCCAGCGGCTTCCCGGCTCCAGGGTGTGACTACTCCGGGACTTCGGACGTGCCCGCGACGGGGCCCTTGCTGGGGGCTCCGGCCACTTCCTCCATCAGGGCCTCGGCGGGTGGTGGCGTGCCGTCGCCCTGCGGCTGCTTCTGCCGGTCCCGCCACGCGCTGGGGGACTCGCCCACCAGCTTGCGGAAGAGGCTGCTGAAGTGCTGGAGCGAGGCGCAGCCCACCTCCACCGCCACCGCGGTGAGCTTCATGTTCGACTCGCGCAGCAGCGACTGCGCCATGCGCACCTGCACCGCGTTGAGCTCCGCCTGGAAGGACGTGCTGGCCTCCTTCAGCCGGCGTTGCAGCGTCCGTTCGGACATGCCCATCTCCCGGGCCACGTCCGACAGATTCACCTCCGGCAGCCGGCCCCGCATCACCTGGTGCAGCTCGCGCAACAGGGGAGACTGGCCGGTGGCCTCCGCGACCAGTCCGTTGAGCTCCGCCAGCAGCGCCGCGGCCTCGGCCTCCGGCTGCCCCAACCACTGAAGGGCGGTGTCGGGAGCGGTGAAGGCCCGGCTGGGATAGGCCCCGGACAGCAGCGTGTAGAAGCCGCCCACCACCGCGCCCACCACGCCTTCAGGCCGCACCAGCGCCTGTTTCAGCACGGAGGTGCTGAAGTCCTTCTCGCGGGGCTGCATGTATTTGACCAGGGCGGCAAAGGCCATGGGGTCCGCGGCCTCCAGCCGGCGCGCGTCCACCAGCGAGGCATGCGGCTTGGCGGGGGACAACTCCACGTCCAGCACCTGGACGAGCCGGCGCACCTCGGCCTCTCCGGGACGTCCCCAGAGGATGAAGCCGCACAGGTCCTCCGAGGCGTACCAGTGGAGGAAGCCCTCCCCGACTAGGTAACGGCCGTGGGGGTCCCGGAGGTAATCTTCGACTCCGTCTGCCGATCGCACGGCTTGGCAGAATAGCGCTTCACCACCCGTGCCACCCACAACGGATTGATGGGGGAAAGCCCGGTCGTCAGCTCTGGACGGAGCCTGGACGTCCGAGCGAGCTCTTCGGTGAGGGCCGGAAGCTCGTACCAGGGCACCTGCGGCTTCAGGTGATGGGCCTGGTGGTAGCCCGCGTTGAAGAACCACCGGTTGTAGAAGGCGGAATAGGACGTGGTCCCCAGGGCGTCCTTCTGCTCGGAGTCCGTTTCGAAGTGGGCCGCCAGGTTGAGCCAGTGGATGCAGAACTGCGTCACCAGCAGCACCCCCCACCAGGCCAGGCCCAGCGCGGGCTTCCACACGATGACCGCCAGCAGCGCGCCGTCCACCACCAGGAAATCCACTGCCAGCTCCAGCCGCTGGTTCTTCTTCTTCGCCCACTGCCAGACCTGGCCCAGCGTCTCGTAGGGCCACAGCCACGGCGTCAGCGCCGAGCGCAGGCAGTAGCGGAAGACGCGCTCACCGGGACGGCGGCGGCCCCAGTCGCCCGGGCCGTCATCATACCGGTGGTGGTTGAAGTGGTGGATGAAGTAGCCCCGGTAGGGGAACCCACACGCCATGCCCAGCGCACGGGACACCACCCAGTGCGCCAGTGGAGGCCGGGCGATGGACACGTGCATGTGGTTGTGCAGGACGGCGTAGTTCCAGAAGCAGATGGCCCAGCCCAGCAGGCACATGGCCAGCCGCCCCACCCAGGGCAGCGCGTCCCAGCTCCAGATGAAGGCTGGGAACCACCCCCACCACAACGCATGAACCGCGAGCTGCGGCAGGTCGGCTGAAGGGGGCGGGGGGCGGGCGGGGGTCATGAAGCATTCAGTACGCCCCCCCAGCAGCGGCTGCTTCACTCCACGCGCCAAGCGCTTGCGCCAGGGCGCAATCCGTCCGGCCCCTCACCACCCTTCAGGTCCCAGCCAGGGTCTTCACCGCCCCGGCCGGGTCTCCGCTGTATCGCTACGTCTCGAGCGCGTTCGCCACCTGCCCCAACAGGCGAAGACGCGGTGCGTCCAGCTTGCGCACCGTGCGCAGCAGCCGGCGGACTTCCGGGCGCTCACGGTATTCCGGCGGGTCCTCCGCCAGCGTGGGCGCGCCTTCCACGCCCGCCATTCCCAAGAGCACGTCCGACGAGCAGTTGAGCACCAGGCACAGCTTGCGCAACGTGCGGACGCTGGGAAGCATGTGGCCGCGTTCCAGGCGGCCATACACCTCGGTGGCGATGCCAACGCGCTCGGCCACGTCGGCCTGGGTCAGCTCCAGCCGTTGTCGCGCCGCGCGGACCGCGTTTCCAATGAGGGTTGCCAGTCGTTGTTCCATGGCGTGCGGAAAACCTGTCGAAAAGAGGGCTTCGTCCCCCCGCATCCAGGCGGAGAGGCTCCGGGGAGAAGTGACGGCCGTTGGCTGCCTCGTGGAACACAGATTACGAGTGGGGTCTGACATTCCGGGGCTTCCGGGAGGGCCTGCTGGAGCGTCCGGAATCGAGCGCTTCAACCCCTTGAGACGGATGTGTCTCGCGCGGCCCGCTCGTGCGCGCGGAAGCCGAAAATTCGGCCTGCGCGGCGTTGTCAATGACTGCCCGGGACGCGCTGAAAAAAGCCCTGGTGTTTCCGTGGTTTACGAAGTGAGGACGTCTGACGTAGGGTGGGCCCCCCGGTAGGTACCGGGAATCCGGTGCAAACCCCCGGTGACTCGGATCCGCAGGCCGCGCCGCGTGCCTCGCGGGGAGGCTGTTGAGGTCGTGAGCGACGAGCGTCCGGACGCGCTGCTCAAGAGCGCACTCGAAAAGATCGTCTACTTCGAGGCGCGTGCCCAACAGCTCCACAGCGAGCTGGCTTCGACGCGCGATGAGATGGAGCACCTCAAGCGCGAGGTCGCGGAGACGCACCAGCGCGAGCTGGGCCTGCGCCGTGAGGTCGCGGAGCTGGAGGTCCGCGTGGGTCGGCTCCAGGCCGAACGCGAGGAGCTGGCCCGGCTCAACCAGGCCCTGCGCGGCGAGCGGAACCAGATGATGGACAAGCTGCTGGACGTGGGGCGCATCCGCGCCACCGCCCAGGAGCGCGACGACGAGGACGACGACCTGGGGCTCGACCTGGCGTCGTTCATCTCCCAGCTTCGCAGCGAGGTGCTGCTGCGCGGTGAGGGGGGGCCGGTGGCCCGCGGGCTGGTGGTCCCCACGCGGCGCTCGCCGGTGCCGCTGCGTGAGACGGCGGCCAGTGTCCCCGTGACGCCGGCGCCGGTGAGCGAGCCGCCCGTGGCCACTGTCGTCGAGGACGACGGCCTGTCACCGGTGGCGCGTGAGGCGCAGCGCTTCCTGCAGGCGGGCCGGTTGGGCGTGAGCGCGGCGCAGCACGCGGAGCTGTCCTCGCACGCGGGGTTCGGCGGGCCGACGGATGAGACGTTGTTCGGGTTCTCCATCCGCGAGCTGTCCGCGCAGGATGGCGCGGCCCGGGTGCGTGCCGCGGAGCGCCTGAAGGCGCTGTCACAGCCGGCCGCCGCGCCCGCGCTGGCGTCGGCGCTGCATGCGGAGACAGAGCCGACGGCGCAGGTGGCGCTGCTCCAGGCGTTCGCGTCGCTGTGCCAGGAAGAGGGCGCGTCGGTGGTGTCGCCGCTGCTCGCGTCGCCGGTGCCGGAGGTGCGCATCGCGGCGCTCAAGGCGCTCCTGACGCTGGCGCCGAAGGACGCGGCGCCGCATCTGGCGCAGGCGATGAAGGACCCGGACCGCTCGGTGCGCCGCCGCGCGTCGCTGCTGGCGCTGGGCCTGGAAGGGGAGACGGCGCGGCGGCTGGGCGAGGAAGCCATCCACGACGCGGATCCAGAGGCGCGCGCGCTGGCCGCGCTGGCGCTCGGAGCTGGCGCTGGGGAGAACGCGCGCACGCTGCTGCTGGGCGCCTTGGGTGACCGTGAGCAGCGCGTTCGCAAGGCCGCCGCGCAGAGTCTGTCGCGCATCCTGGGGCAGGACGTGTCGGCGGTGGTGGACCTGGACGAGACGCACCGCCGCCGGGAGATTCGCCGGCTGGCGACGTTGCCCGTGAAGCCCGTGCGGGCGCGGCTGGAGCAGCCTCGTCCGGTGGTGGCTTCGGTGCAGGCGGTCGCGCCGGCAGTGGCTGTGGCCGCGGTGGCTCAGGCGCCGGTGGCGGCGGTCGAGCAGCCCGCTCATGCGGTCGTCGCCGTGGGGGCCGCGAATCGGCAGGCCGTCACCGTGGGCCTCGTGCAGGGCGCGGGTCCGGTGGGGCCTGTGCAGGGGCGAGCGGGCCCCGTGGGAGCGCCGGTGGCTCCGACGCCCGCGCCGACGCCGCAGGCCGCCGCTCCCGTGCAGCGTCCGCCCGCGCCGACGCCACAGGCCGCCGCTCCCGTGCAGCGTCCGCCCGCGCCGACGCCACAGGCCGCCGCTCCCGTGCAGCGTCCGCCCGCGTCGGTTCCGCAGACCGCCGTCTCCGCACCGCGTCCGCCCGCGCCACAGGCCGCCGCCCCCGTGCAGCGTCCGCCCGCGCCAGCCCCGCAGGCCACCCCAAGCCAGTCCAGCCCCGCGCAGGCTCCGCGCGTGCCGGCCGCTCGCCTGTCCCCCGTCCAAGCGGCCCTGGTGGCCATGGGCGCGGTGCCCGGTCAGGCCGCCCCCGCGCCGCGTGTTCCCGCAGCCGCCGCGGAGCCGTCCCGTCCGGCGGCCCCCGTGCGCCCCAGTGCGTCACCGGTGGAAGTCCTCTGCACGCAGATGCTGGCCGAGGTCCGCGTCGCCGTCCGAGGCCGCTCGCTCGTCGAGCTGGCGGTCGCGCTCTCGGCGCCCTCGGAGCTCGCCCAGGAGGCGCTCACTCTGTTGTCCGCACGGGGAGCGGTGATTCGAAGGGGGCACAAATACTTCGCCGCTTGAGGCAAGGTAGCCGTCCCGCACGTCTTTCGAAGGGTCGTCCATGGAAGCGCCGACGTACAGCTCCAAGCAGGTCGCCGAGATGCTCGGCGTGTCCCCGAAGCAGATTCCGGAGGAATCGCGGAAGGACGCCTACACGCCGGACGACATCTGGGAGCTGCGCACCACGCTCGACCGTTTCCCGGCGCGGGTGGGCCACCGCCGCCAGCTCTTCCTGAACTTCAAGGGCGGCACCGGCAAGACGTCGCTGTCCACGTCCTACGCCTGGCGCCTGGCGGAGCTGGGCTACGCGGTGCTCCTCATCGACCTCGACAGCCAGGGCCACGCCACCAAGTGCCTGGGCTACGAGGGCGAGGACTTCGAGAAGACGCTCCTGGACGTCCTCGTCCGCAAGACGCCCCTGGCCAAGGTCATCCAGAAGTCCTCGCTGCCCAACCTGGACTTCGTCCCGTCCAACCTGACCATGTCCACGGTGGACCTCGCGCTGATGCCCATGGCCGGCCGCGAGTTCAAGCTGCGCAACGCCCTCAAGGACGTAGAGGCCCAGTACGACGTCGTCGTCTTCGACGCGCCGCCGTCCTTCGGCCTGCTCAACCTCAACGCGCTGATGGCGGCGAACGACTTGTTCGTCCCCGTGCTCGCGGACTTCCTGTCCTTCCACGGCCTCAAGCTGCTGTTCGAAACGGTGCAGAGCCTGGAGGAGGACCTGAACCACGTGCTCGACCACGTCTTCATCGTGGTCAACTCCTTCAACGCCACCTTCAAGCTGGCGAAGGAGGCGCTGGAGGCGCTCCAGACGCACTATCCGGAGTTCCTGCTGCCCACCATCATCCGGCAGTGCACCAAGTTCGCGCAGGCCTCCAGCGAGGGGCGGCCGGTGTTCGTCGCGGACCCCTCGTCCAAGGGGGCCAACGACATCCAGGCCATGATTGACAACATCCTGCCCCGGCTGGTGGCCGCGGCAGCCGTCGCCCAGACGAAGGGCACCCAGCAGGCCGGCTGAGAACCATGAAGAAAGCCTTTGAACAGAACGTGTCCCGCGCCAAGCCGCGCCTCCGCCTGGGCGCGCTGACGGGCCTCGTCGACCCCGTCGAGCCCACGCCTCCCGAGCCCGAGGCCGAGGCGGCCCCCGAGCCCGTCGCCGAGGCCCCCGACCTCTCCGCCGAGGTGCGCGCCCGCATCGAGCGCGCCCGCAGCCCGCGCCCCAGCGCCGCCCAGGCCATGGACGCCGCCCTGCGCGAGCCGGACGACGCGCCCGTCTACGAGGAGCCGCCGCAGGAGCCCGAGGCGGTCGCCGACGTGCCCGTGACGTACGGGGCTCCGCCGGAGGCAGAGGCGGAGGCGTTGCTCGACACCGAGCCGCACGCCGAGCCCGTCACCTTCGCGGCGCCGCCTCCGGCGCTGCACTTCGACGCCGTCAGTCCTCCTCCGGAGGCGCACCCCATGACGCAGGCCTCGGCTCCCGTGTCCATGCCGCACGTCACCGCCACCGTCGCGGAGCCGGTGGCCCGTGTCGAAGCGCCGCCCTCCGAGGTGGAGGTGCAGCGGCCGGCCCCGCCGCGCGAGGACGGGCAGGACTCCTCGGCCCGCCGTGAGCGACTGAAGGCCCGGCTCAAGGCGGTGCGGGAGAATCCGCGTCCGGAGCCGCTGCCCGCCACCGTGGCGGAGGCGGGTCAGCGCGCCGTGGAGCGCATCACCCACCTCCAGGCGGAGCTGGTGAAGGTGAAGGCGCTCAACCTCTCCCTCACGCAGGACCTGGAGGTGTCGCGCCGTCAGGCGGAGAAGGCCACGGAAGAGGCCCGCCTGCGCATGGACGAGGCGCGCCGCCTGTCCTCGGAGATGGAGGGCCGGGTGAAGCTGCTGGCCGACCTGGAGCGCGAGCTGTCCGCGCTGGAGGGCGAGCGCGACGAGGCGCTGCTGTCGCTCCAGGAGACGCGGCAGGCGCTTCAGGCCGCTGCCAAGGAGCGCGAGGCCCTGGAAGAAGAGGTCGCCCGCGGCAAGCAGTCCCTGGTGGACAGCCTGGCCGAGGAGGAGCGGCTCGCCGGTGAGCTGGAGTCCGCCAAGGACGAGTCCATGTCGCTGCAGCGCGCGGTGGAAGCGCTCCAGGGAGAGCGCGACGTGCTGGCCCAGCAGGTGGCCTCGCTCACCGCCGAGCGCGCCGAGCTGCTCGAGGCGCGCAAGGCCCTGGAGTCGGTGCACCGGGCCCTGAGTCAGGCCACGGTGCGCTGAAGCCGCCCGGCTACTTCCCGTCCTTCGCCACGCCGCGTGCGTCGTTTCCACCGCGCACGGCGGCGAAGGCGGGGCTGAGCGGCGGCGAGCGGAGCCCTTCGGTGGCCAGTCCACTGAAGGCGCCAGCCGGCTGTTTCAGCGCCTGGACGTGCGCGAGGATGTTGCGCCGGCGCTCGTCCTTCCCCGGGTGGTTGGCGAAGGTGCTGCCCCCGTCCTTCGTCTTGGCCAGCAGGGCGAGGTAGTCGTCCGGCGTGTAGCCCGCGGAGAGCATCAGCTCGACGGCGATCCGGTCCGCCTCCAGCTCCTGCTCCTTGGCGTTCCCCTTGTCGATGAGGTCGATGGTCTTCTCGCTCAGGTGGCCCAGCAGGCCCGGGTCCTGGTCCAAATCCAGCGTCCCGTCGCCATTGCGGCCCGCGGAGAGCACCTTCACCGCGGTGGGGGAGAGCACGGCCTCGCCGTAGGTGACCAGCTCGCACGTCTTCACCTTCGCGTCGCCGTACTGGTGGATGGCGTGCTTGAGCGTGACGTGGGCGATTTCGTGCGCCAGCACGCCGGCCAGCTGCCCTTCGTTCTCCAGTCCCTGGAGCAGCTTCCGGGTGACGAAGACGTAGCCACCGGGCGCGGACATCGCGTTGAACTGGGACGTGTCCTGGAGCACGCCGAAGGTCCACTCGAGCGTGGGCCGCGCGGATTGCGCCGCCAGGTTCTTCCCCACGACGTTGACGTAGCGGTGGAGCGCGTCGTTGGGGCCGTCCAGCAGCAGCCCGCCACCCCGCCGCACGTAGTTGATGGCCAGCGCGCCGCCCAGGGCGTACTCCTCCTGCACGCTGGGGGCGGCGCGCAGCTTCTTGCACGTCTTGGCTTCCGCGGACGCGGCGCTCAGCTTCCCCAGGAGGTTCTCACCCCGGGTGAGCGAGGACGCATTGAAGCCCTTGCAGGACGCCGTCATCGCGCCCAGACCCACCAACGCGAGCACCTTCCAGCCCGTTCGCATCATCGGTTGCCGCTCCGCTTGTTCGTCCCGGCCTTCGCGACCGTGTCGCTGGCGCCCACCACCGGGAAGAGTCCCGCCGCCGTCACGTGCGCGGCGATGTCCGCCGTGGACACGGACTTCGCCAGCGTCTCCAGCGCCTTGATGTCCCGCACGGCCTTGCCGTGGTCGCCGCCCTTGTCCTTGCCGTACTGCTCCGCGCCCGGGCTGAGCGCCTTCACCGCGGCGCCACTGGCGACGAACTTCTTCGGGTCCACCTGCTGGGTGCCATTCCCTTGCGTCACCAGCTCCATGTTGGGCGGCGTGGTGGACAGGTTCGTCTGGAACACGAACCCCTTCTTCCCGGTGGCCGTGGTCACCCGGTGCCACTGCTTGTGCTTCGCATCCGCGCCGCCCCACGTTACCCGCTCTCCGGGCTGGAGCACCGCCACGGCGTTGTCCGAGCCGGACGGACTCGCCTGCACGCGCGTGTTCTTCGCCTTCACATACAGCGGCTCGCCGACCTTCACGGCCGACGCCCCCGCCGGAATCGCCAGCGCCAGCAGGGCGGTGGTCCACGCCACCCGCGTCTTCATCCCCATGTCTCCCCGACTCCTTTCCGCACCGCTCACTTGTCCAGGTTCGCCACGCCGTCGAAGTCCTGCGGCGGCGCCTTCACATATCGTTGACAGCGCTCCAGCAACGCCTGCGTGGGCCCGTCCTCCGGGTCCTCCGCGCGGCGCGCATTCAGCACCGCTGCTGCTTCTTCGAACCGCGCCGCGCGGTAGAGCGCCAGCGCCGCGTGATAGCGCTCCACCGTCTCCCGCTTGCGCGCGTCCAGCCCGCCCTTGAGCGCGAGCAATTCGTACACGGTGACGGCCTCCGTCTTGCCCGCCACGCGCACCCGGTCCAGCTCCCGCACCTCGATGTGCTCGCGCGCCAGCTCGTACGTGCGCGGGCCAATCATGATGACGGAGCCATAGGCCTTGTTCGCGCCCTCCAGCCGCGCGGCCAGGTTCATCCCGTCGCCAATCGCGGTGTAGCTGAAGAGCTGCTCGCTGCCGAAGTTGCCCACGAAGTTGACCGCGGTGTTGACGCCGATGCGTGTGTACATGTCCGGCAGCCCCTGGGCGCGGAACTCGTCGCGCAGCCGGTCCACCGCCGCCTTCGCCGCGAGCGCGCCCTTGCAGCCGCGCAGCGCGTGGTCCGCCTGTCGCATCGGCGCGCCGAAGAGACACACCACGGCGTCACCGATGTACTTGTCCAGGCACCCACCTTCCTTCAGCAGCGCCGCGCTCACTCGCGTCAGATACGTATTGAGCAGGCGCACCAGGTTGCGCGGGTCGTCCTTGAAGCGCTCGCTGAAGGTGGAGAAGCCTCGGATGTCGCTGAAGAAGGCGGTGATTTCGACATTCTCCCCATCCAGCCGGGGCAGCTCGCGCTGGGCAATCATCTGCTCCACCAGCTTGGGCTCCATGAAGCGGCTGAAGGCCTGCCGGATGAAGGCGGCCTCCTCGTTGGCCACCAGGTGGTTGAAGGCCACGGCGCTGACGCTGGCCAGCACGCCCGCCAGCGCGGGCAGGGCGGTGAGCACGTAGGTGTGCGTCAGTCCAAGGACGGGGCCCGTCACCCAGCTCATGCCGGCGTAGAGCCCCAGCGGCCACACAATCTCCAGCGGCGTCCAGCGCGTCGTCATCAGCAGCACCACCGACACGAAGGCCACCGCGAAGACGAGCGCCAGACTCACCCCCAGCGGTGCGCGGGTGATGAAGCGGCCGTTGCCCAGGAGCGTGTCCAGCACCGCCGCCTGTTTCACCACGCCGGGCTCATGCGACGAGAAGGACGTGGCCTTGACGTCGTTGAGGCCCACCGCGTTGCCGCCAATGATGACCACCTTGCCGCGGAAGACGTCCGGCGGCAGCCCCGTGGGTTGGCCCTGGCCCCGGTGCACCCACGCGTCGAGCACGGAGATGAGCGGAACGCTGGTGAAGCGGTCATGCAGCTGCCCGCCGAAGTCGATGCCGGCGCTGCCATCCGCATCCACGGCGTAGGTGCGCGAGCCCAGGCGCAGCGTGCGCCCGGAGAACTCGATGGCGCTGGCGCCCAGCAGGCCCGCGGCCACGCGCACCGGCAGCGTCGCGAAGGCATTGGGACCATCCGAATAGACGAAGCGCGTGCGGCGCATGAAGCCGTCGGCGTCCGACTCCGGCTCCACCAGCCCGAAGCCATCCACCGCGCCCACCAGCACGGGAATGGGCGGCACCGGGTGGCTGGGGAGCCGCTCCCCCGAGGACGTCGCGTAATCCAGCGCGGGCAGCGTCCGGCCGTTCGCGCGCACCGGAAACGCGATGGCCCGGGCAAGCTGCTCGGGAGAAGCGGAGGGAAGGACCGCCTCCAGGACGCCGTCCTCGAACGTCTCCGCGCCGGCTTCCTCCGGGAAGGTGTCCTCCGCCTGAGCGGGGCCGTCCACCACCACCGCCGCGCCGAAGTCAGCGGGGGGCAGCAGCGGCGCGTTCGCGTGGGTGGAGACCCCCAGGTAGAAGGGGATGGACGTCTCCTGGAGCACCTGCGCGAAGGCCAGGTCCATGGACTCGTCCGTGCCGCGCTCGTCCATGACGGCGTCGAACACGATGGCCCGAGCACCCTCGGCTTCCAGCTGTTCCACCACGCGCGCCCAGAGGTTGCGGCTGTAGGGCCAGCTTCCGAAGTTGAGCGCGTACTGTTCGTTGGCGCGGATGCGCTCCAGGCTTGGCTGGTCGATGGTGACCAGCACCACCTGGGATGACACCTCGCGCCGCTCGGTGAATCGCGTGACGACGGTGTCGTACGCCGTGCGCTCCGCTTCCTCCAGCAGGCCGCCCAGCTTCGCGTCGAAGTGAAGGCAGACGGCGGCCAGCGTGGTGGCCAGCACCGCCACGCCCAGCATCAGCCGCCAGTGGTTCTGCCACCGAGAACGGACCGTCTTCCAGCGCTCGCCTGCCACGTCCCCCTCTTGCGAAGCGTGCCGGAGTGGACACTACCCCAGCAGCAGGGGCGTGGGCAGTCACCTCGCATGTCTCGGTGTGTCGACCGTGCATTCACGGAGAAAGCGGTGACGCCCGAGGAGGGCCCCAGCAGGCACCCAGGCGGGCCACTGGCGCCTCTGACGTCACCCTTCCGGAAACCCGTGGACCGTTTGCCACATGTCGGTGCCGTCCGGACCTTTGCACTCAGTTCGACACGGATTTTCGCTTTCAAGGAGTCAGACGTGGCCCTGGATATCCTCCAAGAAAAAGGCGTCCCGCTCGACAAGCAGGTCTTCACCTGGAAGGACCTGGTCCGGCGCCCCTACAGCAAGCTGGATGACGACGCCTTCACCCGCGTGTGCGTCATCTACATGAACGGCATCATGGCGGACGCACTGCGGACCAAGCATGCCTTCGCGCGCATGAACCGCGAGCTGCGGGAGCCGCTGGCGTTGATTCGCCGCGTGGAGCAGTACGAACAGACGCTCATCAACTGGCTCAATCCTCCGGACCAGACGCCGCTGGAGACCACCCTGGGCTTTGAACAGGTCGCCATCGAGGTGACGGCCAGCGTGGCCCTGCGCGAGCCCGACCCCTACCTGGCCCAGACGTACCGGTTCGGTCTGCTCGAGGACTTCGACCACCTGTATCGCTACTCCGCGCTCTACGACCGGCTGGAGGGGAAGGACCCCAACAACATCACCCAGTCGTACACGGACATCATCCCTGGACGGCCTACCTCCGTGGAGCATCGCCATCCGCTGGATGACCTGCGCCGTCCCTACGACAAGCGCACGGCGCACCCGCTGACGAAGCTCCACGCGATGAGCATCACCGCGGCGGAGAACCAGACGCACGACTACTACATGACGGTCGGCCCGTTCTTCAGTGACCCGGTGGCCCGCCAGCTCTACGCGGAGATTGCCTCCATCGAGGAGCAGCACACCTCCATGTACGAGTCGTTGCTGGACCCGGACGAGTCCATGCTGGAGAAGTGGCTGATGCACGAGGCCTGCGAGGTCTACAACTTCTACTCGTGCGTGGCCTTCGAGAAGAACCCGCGCATCAAGGAGATCTGGCAGCGCTTCCTGGACTACGAGCTGGGGCAGCTCCACTACGTGAAGGAAATCTTCCAGAACGTGGAGAAGCGTGACGCGGCGGAGGTGCTCCCCAGCAAGCTGCCGGAGCCCATCGGCTTCAAGGAACACCGCGACTTCGTTCGCAAGACACTGAATCAAGAGGAGGACATGGCCTCCAACGGACAGGACTACGTGCGGCTGGCGGACCTGCCGCGCGACCACCGCTCGTACATCTGGCGCGACCAGCTCAACTCCGACGGCTCCCCGTCCGAGACGGTGGCCGCTGGCTACAAATGGATTCCGGGCACGGAGCTCGCCGCGCGCACGCCGCGCATGGGCTCCACGTTCGAGGGAAAGAAGGTTCACTGACATGAAGACGACCACCAGCGACATGGGGCGCAACCGGACGGGCGTGGCCACCTCGCCCATCGACAGCGCGGACATCACCCAGGAAGCGGAGAAGCATCAGCCCAGCCACCTGGGAGACGGCTCGCTCCTCCTCCAGGTCCGGCAAATCTACGCGCGGGAATCCGAAGGCCTGGGCAGCGTTCCGCCGCCAGTCAGCCTCAAGGGCGTGGCGAAGACGGCGGTGGACGCGCTCAAGGGCTCCAAGCCCACCGTCTTCATCGACAAGCTGGGGGAGCGGCTGGCCTTCGAGCGCAGCGGGACCCGGCTCTACGAAGGCGCGCTCGCCAAGTTCGACGTCTACGGCAGCTGGGAAGGTGGGCCCACGCGCGAGGGCCTGGAGAAAATCTACAACGACGAGCTGTCCCACTTCCTCATGCTCACCGAGGCCCTGAAGTCACTGGGCGCCGACCCCACGGCGATGACGCCCAGCGCGGACGTCGCGGCGGTGGTGTCCCAGGGCCTGCCGCTGCTCATCGCGGACCCGCGAGCCAACCTGCGCCAGTCATTGGAAGCGCTGCTGGTGGCGGAGCTGGCGGACAACGCCGGCTGGGAGATGCTCATCGAGCTGGCCCGCGACCTGGGCCATGACACGCTGGCGGGCCGCTTCCAGCTCGCGCTGGATTCGGAGGTGCAGCACCTCCTCTGGGTGCGTGGCTGGCTGGCCGCGGGCGTGAGCGTGGAGGCGCGCGGGGCACCTGCCCGCGAAGAGCGCGCGGGCACGCAGCCGCGGGTGTGACGCTCAGAACGACGAGCCCGGCTCCTGGAGGAAGACGGTCTCCTCCGGAGTCGTCGGCCGTCCCAGCGTCACGTTGCGATGCGGGAAGCGGCCGAAGCGCTGGATGACGTCCCGGTGTTGCCGGGCATAGTCGAGCGCTTCCCGGCTGTCCGCGTGATACAGCGCGAGCACCTCGAAGAGGGCCACTGACAGCCGCTGGTCGTTGACGGACTCGCTGTGCTCGAAGGGCAGGTACATGAACCACCGCCACAGCGGCGGCAGGGCCATGTCCAGGCCTCGCGCCAATCCGTGCCGGGCCACCTCGCGCGCCCGCGCGTCCGAGGCGAAGGCCTGGGGCGTGCCGCGGAAGAGATTGCGCGGGAACTGGTCCAACAGCAGGAGCAGGGCCACGCAGCTGCGAGGCTCGTCCCGCCAGTCGTCCAGCTCGCCCTCGGCGGCGCGCTCGACGGCGGGCAGGAAGCGGCGCCGGCATTCATCATCGAAGGCTTCGTCCCGCAGGAACCACCGCTCACGTGGCTGCCCGAACCAGAAGCTCAGGATTTCCTCTGCGCTCGCCATGAGACGCCTCTTCGTCAACGAGGGGAAGCCGCCTTGTACACCGGCGCCAGCCGGGGTGGCGGCTGGGTGGCGTCGGTACCACCTTCCACCCGACACTGGCGGGTGCTCCGCCAAAGGAGGACGCGGATGGACTGGACGCTGGAGCCGACGACACGAAACGTGCCTGACCCGGTGCGGCGCACGGCGCTCAACCCCACGCTGCGCAAGGAGTCCGTGGTGGCGCTGGGTGTCTTCGGCGCCCTGGCGTTTGGCGCGGCGGCCCTGGGCGCTCGTGTCAGCTCGGCGGACACGCGCTGGTACCGGCGTCTGCGCAAGCCCTCGTTCCAGCCGCCACCGAAGGTCTTCGGCCCGGTATGGACGGTGCTGTATGGCCTCATCGCCCTGTCGGGTTGGCGTGTATGGACGGCGCCCGCGGGCGCGGCCCGCTCCCAGGCCCTGGCCTGGTGGGGCATCCAGATGGGATGCAACGCCGCCTGGTCCTGGCTCTTCTTCGGCAGACACCAGCCGCGCCGCGCCCTGGCGGACAACCTGGCGCTGCTGGCCAGCGTGACGGCGTATGTCGCCGTCACCAAGGATGTGGACCGCCCCGCGGCCTGGATGGTGGTGCCGTACCTGGGCTGGGTGGGCTTCGCCAACGTGCTCAACGCCGAAATCGTCCGCCTCAACCCCTGAGCCACCCTAGTTGCGCAGCTTCGACGGTTTGGGCGGGTTCATCGCCAACACGGTGGCGAAGTAGCGGGCCTGGCTCTCCGTGGTGCAGCGCACCTCCTGGATGCGTCCGCCCACCTTCACGCGGACGAGCCAGCCTTCATTGTCACGAGTCCAAGCAGGCGTGTCGGTCGTCATGGTCATCCTCCCTCGAAGTGCATCCTCCGCCTTTCGATAGAGCAGCCGCCATGCCAGCGCCGGAAGCGTGCGAATCCAGGCGCTTCCCCCGGCCTCCTGGCCAATGGAAGACACCCACACCTGTCATTTTTGCGGAAGGCGGGGTGGCGGAGTTTCAGTGGATGAGCTGTCCGGGTTCCTCGACGTTCGGCTGCGCGGGAGCGCCGGTCATCAACGGCAGGGCGACGTGGAAGGTGGAGCCATGGCCTGGCTCGCTCTCCACCCAGATGCGCCCGCCGTGGCGCTCGACGATGTCCCGGCTGATGTAGAGCCCCAGCCCCAGTCCCCCGAAGGAATGGGCGGAGGCGTTGCGCGCCCGGAAGTACCGGTCGAAGAGCAGCTTCTGCTGGTCCGGCGGGATGCCGATGCCTTCGTCGGAGACAGACAGGAGCGCCAGCCCGCCGCGCTGGCGCAAGCTCACGCGCACGGTGCCTCCATTCGGGCTGTACTTGAACGCGTTCTCCACGAGATTGGCGAGCACCTGCTCCATCCGGAAGGGGTCCACGTTCACCTGCACGGGCTGCTCGGGCGCGTCGAACCGCACGGTGTGGTTGCCGCGCTGGGGCTCGAGCTCATGGAGGACGTGCTCCACCAGTCCTTCCAGCCGGGTGGCCTCCCGGTGAAGGGCCAGTCGTCCCGCCTCGATACGTGAGGAGTCCAGCAGGTCGTTGATGAGGCTGGTGATGCGCAAGAGGTACAGGCGCGCCTGACGCAAGGTGGAGGACTCCACGAGCTCGCCACGCGCCAGCCGGCGCTCCAGCGTGGCCAGCCGGAGGCTCAGCGGGGTGAGGGGTGTCTTCAGCTCGTGAGAGGCGATGGACAGGAAGTCGTCGCGCACGCGGATGGCCTCCTGGGCTTCACGGTACAGGCGCTCGCGCTCGCTCTCCGCGCGGCGGCGCTCGGAGATGTCCTCGACGATGCCAATGCCGCCCTCCACCTGTCCGGCCGCGTTGAAGCAGGGGGCGAAGCGCACGTGGACCGGCGTCTTCCTGCCAGAGGTGATGGCGCGGTACTCGCCTTCGTAGTCGCAGGTATGTCCCGCCAGCGTCTCCCGGACGCAGTGGAGGATGCCCTCATCCCGGAGCGACAGGAGGTTGAGGCCCACCAACAAGCGCTTGGGCGAGCCGATGATGCTCACGAACAGCTCGTTGCACGCGATGACGATGGCGCTCCGGTCGAAGTAGATGATTCCCATGGGCGCGTGCTCCACGACGGTTCGGAAGAGCGCGTCGCCAGGAACGCTCTCCGACTCGAGTCCGTGCAGCGTGCGCTCCACGGGCTCGGCCAGGGTGTCGACGACCTCGTGCAGGCGGCGGAAGTTGAGGACGATGCGCTCATCCCGGCCTTTGCCGGAGGCGCCCACCGTCAGCTCCACCATGATTTCAGCGCCGTCCTTGCGGCGCGCGAGCACCCGGGTCGCTCGCCCTCCGAGCGCGGCCCGCCGGGAGAGCAGGTGGCGCAGCAGGCTCTCGCCTCCGTGGCGGTGCAGCCGCTGGGGAAAGAGCCGGGACGCCGGCTGGCCGATGAGCTCCTCCCGCTTCCATCCCAGCAGGCGCTCCGCGGCGGCGTTGAGAAAGCAGACGTTCTCACCGGCGTCGCAGGCCACGAAAGGGTCCACGGCGGCGTCCAGCCACGCGCTGAGTTCGTCGATGCCTGAGGCCATGCTCTCCTCGGAAACCCGCTGGTCGTCGTTGCCAGCGTCCCGGGACATGGGAGCTCGAAACGCCTCGACGCGAAATGCGGAGGGCGTGTCCCTTTCCATACAAGTAGGCATTGGAGGCACAGCCCGCGCCTTCAACGTCGATGGTCGGCGTGCGGACGCCAGGTTCGACGTGCAGGCGAGCGGGCGGGCCCCTGCCTAGCGGCGCGTGGCCTTGCGTTTCCGGCCACCCGCCTTGCGTGCGGCTGTCTTCGTGCGCGCCGTGACCTGCTTTCGCGCCGGCTTCGCGCCCGCGCGCGGCGGTTCGGGTGGCTTCAGCGAGAGTCCTTCCAACCGCTCGCGCAAGGCCCGTGTCTCCTCCTTGAGGCGGTCCACCTCTTCGCGCAGCGATGCCACCTCGCGGGCCTGCGGTTCGCCTTCGCGCAGGAAGCGCACCGTCTCGCGCGCCGCGCGCCGGGCGACGGCATCCAACAGTGGCGTCTGCTCCAGCGCGGGCACCAGGCGTGAATCCCCCAGCGTGCGCGCCGCCTCGAAGACGCCCATGCGCACGCGGAAGAGCGGGTCGCGGAGCAGCTCCGCGAGCAGGTCCACGGCCTCGCGCTTGCGACCCGCGACCTCCGCCAGCTTCGCCACCGCGAGCGTGGCGGCGCGGCGCAGCGGAGCCGCGTGGCCATAGGCGGTGCGCGCCAGCACCACCGAGAAGGCGGCGGGGTCTTGAGACTCGGCGAGCCCATCCACCGCGCCCACGGCGATGACGTCCTGGTACGAGGGCCGGGTGCTCGCGGCCTCCAGGACGCCCAACGCGTCCGGCGCGCGCACGCGGCCATAGCTGCGGGCGGCCTCCGCCTCCACGAAGTAGCTGGTGTCACCGCCATTCACCAGGGCGCGCAGGCGGGCTGTCACCTCCGTGTCGCGGCGGAACTCGCCCAGCGAAGCCACCACGGCGCGGCGCACGCGGGGATGCTCGGTGGACAGCGCGTCCAGGAGGCGCGCGCGGGAATCGGGGGTGCGGATGCGGCCCAGGGACTTCGCGCACGCGGCGCGAGTGCCCCAGAACAGCCGCGCGTCCGCCAGCGCCGTGCCCAGCGCGTCCACGGCGCGGGGGCTGCCGTCGCGTCCCAGGGCCACGGCGGCTTCGGTGCGCGCGCGCATCTCCGGCGCGGCACGCAGTTCCTCCATCCAAAGGCCCGCGGACTTGTCCACCGTCAGCGTGCCGAGCACCCCGCGCCGAGGGTCCACCCGCACCTGCGAGGGCGCGCTGGGGCAGGGCAGGTGGAACGCGTGCTCCGCGTCCGTCACCTCCAGCCGGTGGACGGTGTCGTGGCCGTCCACGGTGAGCGCCACGTCCAGCGGCAGCCGGAAGAGGGGCACGCCGTCCGCCGTGGACTGCGTCTGGCGCACCTGGAGGCGCAGCCGCGCTTCTTCGGCGTCGTAGCGGACGTCGACCTTCAGCTCGGGGTGGCCGGGCGCGAAGACGTACTGGTCGAAGAAGGCGTCCAGGTTGTGGCCCGTGGCGTCCTCGAACGCGCGGGCCAGGTCCACCGTCTCCACGGAGCCGTGGCGGTGTCGCGCGACGTAGTGGCGCAGGCCCTTGAAGAACAGGTCATCGCCCAGCCGGCGGCGCAGCTCGTGGAGGACCAGGCCGCCCTTCTCGTAGAGGTGCCGGTCGAAGACATCCATGGGCGCGTGGAAGCGGCGCGCGACAATGGGGCGGGCGTAGCGCTCACGCGCCTCGCTCAGGTAGGCCTCCAGGTCCACGAGCCGGTGCTGGTCGGCCTCGTCCTGCCCGTCGGCGCGCTCCTTCCAGAGCATCTCGAGCCAGGTGGCGAAGCCCTCGTTGAGCCAGCCATGGGGCCAGTCACGACAGGTGAGCAGGTCCCCGAACCACTGGTGGGCCAGCTCGTGCGAGATGAGCGGCTCGGCGTTGTAGTCCGGCTGGGCGCGCGCGTCGTGGAGGACGGTGTCGGTGAGGCTGGTGGCGGAGGTGTTCTCCATGCCGCCCAGGATGAACTCGGTGACGAAGACCTGGGCGTAGCCGCTCCAGGGGTAGGGCTCGCCGGTGACCTCCTGGAAGACGCGCACCATCTCCGGCGTGCGGCGCACGCAGCGCAGGGCGTCCTCCTTGCGGCCCTTGGGGAAGAGGTAGCGCAGGGGCACCGAGCCAGCCGTGTCGGTGGCCTCTTCAAATTCACCCACCACGAGCGTGACGAGGTACGGCGCGTGCGGCTGCGCCATCCGGTAGTGCTGGGTGCGGCGGCCGTCGTGGACGCGGTCGCTTTCCAGTGTGCCGTTGGACAGGGACGTCATCGCCTCGGGGAAGGTGGCGATGACCTCGGACGTGGCCTTCTGGGCGGGCGTGTCCAGGCAGGGGAACCAGGCGCGCGCGTCGATGTCCTGGCCTTGTGTCCAGGCCTGACGGGGACGGTGCGGATAGGCGGCGTCGGGCGCCCAGAAGTAGAGGCCGCGGCGAGGGCGGGCCGTGTAGCGGATGGCCACCTCACAGGCCTGCCCGGCGGCGAGCGGCGCGGACAGCTCCACGCGGACGTGGGCGCCGGAGTTGGAGAAGCGCGCGGCGCGGCCGTCTACCTGGACGTCGGACACGTCGAGGTCCACCGCGTCGAAGGTGAGGGTGTGGACTGGACGGACGGCGGAGACGCGCGTGGTGCACAGGCCGGTGATGCGGTGGGTGTCGAAATCGAGGTCGACCTCGATGCGGACGTGCTCGGCGCGGACCGGCCGCTCGGCGGCGTAGTGCTCGGTGGCGCCAGGAAGGGAGAAGGGGCGGGGGCCGGAGGGGACGGACTCGGAGGCGTGACGGTGGCAGCAGCGCATGGGCACAGGGGACTCTTCCGCAAGCCTGCGTCACCGTCGAGAAGGAGTGCACCTGGGGGCCGATGAGCGTCGTGTATCGACGAAGTCATGAAGATGACGCCAGGGGCGCGCCCCTCCCCACTGGGGCGTTCATGACATGCACCTGAGCACACGCGGAACGGCGTCGACCGGGTAGTCTCTGGCCACCGTGCAGTGGGTCCTCTTCTTCTCCGATAGACAGGTGCGTGAGCAGCTCTTCGCCCGGGTGGATTCGACCCGTGGGTTGTTGCTGGTGACAGGGGTCCGGCACGGCGCGGCCATGCGCCCTCCGGAGTCGCGCGAGCCCTTCGCCACGCTGGAGCGGCTCCACGGCGACGTGCTGTCGCAGGTTCTGGTGGCCGACGAGGGCACCACGGATGGCATGTGGAGAGACCCGCTGGGGGACCTGGGCGACCGGCTCCACCCCGGCAGCCGGGATGACGCCTACGCGGCGTCCACGGGCTACCTGCTGCTGCGGGACGGCCGGCCCGCGGCGGTGGTGCGCAAGCAGGGCACGCCGTTCGAGGACCTCTGGTTCCTGCAAGAAGCCCTGAGCAAGCTCACCCCTCGCGTGCCCCCGCCGGACCCGGCCCAGCGGCCAGGACGTCGCCGCGCGGAGCCCGCGCCCCGCTCACCCCCACGGCCCGCGAGCGGTGGCACGCACGCCCGCGCCGCGGGGACGCGAGAGCGGGCCGGCTGGGACGACGAGGCCACGCCGCCCCGGGGGACGCGCGTGCCGCCGCCCGCGCCGCCGAGGAAGGACCCGTGGACGGTGCTGGGCATCGCGCCCGGGACGCCCCTGGATGAGGCGCGCAAGGCCTTCCGGGCGCTGGTGGTGCAGTACCACCCGGACAAGGTGGCGCACCTGGCGCCGGAGTTCCACGCGCTCGCCGAGCTGCGCACGCGGGAGATTCTGGACGCGTGGGAAGAGGTGGAGCGGGCGCTGTCCGGAGGGGCGTGAGCCCGCGTGGCTACAGCAGCAGCGACGTCGGCGGAGGCGTGATGAGCGTCTTGCCGCTGTCCAGGGAGAAGCGCGCGACGATGGGCATGTGGTCGGACAGCCCGTGGAAGCGGCTGCGGAGGTCCCCGAAAGGCGACGTCTCCTGCGTGTCGAGCCAGCGCACGCCCGCGCCGGAGAACACGTGGTCCAGGTGCATCCGCATGTGCATGAAGCCGGCGGTGGGAAAGCCGCGCGACACGTTCGGGTCAATCTGTCCCACGGCGGCCTGCGCGCAGGTGAGCCGGCCATCGGTGGTGAGGTAGCGGTAAACGGGTGACGCGGGCGGCGAGTTGAAATCCCCGCACACGATGTAGGGCTCGTCGCCGGTGAGCCCTTGCATGAACTCCGTCAGCTTGCGCGCCTCGTGGAGTTGGTTGACGCCGCCGCCCATCTTGTCTCGCGTGGCCCAGAACTCACGGGCGAAGGGCGTGGGCAGGCTGAGGTGGGTGTTGAAGATGTGGAAGGGGTGCATGTCCTCGCGGCGCAGCAGGCGCATGTGCGCGCAGATGCGGCTCTGCTTCCGGTCCTTGAGCCGTTGGACGTGGTGGTGGGTGATGGCCTGGGGGGCGCCCACGTTGTGCGTGGCCACCTCCAGCTTGCGCGTGTTCACCAGCACCGCCAGCCCGGTGGTGTAGAGGGACACCTCGCGGAGCTTGTAGTGGTGGGCGCGGAAGTAGAAGGCCTCGTAGGGCATCTCCCGGCCCAGCCTGTCGAACGTCTCCACCATCCGGCCCATGAAGGCGGTGAGCTGCGTCTCGCCCGGCTGCTTGGGCCGGTCGGCGATGTTGCTGCGCAGCGAGGACGTCTCCACCTCTTGCAGGCAGACGACATCCGGCAGCGGGTCCAGCGACGCCAACGCCGCGGCGACGCGCCGCTTGGGGCCCACGGTGCTCGCCAGGCCGCGGAGCATGTGGCCGAAGTAGCGGACGTTGTAGGTGACGATTCGCAGCGGGGATGGGCTCATGGGCAGCGCGCTGGCCCCTCCAGTGGGCCTCGGGAGGAAACTACTAACCGCCAGGCGCTCCGGCTTGGGATGGCGTCAGGCACCTGACACTCCTAGGGCCTGCCTGCCCGGCCGCTTTGGCGGCGAGGACGCGAGAGAGGGCCTGCTCGGAGCGAGGATGTGGTCTCATCCCGGGCCCAATCCGTCTTTCTCCAGTGAGAGGCAATGCGCATGCGCGGAACGACATGGGGACTGCTGACCGCCGCGATGGGGCTGCTGGCCTGCGGCGACGATGACACCTATACGTATGACGTGACGCTGGACGCGGAGACGCTTGCCCAGGTGCCGACGGAGTGCAGCGAGTTCGTCGAACCTGCCCAGGGCCCCGCGGTCGGCCTGGACGCGCAGCAGCGCTGGACGATTCGCCGCGGGGAGATGGACTCGATGTACCTCGAGGTCCCCGACATCGACTTCCAGACGCCGAACAACGCCTACGTCATCAACGGCGACGGCGAGCCGGACGTGCTCATGGGCTCGGTGGGCGCGGACGGCGGCTACCAGTTCATCCACATCCAGACGCGCCTGGATGAGGAGCACAAGCTGTCCGCGCTGGGCAACGAGCACGCCTTCCGTATCGCCATCCACAACAAGGACCTGGATGACACCATCCAGGGCACGGTCTGGGTCCGCAACGAGCACGTCGAGCGGGACCCCGTCAACGGCTCCACGCTAGCCTCCGGCTGCGCCTCCGCCGTCCGCTTCACCGGCCGCCGGGTGACGCAGTAGCGCGCTTCATCCGCACCACGGTGTCCAGCAGGTGCTCCAGCGCCGCCTGGGGCTCGGCGCACAGGCCGGAGTGCACCGGCCCCGTCTGGATGATGGTGCTGCGCGGCGCCACCACCCAGTGCCAGCGCTCCTTCTGGGACAGCTGGCCAATGGGCCCCGAGTCCTTCCCGCCCTCGCACACGCGGCGGAAGCTCTCCAGGTGGCCGCGAATCACGTCCACGTCAACGTCGGGCCACAGCGCCTTCAACCGCGCTTCGTCCGGCTCCACGCGCACGCCCAGGAAGCGCTGGGTGGCGCAGAAGAGGACGACGCCCGCGTTGATGAACTCCTCGCGCTCCACGCGCGGGACGACGCGGATGATGGCGTAATCAAACGAGCTGGGCGCGGGCACGGTCCGCCTCCTCGATGAACGCGGGCACGGCTTCCAGCCGGCGCAGCAGCCAGGTGGCGTAGGCGGCGCGGTGCGCCTCGGCGGTGGGGAAGGGGGACTCGGTGCTCGTGAGCCATGCCTCCGGAATGGCCCCGACGATGCGCTCCACCACCTCCCGGGTGATTCGCTCGCCCAGGTGCTTGCCGGCCTCCGACAGCGCCGTGGCCCACGGCAGCAACACGTGGTCCTTGATGGGCGCGAAGCGGCCCTGGCTGCGCGCCTCCCAGTCGTCCCACGAATGGTGGAAGTACAGCGAGGCCCCGTGGTCGATGAGCCACAGCTTCCGGTGCCAGGTCAGCATGTTGGGGTTGCGTGGAGTCCGGTCCACGTTGGTGATGTACGCGTCGAAGGCGACGATGCCGGACGCCTCCGCCGCGGTGGGCGCGGGGTCCGCCACCGGGTCGAACGTCACCGACGCCGGAAGGTAGTCCAGCGCCAGGTTGAGGCCCGCGCTGGCCTTGAGCAGCTCGCGAATCTCGGAGTCCGGCTCGTTGCGTCCCAGGGCCGGGTCCAGCTCCACCAGTACGAGCTCCGGCACCCGCAGGCCCAGCTCCCGGGCCAGCTCTCCGGCGATGAGCTCGGCGACGAGCGCCTTGGCGCCCTGTCCGGCGCCCCGGAACTTCACGACGTAGAGCCCCGCGTCGTCCGCCTCGATGATGGCCGGCAGCGAGCCGCCCTCCCGCAGTGGCGTCACGTAGCGCGTGGCGGTGACCGTCCTTGGCATTCCTGACCTCCCGTCCTCTCTCCTGGCGTCGTCCCTGGGGCGTCGGGCCGCGTCGCGGCATGTAGCATGCCGGCCGGGGGGAGGCGCTGATGCCGCCTCGGGCTGATCGCTGGAAACTTTGTCCGACACAATGCGACAATCATTTATCGGCGTTTTTTTCTGCCCCCCACGGAGCTCCCCCACCATGGAAATCTCTCGCAAGCCGAAGTCGCCCGTGTCGCAGTCCACCCGCGCTGGTGACACGGCCAAGCCGGCCGCTGCGGCCAGGCCCGTGGAGAAGGCGCCGGTCCAGACGGCGAAGGATGGCTTCGACTCGGCGCCCACGGGTGGCGCGCGGGGCTCCAACTTCGTGGACCGCCCGAAGGGCAACTTCGTGGACCGCCCCACGGGCCTGCCCCAGGGCACCCCGTCGGCGCTGCCGGCCTCGGCCTTCACCTTCGGCTCCGGCCACGTCGCCGTCCGTCCCTTCGCGGCCCGCGCGCCCGTGACGCTGACGGCGTCCGCCACGCCCAACGCGAAGGTGAACGACCTCCAGACGACGACGTCCACCGTGTCCTTCGACCAGGACGTGAAGCTGGACTCGCTGAAGCTGAACCTGGACCTGGCGCACACCTTCAAGGGTGACCTGGTCGTCAAGCTGACCAGCCCCTCCGGCAAGACGGAGACCCTCCACAACCGCAAGGGCGGCAGCGCGGACGACATCAAGGGCAGCTTCGACCTGGCCGCCTTCAAGGGCGAGTCCACCAAGGGCACCTGGACGCTCTCCGTCGAGGACAAGGCTCGCCGCGACACGGGCACCCTGAAGAGCTGGAGCCTGGACGCCGCCGGTCAGACGACGGGCACGGGCCCCATCGAGGAGCCGAAGCCCCAGCTCTCTGGCCCGCCGGTCATCGCCGTGTTCGACGGCGGCGTGGACTTCAAGCACTCCGACCTGGATGACGCGATGTGGGTCAACCCGAACGAGGTCGCGGGTGACGGCATCGACAACGACGGCAACGGCGTCAAGGACGACATCTACGGCTACAACGTCGGCTACAACAGCGGCGACGTGATGCGCGGCAGCGGCACGGACCACGGCACGCACGTGGCCGGCATCATCGCCGCCGAGGACAACGGCGAGGGCAACACCGGCGTCGCCGCGGGCAAGGCGAAGATCATGAGCTTGGGCGGCCTGTACAACGGCGCGGACCTCCTCACGAACTTCGAGCGCGGCGTCGACTACATGGTGAAGATGAAGACCGAGCACGGCGTGAACATCCGCGCCGTCAACGCGAGCTTCGGCAACGAGTACCGTGACGCGGCCTCCGTGAAGCGCTGGACGGACGCGGTGCAGAAGCTGGCTGACGCGGACATCCTCCTGGTCGCGGCCACGGCGAACGGCTACGGCAGCAACCTGAACGACGTGGCGGACATGCCCGCCAACATCGACCTGCCCAACGTCATCACCGTGGCGTCCATGGACAAGAAGAACGACAAGCTCGCGGACTTCTCCTCCTACGGGGACAAGGTCGTGGAGCTGGCCGCGGTGGGCGAGGACGTGCTGAGCACCGTCCCGGGCGGCCGCTGGGAGGAGATGAGCGGCACCTCCATGGCCACCCCGACGGTGGCGGGCGCCGCGGCGCTGATGTTCGCCGAAAACCCCAACCTGACGGCCGCGCAGGTGCGTGACCTGCTGGTCCAGACGGTCGAGGTGGACTCCGACCTCAAGGGCAAGGTGAGCACCAGTGGCAAGCTGGACATCGAGGCCGCCGTCGCCGCCGCCAAGGCCACGCTTGAGGACGACACCACGGTCGCCGGGCGCTGAGCCGGTCCTGAGATGACGCAGTGAGGCGCTCCCGGTGCCCAGGTGCCGGGAGCTTTTTCGTGTCCGATTTGATTGCGCACAATTTAATTGCGCCCTACTTATCTCCCATGTCGATGGATGACCCGCTCAGCCTGGACCGGCAAATCTGCTTCCCGCTCTACGTGGCGGCCCGGGCGATGACGCAGGCGTATGCGCCGCTGCTGTCACGGCTGGGCCTGACGTACCCGCAGTACCTGGTGTTGCTGGTGCTGTGGGAGACGGACGGGGAGACGGTGAAGAGGATGGGGGAGCGGCTGTACCTGGACTCGGGGACGCTCACGCCGCTGCTCAAGCGGATGGAGTCCCAGGGCCTGGTGCGGCGGGAGCGGAGCGCGGAGGACGCGCGCTCGGTGCGCATCTACCTGACGTCCGAAGGGCGGGCCCTGCGCCGCAAGGCCACGTCCATTCCCGAAGCGATGGCCTGCAAGTTGGGGCTGACGCTGGAGGAAGCGACCCGCCTGCGTCGCGACGTCCAGCGCCTTTTCGAAGTGCTTTCGCAGTCCCACGTTGATTCCGCGAAGTAACGCTCAAGGAGAACACCATGGCTCCCGTCGCTCTCTCTCCGCTGTACAGCACCTCCGCCACCGCCCACGGTGGCCGCAACGGCCGCGTGAAGTCGGAGGACGGCGTCCTGGACCTGCCCCTGGCCATGCCCAAGGAGCTGGGTGGCGCGGGCGGCGCCGTCACCAACCCGGAGCAGCTCTTCGCGGCGGGCTACTCCGCCTGCTTCGAGAGCGCGCTGCGGCTGGTGGCGCGCATGCAGGGGAAGAACCTGGGCAACGACGCGGGCGTGCACGCCACCGTCACCATCGGCAAGACGCCGGACGGCGGCTTCGGGCTCGCGGTGGAGCTCCAGGGAATCCTGCCGGGAATCCCCAATGACGAGGCCCAGAAGCTGATGGCGGCGGCCCACGAGGTGTGCCCGTACTCGAAGGCCACGCGCGGCAACATCGACGTGAAGGTCTCCGTCGCTGGCTAGCCACACGCGGAGCGTTCAGGAGGGCCGCGCTGGCGTTGGTATCGCGCGCGATGTCGGATTCCTCGCTGCCGGCTTCCGCGCCGCGTGCGTCGCTGGCCCTCATCGTGACCGGGTGGGCATGTCATTGGCCGGCGCGAAACGAAGCCGGAGCACGCGCGCGCTGTTCGACGAGTGCGCGCGTGCCTGGACACAAGGCCCCTACGGCGTGACGCCCGGCACCCACACGCCCCAGTCCGTCAGCTGCGTGCCGCCACCGCCGGGCGTGACGTGGTCAAGCAGCGGCTGGAAGCGGGCCTCGTGGGCCAGCCCGGAGAGTGCATCCTCCCAGGGGTCGGCGGCGTAGGCCTGGACGCGGACGTTGTTCGCCTGGGGCTGCGCCGTCTCGAACTGCAGCACCGGCACCCGGTGCGTGCCCACCGTCAGCGTTTCGCGCTTCGCTGGTGCAGCGCCCTCGGGGGCAGGGGGCCATTGCCGTGCGTCCAGTGACTCCCAGATGCGCGCGAGCACCGCCTCCTCCAGTGGCACGGCTTTCGCCTGGGCGAAGTCCGGGCACGCCGCTCCCGAGGTGGGCTGCGTCACCTGCTGACGCAGGATGAAGCCTCGCTCCGCGGCCTGGCAGGTGCGCAGCACGGACGTGGTGCCTTCCGTCTCCACCCGCATGTCGAACCAGGTGCCCGGCCCCCAAGGGCGGGCGAGCGTCGGAGGCAATCCGGTGCCCCCCTCCTGTCCCTGGCGCGCCTCCACCAGGGTGAGCTGTGAGCCGCCGCCCATGGCGAAGCCCGCCAGCGTGATGCTCGCGTCGAGCAGGCCATTGGTGAGGTACAGCGGGCCCGGCGTCGCCGCGTAGAGGCGGTTCTCCAGCGGGCCGTCGAACGCCCGCTTGTCGTTGAGGTAGCGCTTCGCTTCCCAGTGGCGGCCCGCGGCGGTGAGCTGCTCGGTGCTCTGCTTGCCCTCGCGGGGGATCTCCAGCGCACGCGACTCATCCGCTCGCACGGGCACCACCAGCGGCCGCGCCAGCATCGGCCGCCGCGACGGCGCGCCGCCATCCTCGGTGAAGTAGAGCGTCACCCAGACCCAGGGCAGCTCCACCGCCACGACCTCCAGCGTCACCACGCCGGCCACCGCGGCCTCTGGCATGGTGCCGGGCTGCTGCCGGCCCATGGCCTTGCGGTTGGCGGAGAAGGAATACGCCACGCGGTCGCCCACGCGAGCCCGCAGCCAGGGCGAGTTGCCGCGTCGCGTTGGCGTCTCCGTCCCGGTCTCCGACGTCGTCTCCGTCACGGGCTCCTGGGTGGAAACTTCCGGCGGCGCGGTGGTCTCCCCGGAGGGCGTGGTGTGGGGTTCCACGCTCTTGCAGCTCGTGCCAAGGGCCAGGGCTGCGCACAGCATCGCGGAGCGGGACAAGGAGGAGGCGACAGGCTTTCGCATTCGGGCAACCTCGGCGGTGAGGGGCATTGCGTCACCCCTGTCCGACCTTGATACACCGGGGTGCTGGCCCGCCCTCAACTTTCTGGAGTTCCGCGTCCCATGACCACGAACCTGCACATTCGTCGTGTCGTCCTCTACAAGCATGGCGTCGGCTACTTCGAGCGCCGGGGAAAGGTGAGTGGCAACGACACGCTCCACCTGGACTTCAAGGCGCGTGACATGAACGACGTGCTGAAGTCGCTGACGGTGCTCGACTTGTCGGGCGGCTCGGTGTCGGCGGTGAGCTACGACTCCACGAAGCCGCTGGAGCAGCTCCTGGCGGAGGCCACCATCCGCATTCCGGAGGACGGCAGCCTCACGGCGCTGCTGGGGCAGATCAAGGGCGCGCGCGTGCGGGTGCGCGTGGGCGGCGCGCAGGTGGAGGGCTCCATCATCGGCCTGGACTCGCTGGCGGTGGCGGCCGGCGAGACGAGCCTGATGCGCCCGTTCCTGTCGCTGCTGGTGGGCGCCTCGCTGCGGACCTTCGACATCCTGGACGTGTCGGAGCTGGAGTTCCTGGACGAGGCGGTGCGCAAGGATTTGGAGTTCTACCTGGCCACGGTGCTGTCCTCGTACAAGAAGGACTCCAAGCGGATGGCCATCCTCACCTCGGGCCAGGGCGAGCGCGAGCTGTTCGTCAGCTACGTGGTGGAGTCGCCGGTGTGGAAGACGAGCTACCGCATCCTCCTGGACGAGGGCGAGCCGCCGCTGCTCCAGGGCTGGGCGCTGGTGGACAACACCGGTGACGAGGACTGGGTGGACGTGAAGCTGTCGCTCATCGCCGGGCTGCCGGTGTCCTTCGTGCATGACCTGTACAACCCCCGGTACATGAAGCGGCCGGTGGTGGAGGTGACGACGGAGGCCGCCGCCGCGCCGGTGATTCCGGAGGAGAGCTTCGGCAGCGCCGGGGACATGATGCGGGAGCAGGAGATGGCCGCGCCGATGATGTCCGCCATGCCCGCCGCGGCCCCCATGGCCGCGCCGCGCCGCTCTCGGGCGGAGAAGGCCCTGGTGGGCGGCCCTGGCCGTGGAGGCCCGAGCCGGCGCGAGGCCATGGAGACGAGCGCCGCGGTGACGACGCTCACGAAGGAGGTGGGAGACCTCTTCGAGTACGGCGTGGACCGGCCGGTGACGGTGCACCGCAACCAGAGCGCGCTGGTGCCCATCCTGCACAAGCCCTTCGAGGGCAAGCGGGTGCTCCTCTACAACCGGGCCACGCGTGAGAAGAACCCCATGGCGTGCATCGAGCTGAAGAACACCACGGGGCTCACGCTGGAGGGCGGCCCGGTGACGGTGTCGGAGGACGAGCGCTACGTGGGCGAGGCGATGCTCGACACGATGAAGCCGAATGACCGGCGCTTCGTGCCCTACGCGGTGGAGCTGGGCTGCGTGGTGTCGATTGAGGACCACACGGAGGACGGGCCGGTGTTCCGCGTGGCGGTGAACTCCGGGATGCTGGTGGCGGAGTACTTCCACGTGCGGCGCACGACGTACCTGTCGCGCAACAAGGGGCAGCGGGCGCAGGTGCTGTTCGTGGAGCATCCGCGCCAGGGCTGGGAGCTGGCCAAGGACGCTCCGGAGCCCGCGGAGACGACGGACGGCTTCTGGCGCTTCAAGCGGGAGCTGGCGGCGGGGGGGCAGGACTCGCTCACCGTCACCGAGCGCACACGGGGGCAGCGCCAGTACCTCATCTCCAGCATGGGGCTGGACCAGGTCTCCTACTTCGTGTCGCAGCGCTTCGTTGACGAGAAGATGGCGGGTGCGTTGAAGGAGGTCGTCACGCAGCGCGAGCAGGTGGATGCGCTGGCAAAGGACGAGCAGCGCCTGCAGGAGGAGCGCAACCAGCTCTTCCGGGACCAGGAGCGCATCCGCTCCAACATCGAATCGCTGAAGAGCGGGGCGTCGCAACGCGAGCTGGCGGACCGCTTCGTGTCCAAGCTCAACGAGCAGGAGGACCGCCTGGAGGCCATTGCCAGCGAGTTGGAGAAGCTGGCGAAGCAGCGGCAGGAGGCGCAGAAGGCGCTCAACCGCCGCATCCAGGCGCTCAGCTACACGGCGGACCTGTAATCCGCGGTGGGCTGCCCGGACCGCACCGGGCAGCCTTCGCTACCCGGAGACGATGCGCCAGCGCAGCGTCCCATCCTTGTCCGGCGTGACGATTTCCACGCGTGGATTCTTGGCGCTGGAGCATTCCAGGTACGCCCTGAAGCCCCCCGCCATCTCATGGAGGGCCACCGGCGTCTGGTAGGTGAAATGGCGCAGCAGCAGCATGCCCGTGCCGTTCTCCTCCTGGTGCAGCAGCTCCCCCTGGTCGCAGTAGGAGCGCCACATGCGCCGCGCCATCCCCAGCACCATGTTGGGCGTGGTGAAGCGCAGCACCATCTTGAAGATGGAGTGGATGTCTCGCAGGGTGACTTCGTAGCCCACCGTGTGGGCCCCCTCCGGCTTCCCGTCGAAGTGCCGGTCCACCACGTGCTGGATGATGCCGAAGTACGTCTCCACCGGCACCCAGCCCACCGCCAGCGTCGTGCGCGGGTCCGCGTGGGGTTGCAGCTCGGGAAGCAGCGACTCCACGGCTGTACGCGCGGTGTCCTCGCCGAAGCGCTCGTGCACGTAGGCCAGCAGGTTCTGGACGGTGAAGCCCTTGTAATTCACTCCGGACAATGAGGCTGTCACGCTTGCGATACCCCCCGCTCCAACCTGTGAGCCGGCCTTGGCTCACAGGAGGGTTGCGGCAAAGCCGTATGCTAGAGCACTCCACGACACGGCGGAAATAGCAGTACACGCCAATTCCCCGCGACAGCCACGTTGCGCCCTGGATTCCCCGACTGTCCTGAGCGCTCAGCGCTGGAAGGCGCGGTAGACCTCCACGCCGGCCACCACCGTCAGCCGCACCTCGGCGCCGGGCAGCGCGGTGACGGGCCCGTCCACCGGGTCCACCGACAGGGCCACGAAGTCCGCGTCCATGCCGGGCTGGAGCCGGCCGCGCCGGGCTTCGGCGAAGGACGCGTGCGCCGCGCCCACGGTGAAGCCCTCCAGCGCCTCCTGCCCGCTCAGCCGCTGCTCCCCGTACCAGCCGCCTTCCGGCAGGCCCCGGACGTCCTGTCGCGTGCGCGCCGCGTACAGGCCCGCCAGCACGTTGGGCCGCTCCACGGGGAAGTCGCTGCCCAACGCCAGCACCGCGCCGGACGCCTTCAGCCGCTGCCACGCGTAGGCCCCGCGGATGCGCTCCGCTCCCACGCGGGCCTCCGCCCACGGCATGTCGCTGGTGGCGTGCGTGGGCTGCACGCTTGCGATGAAGCCGCTGCGGCCCAGCCGTTCGATATCCTCGGGGCGCATGACTTGCGCGTGCTCCACGCGGTGCCGGCCGGACTGGAGCGTGCCGGTGGCCTCGGCCGCGCGCGAGAGCACGTCCAGCACCACCGTGTTGGCCCGGTCTCCAATCGCATGCGTGCACACCTGGAAGCCCCGCGCCATGAAGGCGCGCACGCGCGCCTCGTACTCCTCGGGGGACAGCAGCAGCAGGCCGCGGTGCCCGGGTTCGTCGCTGTAGTCCTGGTGCATCGCCGCGCCCCGGCTGCCCAGCGCGCCATCCAGGGTGAGCTTCACCGCGCGCATCGTGAGCATGCGCCCCTCATAGGGGCCGTCCTTCAGGTACGTCTCCCGGTCGCCCGTCTGTCCATCCGCCATGGCGTAGACGCGCAGCGGCAGCTTGCCTTCCTTGTCCCAGCGCTGGAGCAGGCGGAAGGTGCGCAGGTCCATGCCCGCGTCGTGGACACCGGTGAGGCCCACTTGCGCGCCGCGCTGGAGCGCCGCGGTCAACTGCGCCGCGTGCTGCGCGTCCGTGGCGGGCGGCAGCACGGACTCCACCAGCTCCATGGCGTTGTCCACCAGGATGCCGGTGGGCTCTCCGCCCTCACCTCGGAGGATGCGCCCGCCCGCCGGGTCCTTCGTGTCACGGGTGATGCCCGCGCGGCGGAGCGCCTCGCCGTTGACCCACAGCGCGTGTCCGTCCACGCGGCTCAGCGCCACCGGCCGCAAGGGAAAGCGCTTGTCCAGGTCGGCGCGCGACGGGAAGGTCTTCTCCGGCCAGTCGTTCTGGTCCCAGCCGCGGCCCAGCAGCCACTCACCTTGGAACGCGGAGGAGGGCGCCGAGGCGAGCCGCTCCAGGGCCTCCTCCTTGGTGTCCACGCCCTGCAGGTCCACTGTCACCAGGCCGCGGCCCAGGCCCGCCAGGTGCCCGTGCGCGTCGGTGAGGCCCGGCACCACCGTGGCGCCGCCCAGGTCCACCACGCGCGCGTCCTTGCCGGCGGCCGCGAGCACCTCGTCTTTGGTGCCGGTGGCCAGCACCTTGCCGTCCTTCACCGCGAGCGCCTCCACCTGGGGCTTCGCCGGGTCCAGCGTCCGGATGCGCTGGGCCACGTACACCGTCGTGGTGGCGGTGGGCTCCGGCGCGGGGGCCGGGTTGTCATCCACGGGCGGCACGCGCCGGGTGCAGCCCGAAAGGCTTGTCAGAAGGAGTACCGCCCCGAGGAGTCCACCACCGAGTCGTCGTAGCGTCATGTCTGGCACCTGTCTGGAAGCCCGCGCCAATTCCTGGCGCGTCCGGCGCGACACTCTGGCGCACCTGGACGGGGAGGCCAAGCATGGGCGTCCCCCTCCAGGCGCGTTGACGTCACTGCGCGGTTACAGGTTGGTGGGGCAGGGCTGCGAGCGCGGCGAGCAGCCCGTGGACTCCACCTGGTAGGTCAGCTCGTACTTGCCACCGTGGCCTTCGAGAATCGCGGTGAAGGTGCCCGTCTGGCCACGCAGCGTGGTCCAGCCAATCTGCTCCTGCACATCGAAGATGTGCATGCTCTTGTCCCAGAGCGCCACCAGCTTGCCGCCCGCGCCCACCGTTTGCGTCGTGAACTGCAGCGGCGGCGGATAGGAATTCAGGGGGCTCCACTCCACCCGCTTGTTCGGCGTCATGTAATCGTCGTTCCAGATGACATCGGACTGATGGTCGCCGGTGACCTCTGCCTCCAGCCAGGCCTCGTCGTTGCCGTCGATGTCCGACGTGGTGATGCACTTCAGGGACAGCAGGTTCGCCCGCCAGAACAGCGTGTAGTAGGGCCAGTCGGGGTCGGGCTCACCGCCACCGCCGCCTTCACAGGAGGGGTCATTGCACTGCGCCGGCGGCGCCAGGCCGGTCTCCTGCAGCTGCTTCTCCAGCGCGATGATGTCCACCGGCTTCGCGTCCGCCGCCTGCGCGTCCACGCGCTCCACCGCGTCCGTCTCCACGGGCGTCTGCGATGGCTCCAGGGGCTCCGTACCGCAGGCCGTGAGCGCGAGCACCGCGCCCATCGTCAACCCCAGCGTCTGTCGCTTCGTCTTGCTCATCCGCATCTGCGCTTCCTTCAGGTGTCTGGCCCCAGCAGCCTGGATACGCAGTGGTTCACGAAGGCTGGCAATTCACGGATGCGGAAAAGTCAGGCCCTCGTCACGGATGGTTGGGATGGAGCCGGTGGCGCATCGACGTGCGCTGGTTCGTGTAGCGCGTGTTCTGGAACAGCTTGATGAGCGCCATGCCCGCCACGAAGCCGCCGATGTGCGCCCAGAAGGCGACGCCGCCGGACGCCTCCGCGCTGACCGTGTTGAGCTGGGGCAGGCCGCTGAAGAGCTGCACGCCGAACCACCACAGCAGCACCGCCCACGCGGGCACGGGGAACACGCGGATGAAGATGACGATGATGAACAGCATGTTCACCCGTACCCGCGGATAGAGCAGCAGGTACGCGCCCATGACGCCGGAGATGGCGCCGGACGCGCCCACCGTGGGCACCGGCGAGCCCGGGTCCACCAGCAGGTGCGCCGCCGCCGCGGCCAGTCCGCACAGCAGGTAGAACACCACGAAGCGCAGGCGGCCCATGCTGTCCTCGACGTTGTTGCCGAAGACCCAGAAGAAGAGGCAGTTGCCCAGCAGGTGTCCCCAGCCGCCGTGCAGGAACATGGAGGTGATGGGGGTGAGGAGGTTGATGGGCTCGTTGTCCACCACGCACGCCAGCCCATCTCCCAGGGGAACGGGGAGGCCCAGCGCCGCCTTGCCCGTCAGCTCGCCCGGCACCATGCCCAGGTTGCAGACGCTGGCGGCCAGCCGGTAGGCGTCCAGGCCCGCGCCCTGGATGAAGACCCAGACGAAGCCGATGGTGCCGAGCAGCAGGTACGTCACGACGGGAGTGCGGAGGGTGGGGTTGTCGTCGCTGATGGGAATCATGTGGGGGCCCCATCATGCGCGTTCCCCTGGCCGGGCGCGGCGGCGGAGGGGGCCTGGATGTGCGGCGCTGGACGCATGGACACCCATACGGACGGAGCGGGTGGGATGCTTGCCCAGGGAAACCATCCCCGGGGAGACTTGGCGGCGGGAAGAAGGTTGAGGGATGTTGAGCCGCCTCACACTCCCGTGGAGTCCTGAGAAATGAACCTGTCGATGCTGTCGCGCGGCGCCGCCGCGCTCCTCGTGGTCGCCGCGCTGTCCCTCACCACCACTGGTTGCGCCGGCCGCCGCCGCGAAGCCTTCCTGTTGGAGAAGGCGCGCAACCACGTCTACCGCAAGCCCGTGGCGGAGGTGTATCCGCAGGCGCTCGCCCTGCTGAAGGAGAAGGGCTACTCCTTCAAGACGGGCCAGGGCGGCTTCGAGGCCACCACCGAGTGGTTGATGCAGGGCGCCCCGTCGTCGCTGGGCACCACCCAGGTGCGCTACCTGGTGCGCGGCATCGAGAAGGGCCCGGGCCAGTGCTCGGTGGAGTTCACCCGGCAGCTCGTCACGCAGTCCGCGGGCGCCGCCAACACCTCCGGCCGCGCGCCTGACGTCTCCGAGCCCGCCGTACGCGCCGACGGCGGCAACATCACCCGGGACGAGGCGCTGGAGTGGGAGCTGGTCCAGCGCGTGGACGCCGAGTCCGCGTCGGCCCTGCTCGCCGAGTCCGAGAAGATTCAGTAGCCTCAGTCCCTGAGGGGCAATTCGACGGTGAACCCGTCGAAAGCCACCTCCACCGGCCCCTGGTACTCCTCACGCGCCTGCGTGAGCAGCTTCGAGGGGTCGGTGTCGTGCCGGCTGGAGAGGTGGGTGAGCACCAGCCGCCGTGCTCCCGCCTCTCGCGCCACACGCGCCGCTTCCCGCGCGGTGGAGTGCCGGGTCTCCACGGCCCGCTCCTGTTCGTCGTCGGAGAAGGTGGACTCGTGGACCAGCAGGTCCGCGTCCTTCGCGGCCTTCACCAGCGCCGGGCACGGGCGCGTGTCCCCGGAGATGACCAGCCGGCGCCCCGGGCGTGGCGCGCCGAGCACGTCCTCCGGCTTCACCGTCCGCCCGTCCTCCAGCGTCACCGGCTCGCCCCGCTGGAGCTTTCCGAAGCTGGGACCCTCCGGCACGCCCAGTGAGCGCGCCACGTCCAGGTTGAAGCGCCCGGGCCGGTCGTCCTCCACCAGCGCGTAGCCCAGGGCGTTGATGCGGTGGTCCACGCCCACCGCGTGGACCGCGTAGCCCTTGCGCGGCACCACGTCACCGTCCTTCAGTTCGTGAATCTCCACTGGGAAGGACATGGACTCCACGCCCAGGTGGACGGCCTGGTGGAGCAGGCGCTTCGCGGAGGGCGGGCCGTACAGGTGGATGGGCTCGGAGCGCCCCGTCATGCCCAGCGTGCGCAGGAAGCCGATGATGCCCAGGTAGTGGTCCGCGTGGAAATGCGTGAAGAACACCGCGTCCACGGTGAAGCCGGTGCCGTAGCGCACCATCTGCCGCTGGCTGCCCTCGCCACAGTCGAAGAGGAGCAGGTCCGAGTGCGCCTTCACCGCGAGTCCGGACAGGTTCCGGTGCAGCGTGGGCTGCGCGGCGGATGTACCGAGGAACGTGAGCCTGAGGAGGGACATGCCGGCACTTCCCACGCGTTGAGGACCTCCCGCGCCAGGCAACCGCCGACGCGAGGGGGCCATTTACCAGGGTTGGAGGCACCCATGCTATGTGGCCGCCCCCGACCTCGGACTTCACCATGCCTGAATCCCTGACCTTCGCGCCGACTTCGGACCCTCGCCGCGTGCGCGCGCCGGATGGCCGCGTGCTCACCGTGCCGGACGGCTGGGCCCTGCTTCCCCCCGGTGACGCCGGACTCACCCGCCGCGTGAAGGCGGCGGGGCCCTCCTGGACCGTGGCGGAGAAGGTGGGCCGCAAGCTGTTCTCCCGGGGCGTGTGGGCGCCGGAAGCGCACATCCTCCACGCCCGCGCCGCCCTCGAGGCCGAGCGCGCCACCCCCGCCTACGAGAAGAAGCTGGCCGCCGGACGCGAGCGCCGCGCCCGCGAGCAGGAGGCCTACGAGGTCGACTTCGCCAACGCCGTGCTGCGCTTCCTCGCCTTCTCCCCGGCGTGGCTGCCGCACGCCAAGCGCATGGCGGTGCTCGTCGCCACCCATGCCACCCCCGTGGGCAGCGGCACCGTGGCCCGCACGGAGCGCATCCCCCTGGAGCGCCGCGCCGAGGCCGCCGTCATCGCGTGGATGCGACATCAGACCACGCGCTACGACGACATGCGCATCGCCCGGGTGAAGGGCGCCCGGCGGGAGGTGCGCCGGGAGCTGGCGGACATCTCCCGCGCCGTGCTGGACCTGCACCGCCGCGATACCCCCCACGGGCCCGCCGCGTGCCCGCTGTGCACCGCGCTGACGCGGACCTGAGCGGCGGAACGCACCCACAGTCGCAGCTCTTGGGTTACTGACCCGGTGTTCAGAAACCTTGCGTGGTTAATGACCCGCGGGTTAGGAATCCGGCCAGCATGGCCCGTCCCGCCGACCCTCACGCTCGCAGTGCGCTGGTGTCCGCGGCCCGGCGGGAGTTCGCTCGCCGGGGGCTGAAGGGGGCGCGCATCGAGGACATCACCGCCGCGTGCGGGCTGTCCAAGGGCGCCTTCTACCTGCACTTTCCGTCCAAGGAGGCGCTGTTCGGGGAGGTGGTGGGCGCGTTCGAGTCCGGGCTGATGGCGATGAACGGGCGTCGCATGGCGCGCATGGAGGGCTTCTTCCAGGCGCACGGCATCCCGGGCGCGCAGGACCGCATCGAGCGCAGCGAGCGCTACCTGCGGTTCCTCCAACTGGAGAAAGAGCACGACCTGGAGGCCCTGGATTGGGTGTGGGAGTTCCGGGACGTGTCCCTGGTCCTCACCAGCGGCAGCCAGGGCACGGAGTTCGAATCCCTGCTGTGGCGCGTGACGGATGCCCAGGTGGAGCGCATCTCCCACGACTTCCGGCGGCTGCAGGAGGCTGGCGCCATGGACCCGGAGTTGGACGCGCGAATCTTCGCCTCCATCATCGTCGGGTCCTTCCTGCTGCTCTCCACGCAGATGGCGCGGCTGGATGAGAAGCCGGACCTGAACGCGTGGGCGAACACGCTCCAGCGGCTGTGCCAGGAAGGCACCCGTCCGGCGTCGCCCGCTCCGTCCAAGCGTGTTGCGCGCCGGCCCCGGGCCGCCGCCGAGAAACCCCGAAAGACCCCGAGGAAACGCTCGTGAAACCCAACCTGAAGCCGTCCGCTGTCCGCGTGTTCGCCGCGGCGGGCATGGCCACCGCCGTGCTGTCGCTGACCGCATGCCAGAAGGCGGATGCCTCGTCGGCGCCGCCCGCCAAGGGTCTGGCGCAGGAGGTGGTGCCCACGGTGAAGGTCGTCTCCGCGCGGACGGTGCGGGCCGCGCCGAGCGAGTCGGTGACGGGGACGCTGTTTCCCGCGCAGGGATTGATGGTGGGCTTCGAGGTGGGAGGCCGCCTGTCGGTCGTCCGGGTGAAGAAGGGGCAGGGGGTGAAGAAGGGCGATGTGCTGGCGCAGCTGGACCCGGAGATTGCCGACGCGCAGGTGGCCCAGGCCGAGGCCGCGGTGGCCGCCGCGGAGGCAGCCTCCACCATGGCCGCCGACGTGGCCGCCCGCAACGAGAAGCTCCAGCAGCAGGGCGGGGTGAGCGAGGTGGCTCACCGCACCGCCAGCGCCAATGCGGCGCAGGCACAGGCGCAGTGGATGGCCGCCAAGGCGCAGCTGGCCCAGGCGCGCGCGTCCCGCCGCCGGCACGAGCTGCGGGCGCCCTTCGACGGCACCATCATCGACGCACCGGAGCAGACGGGCGCGACGGTGGCGCCGGGCACGCCGCTGTTCAACCTGGAGCGCCTGGACACGCTGCTCTTGAAGACGACGGTGTCGGAGGCCCTGCGCTCGCAGCTGGAGCCCGGCGCCAAGGTGCGCGTGGAGTCGGTGGGCGCGCGCGTGTCCTCGGACGAGGCGGTGGTGCGCACCATCCTCCCGTCCGCGGACCCCGCCACGCGCCGCATTCCGGTGGAGCTGGCCGTCCCCAACGCGGATGGCCGCTTCGTGGCGCACACGCTGGCGCGGGCGGTCCTCTCACTGGGGCAGGCGCAGGACGCCCAGGTGCTGCCGGGCACCGCGTTGTCGGCCCTCAACGGGGACCATGTCTGGGTGGTGGCGTCCGGTCAGGTGCGCCGCGTGGACGTGCGGGTGTTGGAGCGGCGCGAGCAGGGCGAGGTGGTGGTGCTGGCGTCCTCGCCGCTCGACGCCGTCGTTGACCACCCCACTCCGGGCCTGTCGCAGGGCGCCCGCGTCTCCGTGAAGTAGGGAGCCCTCCCCATGCTGCTCAGCGACGTCTCCATCCGCAGGCCCGTCTTCACCGCGATGTTGTCGCTGTGCCTCGTCGTGCTCGGCCTCATGGGCCTGGGCCGCCTGGGCACCGACCTCTATCCGGACGTGTCCTTCCCGGTGGTGGTCATCAACACCGTCTACAAAGGCGCGGGTCCGGGCGAAATCGAAACGCAGGTCGTCAAGCCCATCGAAGACGCCGTCGCTGGCATCAGCGGCGTGGACAAGATTCACTCCTACAGCCGGGAGAACGTGGGCATCGTGGTGGTGCAGTTCAAGATGACCGCCCCGCTGGACCGCGCGGTGCAGGACGTGCGCGACAAGGTCGCCGGCATCGTCAGCCGCCTGCCCCAGGACGCGGACGCGCCTGTCATCGGCCGCGTGGACCTGGGAGCCACGCCCATCCTCACCTACGCCGTCTCGGCGGAGCTGCCCTCGCAGGAGCTGCGCCGGCTCATCGACGACCGCGTGAAGCCCGCGCTTGCGCAATTGGAAGGCGCCGCCGAGGTGCGCGTCACGGGGGGAGACACGCGCGAGGTGCAAATCGACATCGATTTGGACAAGGCGCGCGCGGCGGGTGTGTCCCCGCTGGGCATCGCCCAGCGCGTGGCGTCGGAGAACCTGGACCTGCCCGCGGGCCGGCTCCAGCTGGGCGCCTCCGAGATGACGGTGCGCTCGCTCGGGCAGTTCCAGAACGTGGATGAAATCCGCGACCTGCCGGTGGCGCGCAGCGCGACGGGCGCGCAGGTGCGGCTGGGCGAAATCGCCAGCGTGACGGACGGCGTGGCGGAGCGGCGCACCCTGGCGCGCCTCAACGGGCAGGACGCCGTCATCCTGGAAATCGTCAAGCAGCCGGGCTCCAACACCGTCGCGGTGAGCGAGGCGGTGCGGCAGGTGATGGCGCAGATGGGCGCGGTGGTGGGGCATGGCTTCCAGGCCACGCTGCTCATCAACCAGTCGGACATCATCCAGGAGAACGCGCACGAGGTCTGGGTGGCGCTCATCTTCGGTGGCGCGATGGCGGTGCTCATCATCCTCATCTTCCTGCTGGACGTGCGCGGCACCTTCATCTCGGCGCTGGCGCTGCCCACCTCCGTGCTGGGCACCTTCTTCGTGATGTACGTGCTGGACTACACGCTCAACCAGATGACGCTGCTGGGCCTGTCCCTGGCCATCGGTCTGCTCATCGACGACGCGGTGGTGGTGCGCGAGGCGATTACCCACCGGCTGGAGAAGGGTGAAGACCCGGTGAGCGCCGCGTCCAACGGCACCCAGGACGTGGGCCTGGCGGTGCTCGCCACCACGCTGTCGCTGGTGGCGGTGTTCGTGCCGGTGGCCTTCATGCCCGGCATCGTCGGCCAGTTCTTCCGGCAGTTCGGCATCACCATCTCCGTGGCGGTGCTGATTTCGCTGTTCATCTCCTTCACGCTGGACCCGATGATGTCGGCGCGGCTGGCGAAGCGGCGCGTGCCGGGGGAGGTCCGCCAGGAGAACGCGGTGGCCGCGGCGCTGCGCCGCTTCCTGGACGGCACCGAGCGCGTCTACGAGTCCATCCTCCGCTGGGTGCTGGGGCACAAGTGGACGACGATGGGCCTCACGTTGGTGCTGCTGGTGGTGTCCTTCGGAGGCGCCAGCCGTCTGGGCATGGAGTTCATGCCCGCGGAGGACCGCTCGCAGTTCTTCGTGGACCTGACGCTGCCGGACTCGGCCAGCATCCGGGAGACGGAGGCCCGCACCGCCGACGCGGAGGCGCTGCTGCGCCAGCTCCCGGAGGTGACGGACGTCTACTCCATCGTCGGCAAGGACGGCGATGTGAACAAGTCCCGCATGCGCGTGCTGACGGTGGGCAAGGACGCGCGCACCAAGGGCATCCAGGTGCTGAAGGAGGACGCACGCGCGCTGCTGGAGCCGGGGCTGGTGGGCACGCGGGTGAACCTGAGCGACCCGCCCATCCTGGAGGGCATGGGCGACTACTACCCCATCATGGTGCGCATCACCGGGCCGGACCTGGACCGCGTCAACGAGGAGGCCGAGCGCGTCGCGGGCATCCTCCGCGAGCTGCCGGGCACCGCGGACGTGCGCGTGGAGTCCAACCCGCCCAAGCCGGAGATGCAGGTGCTCATCGACCGGGCGCGCGCCAGCGACGTGGACCTGCACGCGGGCGCGCTGGCCACGCAGCTGCGGCTGGCCATTGGCGGTGACGTGGTGGCGAAGCTCCGCGAGGGCATCACCGAGACGGACATCCGCGTGCGCCTGTCGGAGAAGGACCGCGCCACGCCGGAGCGCGTGCGCCAGCTGGAGGTGTACACGCCCAGCGGCCTGCGCCCGCTGACGGACGTGGCCCGGGTGGAGATGAAGAACGGCCCCAGCCTCATCGAGCACGAGAACCGCGAGCGGCAAATCGCCGTGTACTCGCAGCTGGGCCCGGGCGCGGCGCTGGGCGACATCGCCCGGGAGCTGAAGGCGCGCGTGGCGGCCCAGCCGCTGCCGCCGGGCTACGCGCTCATCTACGACGGGCAGATGAAGAACCTGGACGAGCAGAACGACGCCTTCGGCGCGGCGTTCGGTCTGGCCTTCGTCTTCATCTACATGGTGCTCGCCAGCCAGTTCGAGTCCTACAAGCACCCGCTCACCATCATGGTGTCGCTGCCACTGGCCCTGGTGGGCGCGCTGCTGGGATTGGTGGTGACGGGCTTCCACCTGTCCATGGGCGCCATGATTGGCATCATCCTGCTGATGGGCCTGGTGACGAAGAACGCGATTCTGCTCATCGACGGCGCGCTTCAGAACCTGCGGGAAGGCGACACGGTGGACGAAGCGCTGCTCAAGGCGGGCCCGCGCCGGCTGCGGCCCATCCTGATGACGAGCGCGGCCATGGCCATCGCCATGGTGCCCACGGCGGTGGGCACGGGCACGGGCTCGGAGTTCCGCGCCCCCATGGCCATCTCCGTGATTGGTGGCGTCATCACCTCCACCTTCCTCACGCTGCTGGTGGTGCCAGTGGTGTTCGCCGGCATGGAGCGCCTGGGCTTCAAGCGCCGCCGTCCGCGCGACGATGCCGCCGCCCCGCAGCCGCACCCGGTGGAGCCCAAGCCCGGTCAGGCGGCCTGAGGTCCACAGGCGCGGGGGGCGTTCATCCCCCCGCGTACAGCGGCGCCATCGCATCCACGATGGCGCCCATCAGCCGCTGGCCGTCGGGCGTGTCCGGGCAGAGTCCGCCCCAGACGAGCGTGAGGCGTTCGGCCACCGGGCGGAAGTACATGCGCCCGCGCATGCGGACCGGCTCGTAGCTCTCCCGGCCGCCCACGAGGTAGTCCTCCTCTGGCACGCCGAACACGGCGTAGTAGGTGAGGTCCGGCGCCTGCGCGTCCTGCACCCGGTGCAGTCCGCTGGGGATGATGCAGCCCACCTCCGCCATGTGCCACGGGCCTTCACGGCCCTGGCGCACGTCCAGCACCTCGAAGCACATCTTCGACGCGGGGCAGCCCAGCTCCCCGGCCGTGAGGAAGTTGTAGTCGAGCCGCGGAATCTCCAGCATCTCGTCCAGGTCCGGGCGGCCGTCGCGGGTGAATCCCCACGGGCTGCCGTCCCGCTTGTACGAGCGGATGCCGTAGGCGCCGTAGAAGACGTTGTACCAGGGGCTGTGCGGGTTGAAGTAGTTGGAGCAACCGGCCCGCTCCGGGAAGTCTCCGATGGTGAAGGCCACCAGCAGGTCCATCAGCCGCTTGGTGTCGAAGGCCATGAAGGGTTCATGCGCCACCGCGCCAATCGACCCGCGGATGGCGGGCACCGGTGTGGCGATACCGGCCTCCGCCAGGAAGTTCTTCTTCCCCGGCAGCGGCGTGGCCTTCATGGCCAGGATGGCGAGCTCTCGTTGCAGACCCATGGAATTCCTACCCCCTCGCCGCACATCCTAGCGGAGGAAGGGTACACTGCTGAACATGCCGGAGAAGCTCGTCTTCGAGCACACCTTGGAGGGTCTCTTCGTGCGAGGACTGGGGGCCCGCGTCACCCCCGTGCTCCGCGAGCGGCTGCGGGAGGTGGGGGTGGACCTGGAGCGCAAGCTGCAGCCCGCCTACGCCTTTGACACATGGTGCTTCGCCGTGCGCGTGGCCGCGCGCGAGCTGCACCCGGACGTGCCCGACGACGTGGGCTACGCGCTGCTGGGTGAGCGCATGGTGGACGGCTACCGGGAGACGGTGCTGGGGCGCGCGGCCTTCGGTGTGATTCAGCTCCTGGGCCCCCGCCGGTGCGTGAGCCGGGCCCGGCAGATGTTCCGCTCCGGGAACAACTACACGGAGACACGCCTGGACGACGTGTCCCCCACCGAAGTGGACCTGTGGATGAACGAGGCCGGGGTCATCCGCTACTTCACGCAAGGCGCGCTACGCGCGGGCCTGCGCGCCGTGGGAGCGCCGCATGCCGAGGTGCAGGTGCGCGCCTTCACCGACGAAGGCGTCACCTACCGGCTCACGTGGCGCAACGGCCACGAGGCCTGAGCCTGCTGGGATTCCATGGGCAGGAGCCGTCCTGCTCCCGCCTGGAGGTGTGTCTCAACGCGCGGCGTGCTCCACCGCGTCTTCCGGAGCCGCGCCCAGGAAGTAGCGCGAGCGCGCCTTGGCGAGCTGCGAGTGCGCTTCCTCCAGCGACACGCAGTCCACCGTGATGTCGTTGTCCGCCGCCGCCGCCGAGGCCACCCGCGCCGTCTGCAGCCGGGCGATGGTGGAATCCGAGACGTGCGCGCACATGACGCAGCCCATCTGCCGGCCGTAGGCCACCACCTCTCCGAAGAGGCTGGCGGACTCCGGCTCCAGGGTCCTGAGCCCACGCATGTCCGCGAGCACCAGGTGTCGTCCTCCTCCGTAGGAGTCTGTTTCGTGACGATACCGGCTCGCGAAGTCCCGCATCTCGTTCGGCCTGACGAACCCACTCAACCGCACGGTGACGGTACGGCGATTCTTGTCATTGATGACTTCGAACATGCGTGCGCCCTCCTCGCGAGGCAAAGATTAACATGAAGACAAACGGGGTTCCATGCGGCCCTCCAGGGCAGGTTCATGGCTGGAAGGGTGTGCAAGCGTGTCTGGGTTGTCTGGCGCCGGTGGAAGTTTCCGTGTGCTGGCAACCGCATGTGGTGACGGCGCAATCCTCCGCCAGGAGGTGACGCCCGTCTGGGAAAGGCTCAGGCGCGCTGGCTGCTCTGGCCGGTGACGACGGCGGAGCCAATGAGGTGCGCCAGCCGCAGGGCCTCCGGGACGAGGCCGCGGTCCGTCACGCGCGCCAGCGCCTCGGCCACCCAGGCGGGCTCCGCGCCCTGCACCTGGAAGGTGAAGCCTCCCAGTTGGTGGATGGGGCCCGCGCGCTTCAGCTTCGCCCAGCGCGCGTCCGCGCGAGGCAGACGCCGCAGCGCGCGCTCCACCGCGCCCATGTCCGGTGGCCGCCGCATCACCGCCACGCACGGCCGCTTCAGCCGGCTGGCCAGCAGGGGCAGGTCCACGACGTTGAAGCCGCCGAACGCAATGCCATCCAGCAGCACCAGGTGGAGCTGCGGGAGGAACTTCCCGCCTTCCAGCAGCCGGCACACCTCCCGCGTGGCGTTCCAGCCGTCGCGGCGCACCCGTCCCCAGACGAGCCCTTCCAAGCGAGTGCCTCCGCACACCACGCCCGCCAGGGGCACGGCGGCGCCGGGGCGGCGCGCGAAGGGGCCGCCGTCGAAGCCGATGACACGCGGGAAGCGGGGCAGGCGCATGGACCACGCAGCCTCTCAGGGGGCGCCCGCAAAGAGAAAGCCCGGACTCGCCATCCGCGAGACCGGGCTTCCATGGCTTCGCCGGACCGCCGTTCAGGCCGCGCGAACGTTCTGCGCCTGCAGACCCTTGGGGCCCCGGCCTACTTCGAACTCCACCTTCTGGCCTTCCTGCAGGGTGCGGAAGCCATCCATGTTGATGGCGCTGTGATGGACGAACACGTCCTCACCGCCGCCGTCCTGCACGATGAACCCAAAACCCTTCGCATCGTTGAACCACTTGACGGTACCGGTTGCCATGAATCGCGTTCTTTCGTTCCAAAGCGGCTGGGGTGGCCGCGGATATCGCCCTCTCAGAAACTGAAGGGCCGTGCTGCGAGCCATAGTCTGCCCGGGGCGGGCCACCGAGTGGAAGCCCCCCTGGTCCCCTAGCAGCCAGGAATTCGCGGGTGGACAGGCTTCCTACCCTCGGTGCCCGGGCAGGCGAGGCGCGCATCGCCGTGCGTCACGGGCCGCGTGCCTACCGTAGTGGCGACTTCACGACGGCAAGACTGGAAGGAGCGCCACATGGCTGAACCGCAGACCCTGAGCCCGTCTACCCCCAGACTCGTCCCGCCCCCGGTGCCTCCGGAAGGGCGCTTCCGGCGGGGCGTGCGCCGCGCCATGGACCGGAGCGCCGCCGCTGGCATCATCTCCCGTCCGCTCCTGGGACGGCTGCCGTTGCGCCGGTGGGTGCCCCAGGACCTGCACTCGCTCATGGACTACAAGGGCGGGACGGCCTCGGTGGTGGCGGGGGTGTTGTCCGGAGATGCGGTGGCGAAGTCCGCGGGCATCGCCCTGGGGTCCACCATCCTCGGTGTGTCATTGTTGACGGACTACCGCATCAGCTTGACCAAGCTCATCCCCATCGAAGCGCATGAAATCGCCGACTATGCCTTTGGCGCCGCGTCCATCCTTTCGCCCTTCGTGCTGGGCTATGCGAAGCGCAGCCCGCTGGCCGCGGCCATCCATGTGGCGGTGGGCGTGACGACCGTGCTCGCGTCGCTGGTGACGGACTACCGGTGCCAGACGGGCATGCACCTGGGCGGCGAGCTGGCGACGGACCCGGGGGCGATTGGCGCGTGAGTGCCCCTGTTCCTCCAGCGCGCGCCAGCACCGTGCGCGGCGCGCTGGAGGCGGCGCTGACGTCCGCCCCGGAGAGCGGCCTCACCGCGAAGGACCTCTCCGCCCTGGTGGGCATCTCCGAGAAGGACGTGGCCGGACACCTGGAGCACCTGGAGAAATCCCTCAAGGTCCAGGGCGCCCGCCTGGAGGTGCTGCCCGCCTCATGCCTGGCGTGTGGCTTCACCTTCAAGGACCGCAGGCGCTTCACGCGGCCCGGTGCCTGCCCCCAGTGCCGCGCCACGCGCATTGATCCTCCGGCCTTCCGCGTCATCGGTTGAAGGCGCCTGGGGGCGCCGTCCCGGGCGCGGTGGAGATTTCACCATTCGGTTGACAATCGAGCGGTGATTGCAGGAATACTCAACCAACTGGATGAATATTGGGAGAGCGTCATGGCGTCGACAGGGAGTGACAAGGGTGCGCCGGTTGCCACGGCGATGATGATGATTCGCCGTCCCGTGGCGGACGTCTTCGCGGCCTTCGTGGACCCCGCAATCACCACGAAGTTCTGGTTCAGCCGGGGCAGCGCGCGGCTCCAGCCCGGCGGCACGGCGCAGTGGTTCTGGGACACCTACGGCGTGTCGGCCACCGTGAACGTGTTGGACTTCGAGCCCGGTGCCCGCCTGCGCATCGAGTGGGGCGACCCGGGGGCGATGACCTTCGTGGAGTGGACCTTCACGGCGCTGTCGCCGGACCGCACGTATGTCCGCGTCGTCGAGTCCGGCTTCCGGGGGGACGACAAGGCCGTCGTGGCGCGAGCGCTGGACAGCACCGGGGGCTTCAACCTGCTCCTCGCCGGGGCCAAGGCCTGGCTGGAGCACGGCATCGCGCTCGCGCTCGTCCCGGACCATGTCCCCGAGGACGCGCGGCACCTCATCTGACGCCGCGGTTCCCCCCACCTCCACGCATGACCGAAGGCGCCATGAAACGAGACTCGCACGCCCGCCTGTTGTCCTCCGACACCGTCCGAATCGAACGCCTGCTGCCCGGCCCCATCGAGCGCGTGTGGGCCTATCTCACCGAGCCGGAGAAGCGCCGGCTGTGGCTCGCGGGTGGCCCCACGGAGACGAAGGTCGGTGGCAAGGTGGAGCTGTTGTTCCGCCACGCCGAACTGTCAGAGGAAGGCGGCGCCCCACCGCCGCGCCACGAGGACATGGCACAGGGCCACGTCAACGCGGGGTGCGTGACGGCGTGTGAGCCGCCGCGCCTGTTTGCCTATACGTGGGCGGAGAACCACGGGGACCCGTCAGAGGTCCGCTTCGAGCTGACCGAGCGCGAGGACGGCGTTCTGCTGACCGTCACCCACGTGCGACTCGATGGCCGGGATGCCCTGCGCAGCGTGGCGGGCGGCTGGCATACGCACCTCGACCTCCTGGTCGACCGGCTGAATGGACAGCGCTCGCCTGACTTCTGGGAAGCCTACGAGCGCGTCCACGCCGAGTACGTCACGCGCCCGGGCTTTGAGTAACGCGGTTGCTGGCGCTCCCGCGGTGCATCCGGGTACGGCCCTTGGAGGACCGCACCCGGAGGTCCATGTCTACTTCGGCTCTTCGGGGACGAAGCGGCAATCCGGGTCGGTGAGGGCGCAGAGCTGATTGCAGCAGCCATCCGCCCGGCAGCTGCAGGTGGGCTCCAGGATGATGGGCCTGCAGGTCTGGGCGTTGCCGTTGCAAGTCACGGTGCCGCCGTTGGCGCTGTTGGCCGAACAGGCGAAGCCCGTGCCGGAGCACGACTTGATATTCCCACCCTCGCACTCGATCTGCACGAAACAGTCACCGGTCAGCGCGGCCTCCTGCGTGCGGAAGTGGTCCTCGGCGGTGACGTCGTTACCTCCCTGGGGCTGCTCCTCGGTGGGCACAGGCCCGCAAGAGGTCAGCATCACCAGCGCCATGACGAAGATTCCAGCCATCGACTTCATGAGAACCTCTCTTTTGTGGGGAGATACCGCGGCAGGAAATATGAGAGGAATTCCCTGTCGTCAATGGTCTCGCTTTGTGATGGATGGGTGTCTTTTCCGACCGTTTGAGAAGGGTTTGTAGCCTTTTATGTCTCGCCCGGTGCGTCACCAGGCGTAGTCCTCTGGTGCGGGCTTGTGGCCCGGGAAGATGTCATCCAAGCGTGACAGTGTTTTCGCATCGAGTGTGACACTGGCCGCGCGGACGGCGGCCTCGAGCTGGGCGGACGTTCGCGGTCCGATGATGGGCGCGGTGACGGCGGGCTGATGTAGCAGCCACGCCAACGCGACGTCTCCAGGCTCATGCCCGAGCTCGTCGGCGAGCGCCTCGTAGCGCTCGATGCGGTCGCGGTGCTTCTGGAGGGCTTCCTTGGCGCGTCCTTCCAGACGGCGTTTGCCCTCGCGCTCCTTGCGGAGCACGCCGCCCAGCAGTCCGCCCTGGAGGGGGGACCAGGGGAGGATGCCCACGCCGTGGAACTGCGCGGACGGAATCACCTCCAGCTCCACGGTGCGGGCCATCAGGTTGTAGAGCGACTGCTCGCTGACCAGTCCGGTGAAGTTGCGCCGTGCCGCCACGGCCTGGGCCTGGGCGATGTGCCAGCCCGCGAAGTTGCTGCTGCCGACGTAGAGCACCTTGCCCTGCGCCACGGCCACCTCCATGGCCTGCCAGATCTCCTCCCAGGGCGTGGCGCGGTCGATGTGGTGGAACTGATAGAGGTCGACGTAGTCCGTGCGCAGCCGCTTCAAGCTGGCATCCAGCGCGCGGCGGATGTTGAGCGCGGACAGCTTGCCCTCGTTGGGCCAGTCACCCATGGGCGCGTAGAGCTTGGTCGCGAGCACGGTGCGCTCGCGCCGCCGGTCGCCCTTGGCGAACCAGTTGCCGATGACCTCCTCGGTGCGGCCCTTGTTCTCCCCGAAGCCGTAGACGTTGGCGGTGTCGAAGAAGTTGATGCCGTGGCCGAGCGCGGAATCCATGATGGCGTGGGACTCCGGCTCCTCGGCCGTCCAACCGAAGTTCATGGTGCCCAGGCACAGCCGGCTGACGGAGAGCCCCGAGCGGCCCAATTGCGTGTACTTCATGGCGACTCCTCGATGGCCGGAGGCAGGCTCCCTCCACCGAGGACGGCCCGGCCGTTCACCGCCCCGCGGGTGCCGAGCATTCAGGGCATCCGCGGCGCATGGGGGCCAGGGGTTTGCGGTGACGCCCACGCCAGGTGTCGGACAGCCAACCCGGGCGAGTGTCGAGGCGGCGTTGGTGAAACGAAAAAGGGCCACCGCCATGAAGGCAGTGGCCCTTGGGGCCGACGGAAGACCGTGGGGCTTACGGGTACAGCGCGCGGGCGCCGCTGCGGTCGTCGCTGGTCAGCACCAGGTCACCCGTCTGGGTGCCGCTGCACTGCGGGTAGTGCATGACGGAGCTGGAGTCATACGGCGTCAGCGCGCGCCAGGCGTTGTCCTCGTAGCAGCCGGTGCTGGTGAGGCGGGTGTGCTCGTGGCGGAAGCCCAGCACGTGGCCCAGCTCGTGGCGAAGCACGCCCTCCAGCGTCCAGGGCGCGATGTTCTGGAAGGACGTGGTCGAGATGAGGACGTTGGCGCTGCGGCGGGCGCTGTTGGGGAAGAAGGCGCGCGCCAGGTACTGGGACGTGTTCGTCTGGTTCACGTCGAACACGACGTTGTTGTTGCGGTTCGTGCACTTCGAGTCTTCAGCGCTGACGTGGACGAACTTGACGTTGGCGGCCGCCTCCCACTCCGCCGCGGCGCTCTTCATCGCGTTGACCACGCGCGTGTAGTTGCCGCCGAACTTGGTGCTCACGCAGTACGTGAGGTTGAGGGCCTGGCTGGCGCTCCACTTGATGTCGCGTCCACCGCTGTAATACACGGCCAGCGCGCCCTGCTGCGTTCCAATGCCGCCAACGGACTGCTCGTAGAACTCGCGCAGCTCCGACTCCGTCGGCAGGAAGATGTCACCGTCGACGACGAAACCACCGGACTCGGGCTCCTGATACGCGCCGGCGCGGAACTCCTCGAACGAGACCTGCTGCGTATCCTGCGTCTCGGACTCAGGGGCGCCGCACGCGGAGCCAAGGACGGAGATACCTGCCAGAAGCGCAATGGAGCGAAACTTAGCCATGGTGGACCCTCGGAGCGGATTCTCGGAATTGAAACAAAAAGCGAGAAGAAGACCCCGGCACCGGGAAAACGGACACACAGGTCTACGCGAATTCTGAACCGGGGCTTGAGTCTCACTGGAAGTGAGAGTCTGCTCTGACTCAGGGGTGAATCGGTCCGCATCGACGGCGGGCACCGGGGGCGGGTCATCGAAAAGAAATCCCCCGTGAAAAGGCGGTCGATTCACGGAGGTTTCGTTCGACCACGGAAGCAGGGAGGCTCTTCTCCCGCTCACCCGTGAGGCACGGACCCATGAAGTACCTGCTGATGATCTACGAGAACGAGAAGGCCGCCGAGACGCTGTCGGAGGCGGACGTCCAGCGCGTGATGGGGGAGTACGGCACCTTCGAGCAGGCCATCCGGCAGAGCGGGCACTTCATCTCGGGCGAGGAGCTGGAGCCCACGGCGGCGGCCACCACGGTGCGCATCCGCGACGGCAAGCGACTGACGACCGACGGCCCATTCGCGGAGACGCGGGAGCAACTGGGCGGCTTCTTTCTCGTGGAGGCCAGGGACCTCGACGAGGCGATTGGCATCGCGTCTCGCATTCCCAGCGCGCGCAGCGGCTCCATCGAGGTGCGGCCGGTGCGGGAATTCACCCTGCCCCAGGACTGACGCCGGGGCCCGCGCGGCATGATGGACATCCCCTCCATTCTCGAGCGGGCGCACCGTGAGGATTACGGGCGCATCGTGGCCACGCTCATCCGCGTGCTGGACAGCGACTTCGGCGCGGCGGAGGAGGTGGTGCAGGAAGCCTTCGCCGCTGCCTTGAAGCAGTGGCCGCGCGAGGGTGTGCCGCGCGAGCCGGCCGGTTGGCTGATGCGCGTCGCGCGCAACAAGGCGGTGGACCGCATGCGGCGGTCCGCTCGCCTGGAGGCGCGCGTGGGCGCGTTGGAGGCGGTGGCGCCATCCGTGGACGACGCCGAATGGCAGACGTTCCCGGACGACTCGCTGCGCCTTCTCTTCACCTGCTGTCACCCCGCCTTGTCTCCCGAGGCCCAGGTGGCGCTCGCGCTTCGTTGCCTGTGTGGGTTGACGACGGAGGAGATCGCCCGCGCCTTCCTCGTGTCACCCGCCACGCTGGCCCAGCGGCTGGTGCGCGCGCAGCGGAAGATACGCACCGCGCGCATTCCCTACGTCATCCCGGAGCCCGAGGTACTGGCGGAGCGCACCGAGGGCGTGCTGCACACGCTCTACCTCGTCTTCTCGGAGGGCTACGCGGCCACGGACGGGCCGGCGTTGCTGCGAGTGGACCTTTGCGAAGAGGCCCTGCGCCTGGCCCGGCTGGCGCGCTCGCTGCTCCCTGGCGACGCGGAGGTGGCGTCCCTGCGGGCGTTGATGCTGCTTCACCACTCCCGCCGCCGGGCACGCGTGGCGGCGGATGGCGGGCTGGTGCTGCTGGACCGGCAGGACCGCTCGCTCTGGGATGGCGCGCAGCGGGACGAAGGACTGGCGGAGCTGGAGGCCGCGCTCGCCATGGGCGCTCGGGGGCCGTACACGGTGCAGGCGGCCATCGCGGCGCTGCATGCCCAGGCTCCGCGCGCCGAGGACACCGACTGGGCGCAGATTGCCGCGCTGTATGCGCGGCTGGTGGTGTTGACGCCGGGGCCCGTGGTGGCGCTCAACCATGCCGCCGCCGTGGCGATGGCCCGCGGCCCCGAGCACGGATTGTCCCTGGTGGATGACCTGGAGGCCTCCGGACGGCTGGCGGACTACCACCTGCTGCCGGCCGCGCGCGCGGACCTGCTCCGGCGTCTGGGGCGCAAGGACGAGGCCGTGAGTGCGTACCGGCGGGCACTGGCAAGGGTTCGCACCGCGCCCGAGCGGCGTTTCCTGGAAGCGCGGCTCCGCGAGCTGCTGGCGGAGTGAAGGCGCCCTCGCTGGCTTCTCGGTGGTCGCTCCAGCGCCTGAGTCAGTCCTCCGTCGATGACGAAGGAGGCAGCCGTTCGATGGTGGCGAGCCAGGCCTGTGCGCCCTCCGGGTCGGTCTGCTCGTAGTGCGCCTCCTGGATGGACTTCACGCGCCAGCCTTCCCCGAAGGTCGCGCTCACTGCCTCCGGTGGAACGGCGCGCGGCCCGTCGCGGAAGTACAGCGCATGGTAGTGTCCGCCGGGCCGGAGCACGCTCGCGAGGCTGGCGGCGAACGCGGGCCGGTCTCCAGGCTCGAAGACGTGGAGCAGGGCCGAATCAAGGATGGTGTCGAAGCGCCGGCCCAGCGTGGCCAGCTCCAGGGCGTTGCCCACGCGCAGGTCCACGTCGAGCCCGCGCAGAGAGGCCGTCTCGCGTGCCCGCTGGATGGCCGGCTCCATCATGTCCACGCCGCACACCGGCAGGCCCTTGGCCGCCAGGAAGAGGGCGTTCTCCGCGAAGCCGCAGCCCACGTCGAGCACCTCGCCGGAAATCGCGCCGGCCTCCCACAACTGGACGAAGGCCCGTTGGGGCCGTCCGATGTCCCAGGGCGCGCCCAGCAGGTATGCCGAGCGGAAGAACTCGCGCCGGACCGCTGCCCCTTCATGCTCCCGCCGCATGCCGCACCTCGCCTTCCTGGGTTTTGTGAGAGCGATGCCGCGGAATCAGCCGGACTCCGAGCGGCTGGAGCGCGAGCGCCGGCCGGGGCCGCACCACGCAGCCCGGTGCCAGCTCCAGCCGGAACCGCCGTGCCACGCACGCGGTGATGAGCACCGTCTCCATCATCGCCAGCACCGAGCCGATGCAGAACCGGGGGCCGCCGCCGAACGGGAAGTAGACGTACCGGTGCATGCGCTGGGCGTCCTCGGCCAGCCAGCGCTCGGGACGGAAGGACTCGGGGGCGTCGAAGTAGCGCGCGTCGCGGTGGGTGACCCATTGGCTCACCGCCAGCATCGTGCCCGCCGGGACGTGGAACCCACCGAGCTCACAGTCGCGCAGCGCCTCCCGGCTGGTAATCCACGCCGGTGAGTACAGGCGCATGGCCTCCTTCACCACCGCCTCCGTGTAGCGCAGGCGGGGAAGGTCCTCGGCGCCAGGGAGCCGGCCCCCGAGCACCGTCTCCAGCTCCGCCACCAGCAGGGCCTCGGCCTCCGGGTGCTGGGCCAGCAGGTACCAGGCCCACACGAGCGCGTCCGCCGTCGTCTCGTGCCCGGACATGATCATCGTCGCCAGCTCATCGCGCAGCTGGGTTTCGGAGAGGGGCACCGGAGCGGACAGGAGCAGGGCGAGCAGGTCCGTGCGCGACTCCGGTTGCTCCCGATAGCGGCGCACGAGCGTCGCGAGCAGCGTGTTGAGCCGGCCCAGGGCGCGGCGCAGGCGGAGGTTGGTGGGCGTGGGCACCCAGATGGGCGGACGCAGGGGGCTGTCGGTGTGCCGCATGACGGCGTCCACGGCGGCGGCCACGTGGCGGGCCTCGTCGTCGATGGGCGTGTGGAAGAGGAAGCGGCTGACGATGTCGAGCGCCAGCGCGGACACGTCCGCGTGCACGTCCCGCGCGTCGCCCGGACGCCACGTCTGGAGCATCGTTTCGGTGAGGGCCACCACGGTGTCACCACACGCGGCCACGTGCTTGCGATGGAACGCGGGCTGGACGAGGCGCCGCTTGCGCAGCCAGTCCTCGCCCTCGCTGTTCATCATCGCTTCGGGAAAGCCGCCTTTGTGACGCTTGCCCTGGCCCACTCCGGCGAGCTTCACGAAGTTGCCGTCGCCGTTGACGAGGACGCGTTCAATCAGGTCCGGGTGATTGAGGAGGAAGTTGCGCTTCCCCAGGCGCACCACGTCGCCGTACTCCCTGGCGCAGCGGGTGAGGAACCCCAGCGGGTCCTCGGAGAACTCCACCAGGTTGCCAGCAATGAAGTGGCCCTGGGGCCCCGGCGGAAGGCGCACCTGTGGCATGAAAGGGTCCTGGAGGGGGGGAACTGCCGCTGGCGCAGGTGGAGCGAACCATGCGCTCCACCCACGTCGACCAGCTCTTGAGACCCAACCGTCAGGGCACAATGCCTGACGGCTTTTGATTAGTAATAGATATACGGGGCGGAGAGCTTGTCCGCGCGAGCAAACCGCATCAGCACAGCCAAAGAGTACAGGGCCTTCTTCATGGCGAACTCCTGGTTTGAGATGGTGGCGTCTTGCTGTCTGCTGACGTCATGGCCAGCGCGGTGAAATGTGGCACAGCCCGAGAAGGCAGTGCAAGTGTCTGTGATTAGTGGAAACCCCTTGCTTCCGAGGCTGGTGCGCCGCGCCATCACCGGTAGTGGGTGGCAATCCAGTCGCCTTCAATCTGCTGCACGGAGATGTCCAGCTCGTAGATGGCGCGCAGGACGTCGGGGCGCATGATGTCCTCCGGGCGGCCCTGGAACGCGACCTTGCCGTCGCGCATGGCGACGATGTGGTCGGAGTAGCAGGAGGCGAAGTTGATATCGTGCAGCACCAGCACGAAGCTCTTGCCCAGCGTGTCCGCGGCGTGCCGGAGCCGCTTCATCATGGACACCGCGTGTTTCAGGTCCAGGCCGTTGAGCGGCTCGTCCAGCAGCACGTGGTCCGTGTCCTGGCAGAGCACCATGGCCACGAAGGCGCGCTGACGCTGGCCGCCGGACATCTCATCCAGGAAGCGGTCGGCGAGCGCGCTCAGCCCCATGTGCTCGATGGCCCGCTCCACGTGTTCGCGGTCCTGCACGGTGGGGCGGTCCTTGGTGTGTGGATAGCGGCCGAAGGTCACCAATTCACGCACCGTCAGCCGGGCGGAGATGTGGTTGTCCTGCCGGAGGATGGCCAGCCGCTTCGCGAGTGTGTCCCCCGGCGTGGTGGTGACGTCCAGCCCGTCCACCCAGACGTTGCCCGACGACATGGGCATCACCCGGCTCATCATGGACAGCAGGGTCGACTTGCCCGCGCCGTTGGGGCCGATGATGGAGGTGATGCCGCCCACGGGCAGGCTCAGGGTGACGCCATCCACCACCAGCGTTTCACCGTAGCGCTTGCTGACGTTCTTCGCCTCGATCATCTCGTGGCCTTTCTCATGAGCATCGCGATGAACACCGCCCCACCGACGAACTCGATGATGACCCGGGGATTGGTGTCCAGGCGGAAGACGCGCTCCAGGATGAACTGCCCAGCGACCAGGGCGATGGCGGCGATGAGCGCGGCGGCGGGGAGGACGAACGCGTGCTGATACGTCCGCATCACCGCGTAGGCGATGTTGGCCACCAGCAACCCCAGGAACGTCACGGGCCCCACCAGCGCGGTGGACACGGCGACCAGGATGGCCACCAGCGCCAGCACCCATGACACCGTCCGCTGGTAGTCCACGCCCAGGTTGATGGCGGCCTCCCGGCCCAGCACCAGGACGTCACAGGCGCGCAGCAGCCGCAGGCCCAGCACGGAGACCCCCAGCGTCAGCACCGCGGAGAGCAGCAGCAGGTCGTGCTCCGGGTCGTTGAAGCTGGCGAAGAAGCGGTCCTGCAGGAAGATGAACTCGTTGGGCTCGATGACGCGCTGGACGAACGACGACAGGCTCCGGAACAGCACGCCCATCACCACGCCGCTGAGCAGCAGCAGGTGGACGTTGCCCCGGGCCCTGCCGAAGAGCCAGCCGTGCAGCATGGCGGAGAAGGCCACCATGATGATGACCTCCGCGCCGAACAGGAACCGGGGGTCCAGCCCCGCCACGGTGGTGGAGCCCAGGAAGAACACCAGGCACGTCTGGATGAGCACGTACAGGTAGTCGAACCCCATGATGGCGGGCGTCAGCACGCGGTTGCCCGTCACCGTCTGGAAGAGCACCGTGGAGACGGCGACGGCGTAGCCCACCAGCAGCGCGGTGGCGACCTTCTTCCCGCGGAAGGGCAGCACGAAGTCCCACGGGCCGCTCACGTCGACGAGCATGAACAGGGCCATGAAGGCCACGGCCACGCAGCCCAGCACGAGCAGGGGCCGCAGGGGGTTGACGGACGGGGCGCTAGCCGGCACGGGCGCCTCGCTTCAGCAGGAGGTACAGGAAGAGCACGCTGCCGATGACGCCAGCGATGGTGCCTCCGGGAATCTCATACGGGTGGCGCACCACGCGGCCCACGATGTCGCAGAGCAGCACGAACGCGGCGCCGCTCACCGCGACCCAGGGAATGGACCTGCGCGCGTTGTCGCCCATGACCATGCTGACCAGGTTGGGGACAATCAGGCCCAGGAACGGAATCATGCCCACCGTGACGACCACCATCGCGGTCACCAGGGCGACGATGAACAGCCCCAGCGCGACGATGCGCGGGTAGTTCAGCCCCAGGTTGGTGGTGAACGTCTCGCCCATGCCGGCCACGGTGAAGCGGTCCGCGGCGGTGTAGGCGGCGCAGGTGAGGCCCAGCGTCACCCACAGCAGCTCGTAACGGCCGCGAAGCACGGTGGAGAAGTCGCCGGTGGTCCACGCGTTGACCGTCTGAAGCAGGTCGTACCGATAGGCGAAGAAGGTCGTCGCCGAATCGATGATGCCGCCCAGAATCAGGCCCACCACCGGGACGATGAGGGCCGAGCGCAGGGGCATGCGCCGCAGCACCAGCAGGAACAGCGCCGTCCCCGCGAGGGCGAAGACGGTGGCCACCATCATCTTCCCGAGCACCGGAAGGCCCGGCGCCAGCAGGGTGGCGGTCAGCAGGCCCAGGCTGGCGGACTCTGCGGTGCCCGCCGTCGTGGGCTCCACGAAGCGGTTGCGGGCAATCATCTGCATGATGAGGCCCGCGACGCCCAGGGACGTGCCCGCCAGCATGACGGCGAACAGGCGCGGCAGCCGGCTGATGACCAGCACCTGGAGGGCGCGCTCATCCGGCTCGGGAGCGAAGAGGGCGCGCCAGGACACGTCACTGGCGCCAATCAGGAGGCTGACCACCGCCAGCGTGACGAGGACGGCGGCGGCGGCGAACGCGCGCTTCACGGTGGGGAGGGACTACTGGGCCTGCGTGTAGGCGCTCGCGACCTGGTCGCGCAGCTGCTTGACGGACAGGATGCCGCCGCCGGTCAGGTAGGTGACGCCGGGGTCCAGGTAGACGACCTGGTTCTTCTGCCAGGCCGTCGTCTGCCGCACCAATTCGTTGTCCAGCACCTGCCGGGCATTGCCTTCCTTCTGACCGGTGGCGGCGTCCCGGTCGATGACGAACAGCCAGTCGGGGTTCTTCTCCCGGATGAACTCCGCGCTGATGGACTCGCCGTGCAGCGAGGTGCGCAGGCCCTCGGCGGCCTCGGGCACGCCGAAGTCACCATGGATGACGCCAAAGCGCGAACCCGGGCCATAGGCGCTCATGCGCCCTCCGGTGACGAGCACGACCAGGCCCTTGCCACGGGTCGCCGTCACCTGCTGGAGGTCCGCCACCGACTTGCGCAGGTCCTCAATCAGGCCGCGCGCCTTCTCCTCCTTGCCGAAGACGCTGGCCAGCATCTCCGTGTTGGCAATCACCGAGGCGATGAAGTCCTTGCCGCTCATCGGCACGTCGATGGTGGGCGCGATGCGGGAGAGGTTTGCATACTTCGCGCTGGAGCGGCCCCCGGTGATGATGAGGTCGGGCTTCGCGGCCTGGAGTGCCTCGTAGTCAGGCTCGAACAGGGTGCCCATGCGCGGGTACTTCGCGTCCCGGAACCGGGTCAGGTGCTGGGGGAACATGTCGCCCGCTACGCCGTGGACGTCCACCTCCAGGGCCTGGAGGATGTCCAGCGCCACCAGGTCGAACACCACCACCCGCCGCGGCTTCAACGGGACGACGGTGGTGCCTTGTCCGTGCGTCACCGTCCGGCCCTCCGGCGCGACAGCCTCCGCGGCGGGAGCGGACGCGGCGGCGTCCGGGCGCTGGAACCTCACGCCTACCCACAGGACGGCCAGCACGACGACGACGGAAAGCAGGGCGAAGAGCGGAAGGGAACGCCTGTTGGATGGACTCACGGTGGTCGCTGGATAGGGTGATTTTGATTCTGCGAATCAGTTGCGCATCATAGATGCTTACGTCCGCACCGTCAAAGCCTGGGTGTTTCTTCTGAGGGGAGAGGAGGCTGGAGTTGCCCCCGTCAAGTCGGACAGCGAAGGGTGAGCGTTGGCGGAGCGGCTCGGCCGCCGCGTGCATTCGCGCGCCGGTCCGTCATGGAGATGAGGCGGGCAGGGCCGGGCGGATGTCTGTGTTCGCCCGCGCATGCAGGGGCATGAACAGCGCTCGGGCGCCGTCCGCGAGCACTGGCAGGGCCACTGAAGGCTGGAGGACGGCGCCCAGCCCTGCCTGGAGATGCAGGAGGCGGTTGAACTGCCGGTGCACGGCGGCGTCCCGGGAGCTGCGCTCCATCATCCGCCGGATGTACCAGTGCAGCACCCCCACGCCGGGCTTCCGCTGGCCGACGGCCTGCGGGTACTGCAGGTCGATGTTCGTGCCCATGAACCAGGGCAGGCGGATGGTGTCGGACAGGCGTTTGCGGAAGCGCTGGGCGAGTCCGTCGAGCGTCGTGGGGAAGCGCCTGGCCTGCTCTTCGATGCAGGCGTGGAGCAGCGCCGCGCCCTGGGCCGCCACCGACATGCCCTGGCCGAAGACGGGGTTGAAGGCACACACGGCGTCACCGACGATGACCCAGTTCTCCGGGAAGCGCGCGAGGCGTTCATAGTGCCGCCAGCGGCTCTCCTTCACCTTGTGCAGGGTGAGCGGACCCAACGGCCGGGCCTCCCGCAGGCAGGCGTACAGGTCTGGCTGGGGCAGTGAGCGGGCGAACGCGAGGAAGCCTTCGTCGTCCGTGGGCGCGTGCTCACCGAAGTACCCATTGAGGGTGACAATCCAGCGGTCCTGCTCCACGCGGGAGATGAAGCCCGCGCGCCAGTTCACCGGCGGACACGGGTACTGCATGAGCACCTTCCAGTCCTCCTGGCGGTGCGCGGGAGGTTCGTAGAGGCGGGTGGTGTACGCGAGGTCCACCCGCACCTGTTCCTCTTCGGGACGTGCATGGCCCAGGGCCTCCAGCCACTGGGGCGCACGCGAGCCCCGGCCCGTGGCATCCACCACCAGCGCGGCCTCCAGCGGTTCCTCCACGCCGGCCTTCTTCAACCGCACGCCGGTGACGCGCTGGTGGGAGGCGTCCGTGAGCAGCCCTTCGACCGAGACGCCGCCGTGAAACTCGACGTTGGGCAGCGCCAGCACCCGGCGCAGCACGTGCCATTCCAGGAAGGGACGCGTACACACCAGCAGGGGGAGGCCCTGGGGGACGCGCGACTTCCAGACGCCGAAGTGGTGCCACGCGACGTCCCGGCTCGAATCGATGAGCGCGGCCCCCTGGTCCTGGAGGTCCTGGAGGAGGCCGGGGAAGAAGCGCTCCAGGAGGCGGTGACCCGCGTCCAGCATCACGTGGACGTGCGTGCCCTGGGGAACACCCTTGCGCGCCGCGTGCGTGCCGGGGAGCGAGTCCCGCTCCAGGATGATGACTTTCTCGAAGTGGTCCGCGAGCGCGCGGGCGCTCAGCAGCCCCGCCATGCTGCCGCCCATGACCACGGCGCTTCCAAAGCGATGTCCAGGCTCGTCCACGTTTCAGGCCCCCTGCGTTCCATCCGACGTGCCCGCTTCGGGAGAAGGCAAAGCCTTCTCTCGAAGCCAGTCGCCATCAGTGGGGACATTCCATGGCGTGGGTCTGACGTGTGCCGTTGGAATGCGCACGCGCTGCCCAGGCTGGACGTCGACTCAAAGCAGTTCGCAGCCGGGGATGCAGTAACGCACGTTGATGAGCGTGCGCGTGCCCGTGATGTTGGACTGACACGCCGCGTACTGGGTCGCGGGCTGGCCGTTCTGACGCGTGTTTCCGCACTTCGCCGTACAGGCCTGCACGTTCTCGAGCCAGTAGATGAGGTCTCCATTGGGGCAGTGCGGCGGGTAGCCCAGGCCCTGCTCGACGCTGATGGGGGCCTCACCCTCGGGGACGTCCAGGTCGGCCTCTCCGCCACCGCAGGCGATGAGCGACAAGGAGAGACACGCGGTCAGCGAGGCGATGAGACGGGAGGCTTTCATGGCTCGGCTCCTTCCAGGAGTGGACTCCAGGGATGATGCATCAACCACGTCATTCGCTGAAAGCACGTGCCGAGTGTTGCCGCGGAGGACAACCGCACCAGCACTTCCCATCGGGACGTCGGATTTCCTGAAGCGGCCGGCCCTCCAGGGCAATGGGCGTTCGCCACCTTGCTTCCCACCGTCCCCCGGTTTCGGGCCGGAGAGGAGTGGTGCACATGCGCGTTGGAAGCTGGTGTGTTCTCGCGGGGCTGGGGATGCTGGGCTGTGGTGGTGTCGAGGAGGACGTGAGCGCCGCCACTGGGGACGCGCGGGTCCAGGCACATGCCTGTGCTCCCGGGGGCACCGTCTACAAGGTGAAGGACATCCTGCCTCCGGGCGCGCCGCTCCCGTCCCCCAACGTGCCGGTGCCCGACTCACTGACGAACGTGCAGGGCACGCTCTACTTCGGGTCGGACCTCTACGGAGACCGCGCCACCCTGTGGCGCAGTGACGGGACCTCCGTGGGCACCGTGCCCGTGAAGGCGTTCATCGCGCCGGGACCGGGCTACCAGGGACTGAGCGGGTTCACGCCGGTGGGCGCCCGCCTCTTCTTCATGGTGAATGCGTCGCCATTTGGAAGGGAGTTGTGGGTCAGTGATGGGACGGGAGCGGGCACGCGGCTCGTCAGGGACCTCGAGCCGGGGACCGCCAGTTCCTCGCTGTCCTACCTGGGACAGGCAGGGGACGTGCTGACCTTCTTCCGGAACCCCTCCGCGGGAGCCGGGGTGTCGCTGTGGCGCTCCGATGGGACGGAGGCGGGGACGTTCCAGCTCATGGCCTACGGACCGGACCAGGAGGTGTCGTCACGCTCGCTGGAGGTGGCGGGGGCGCGCTTGTTCACCATGAGCAGCACGGGGGCGGGCACCTGGCTGTGGCGGACGGATGGAACGGCCGCGGGAACCATGCGGGTCAAGCGTCTGGACGCGGAGCGGATCTCTCTCTCCGGCTGGGCGCATACCGAGACGGGCGTGGGTGTCTTCACCTTCTGGGACTCGGGGGCCATCACCGAGGTCTGGAAGACGGACGGGACTCCGGGCGGCACCGTGCGCCTGGAGTCCTTCGGTGGCGATGTCCGGCTGCTGGGGGCCCTGGGTGGGCACGTCTATCTGTCGTCCGTGGTCGGGGGAGGGACAGCCTTGAGGGTGTCGAGGGTGTCGCTCGCGGGCGGTGGCAAGGAGACGGTGACCACGTTGCCCAATCGCTACGCGGGTCAGCCCGGCGCGTGGCCCTTCGCGCAGATGGCGGTGCGCGCGGGCGGGAAGCTCTATCTGTCCGTGGGCATCGGCACGCCTGGGCCCGCGCCTCGCGAGGTGAGCCTCTGGGTGACGGATGGCACGGCGGCCGGGACGCGGGAGCTCAGCCGGGGCCTGTCGACGTCCGATGAGTGGGCCTCGCCGCTCTTCGACACCGGCGCCGGGACGCTGCTCTTCAGCTCGAACGAGGGTGGCACGGGCCTGGAGCCCTGGGTGACGGACGGCACGCCCGAGCGGACAGGTCTCGTCGCGGACCTCAGCCCCCTGGGCGGCTCCTCGCCCGAGGCCTTCACCCGCGTGGGCGGCACCGTGTTCTTCCGCGCCTACTCCAACACCTGGGGTGACGCGCTGTGGGCCATGCCGACCAACGTGGCATGCCCCGCCCAGGAGCGCCTCGCGCGCTGACGCGCCGTGACTGCGTGAGGCGCTGGATGGCGGCGTGCGTCCGAGCCTGCCTGGAGCAAGGCTCGACGCACGCGGTCGTCGCCGGTGTCGGGAAAGTCCCAGTTGTGACATGAAATGTAACAACCCGGCATCCAGACATCCGTGATGGGACTGGTTCTTGCCAGGAAATACGGGGGGATCCAAACGAGAGTCCTGTCGTTGCGCGCCTCGTCGTGTCGGTGCGAAATGGCTGCATTCACAGATGGGCCGTCGTGATTTGACCGCTAGTCATGGTTGGATTATCTCTTCGTGCGCTGCTTCATGTCGCAGCCATGAAGCCTGTCGTCCATGCCGATGGTCTGAAAAGGCAGGGCCTCGCTGAGCCGTGCGACAGGCCCGGGTCCGGAGCCGCTCCTCTCGTCGTCCCGCAGTCCACCTCCACAAGGAAGGTCGCCTGTGAACAGTCCCATCCTGATTCTGGGTTTGCTCGTGGCCAGCGCAGGCCCGAGTCATGCCGCGAACTCCTCGCGTGAAAGGGCGGCCACGGTGAACTCCGCCAGCACCCGTGCCTCAACGGACCGCGTCTCCATGCAGGCCAATGGTGCGAGCCTGGTGGTCGAGCTCAAGACGGTGCGTGACCTCAGCGCGGTGGTCGTGACCGAGTCTTCTCCGGTGGCGTTCTGGCCCTTCCAGAAGAACGACGTCATCGTGCGCATCAACACGCAGCAGATTTCCCGCCCATCGGACATCCTCTTCGTCTGGCGCACCGGAGCGCCCTTGTCCTTCGAGTTCGAGGTCCTCCGTGGCGGCACGCGTATGGTGTTCACTGGCACGGCGGCGGAGTTCCCGGGGCTGGCCCTGCCTCCCACGCCGGAGCCGCCCCCGCCGCCTCCGCCTCCGACGCCTTGAGTCCCAGGCGCTGCCCGCCTCCAATTCGTCGCGAGGCCCCGGTGCGCCGGAGGCCCGCGCTCGCCGTTTCGGGTGTCTGATAAAGTCATTCAGTCATGGTGGCGGTGGGGTGTTTGTTTTTGTCGGGGCGCGTCTTGATATGTCGTGAGAGGGTCATGGACAATCAAGACGCCCGGACAGGTGATGCGTGAAGACCTGAACGGGTCGCAGACAAAAACAACACCCCCGGAGGTACGCATGGACGACTCGAAGAAGGGTTCTCGTCGTACGATTCGCGCACTCGCCTCACCGGCTGCCCTGACGGTGCTCTTCGGAGCCTTCGCCAGCAACGCCGCGACCCTGAAGCCCGTGGTGAATGACACCATTGGCGTCAGCAACGTCAGCTTCCCGACGACCGAGGTCCAGCAGCAGCAGCAACAGCAACAGCAACAGGTCGTGAAGCCTGGCACCATGGCCAGCGGCAAGCCGGTGATGCTCCAGTCGCTCGTCGCGGACCTGGGCCTCGCATAGCTCCATCGAAGTCTGTTGTCAGCGCTGCCTTCCTGTTGGGAGGCAGCGCTTCTTCGGGGGCATTCAATTCATGGGAGCGCTCCCGGCGCGCGATGACGCACAGCCTTGTCGGTTCAGCCCAGCACATGGAGGTTCTGGCCCATGGAAACGCCCTTGACGCAGCGGCCCGGTGACACCCCCCAGGAGGCCCGCGACAGCTCGCGACCGGACCTTCATCTCGTCTTCCCTCCGCAGTGGTCTCCGCTCCAGCCCTTCCTGAGCACCCCGTCGCTCAAGGCCTACCTGGAGCAGAAGGGCCACCGCGTCCACCAGGACGACTGGAACGTCGTCTTCTACCGCTGGTTCATCAGCCGGGCGCGACTGCCCCTGGCGCGGGCGCGGCTGGAGCGCTTCATCGCGGCGCTGACGGATGAGCACCGCCTCTACCGCGCCCGGTGCCTGCAGGCGCTGGCGACGCTGGAGGAGTATGAGCAGCTCATCGTCCAGGTGGAGGGGCTGCGCACCGGCGATACCTACGGCACGGTGGAGCGCTTCAAGGACAGCGTGGACGCGCTCAAGGCGCTGCTCGCGGCGTTCTCCGCGGCGGAGCCCGTCATCGAGGTGGGGACGACGTCACTCCAGGACGGCGACGTCCTGGGCTCCATTCCGTCACTGCTCGCCTTCATCGACAACCGCAACGCCAACCCCTTCATCGCGTTCTTCGAGGAGCAGGTCGCGGGCGTCAAGCAGCTGCCTCGCTACTTCGGCGTGTCCATCATCGGCACCGAGCAGATTGTCGCGGGACTCACGCTCTGCCGTGTGCTGAAGCAGCGTCATCCGGACGTCCCGGTGCTGGTGGGGGGCAGCGTGTTCTCCCGTCTGGTGGAGAAGGAAAGCACGTGGGTCACCCAGCTGTTCGGCAGGTGCTTCGACTTCATCTGCCGGTACGAGGGCGAGCGCCCGTTGGACCGCTTTCTGTCCGTGGAAGACCCACGGGGAGACCGCCCGCCCAACTTCGCCTTCATGGAGGGTGAGAACCTGGTGCTGACGCCGCTGGGGGACTCACTGCCGATGAGCGAGGTCCCCACGCCGGATTTCGGGGGGCTGCCGCTGGATGAGTACCTGTCCCCCGAGATTGTCCTGCCGCTGCTGACGACGCGCGGCTGCTACTGGGGGAAGTGCGCGTTCTGCTACCACGGCATGATTTACGGCGACCGCTACCGCATGCGCGCGCCCGAGATGATTGCCAAGGACCTGGAGGTGCTCAACGCGCGCCATGGCGTCCGGCACTTCGCGTTCAACGACGAGGCGCTGCCGCCCAAGCTCTTCCGCATGTTGCCGCCCGCCGTCCCCAAGGGGCGCTACTTCTTCACCGCGCTCTACAAGTTCGAGAAGTACTTCACGCGGGAGGACTTCCAGAACATGCACGACATCGGCTTCCGCTCGCTCTACATCGGGCTGGAGACGGCGTCCGAGCGCGTGCAGCGCCACATGCGCAAGAACAACACGCAGAAGGTGATGGTGGACAATCTCCAGTTCGCGCACGACGCGGGCATCTGGAGCCATACCTTCAACTTCTTCGGCTTCCCCACGGAGACGGAGGCCGAGGCGGAGGAGACCGTCCAGTTCCTGCTGGGGCATTCGGACATCCTGCACTCGGAGGGAACGGGGACCTTCGTCTTCGAGCACAACGCGCCCATCCACCTGTCGCCCGAGCAGTTCGGCGTGAAGACCTTCAAGCCGCGCACGGACACCGTGCTGGACCTCTTCTATGAATACGAGCCCGCCACGGGGCTGGACGCGGCTGGCGCGCAGGCCATGCTGGAGCGCTACAACCGCCTCAAGCGCGAGCGGAAGGTCTACCAGCACGGGCACTGGGTGGACCGGGAGCACCTGCTGCTGCTGCTCAGCCGCTATGGGCGGGACGCACTGAAGAAGGCCTTCGCCGAGGTCGAGGATTCGGACCGGGGCTATTCCGCGGCGGAGTTGCTGCGGGGCTATGAATTCGACACGCCCGAGGGCAAGCGTCACTTCGTGGTGAACCGGCGGTTGCGCCGGGTGTGCATCACCAACGAGGACGCGGTGCGCATCGTCGGGTGGCTCCAGTTCGGCGCCAAGGTGGAGGACCTGCTCACCGCCTATCCCGCGCTGTCGGCCGCGCTGGACCCGGTGCCCGAGGACGTGGAGGAGCTGACAGCGCTGCGCGAAGCGTCCTGAGGCCGGGGGCCCGTGTCCCTCGCTCCTGGAGGCCCCGGGCGCGAGGGACAGCACCCCGTCATCGCTTCTGGATGGCGATGATGGGGTCCACGCGGGAGGCGCGGCGCGCGGGCAGCCAGGTGGCCAGCAGCGCCACGCCGCCCAGCAACAGGGCGAACACGCCGAAGGTCAGTGGGTCCGTCCCGCTGACGCCGTACAGCAGGCTTTCCATGTAGCGGGACAGGCCGAAGGCGGCGACGAGCCCCACGCCGATTCCCAAGCCCGCCATCTTCATGCCCTGGTCCATGACCAGCCGCACCACCCGGCCCGGAGGCGCCCCAAGCGCCATGCGGATGCCAATCTCCTGGGTGCGTTGCGAGACGAGGTAGGAGATGACGCCGTAGAGGCCCGCGGTGGCCAGCACCAGCGCGATGAGCGCGAACGCGCCCAGGAGCGTGAGGCTCAGGCGCCGTCCCGCGACGGACTGCTGGATGATCTCCTCCATGGTCATGATGTTGTAGAGCGGCTGCTCGGAGTCCACGGCGCGCACCGCGCCGCGCAGCGTGGCCGCCACGCCAGCGGGCGCCGTGCGTGTCTTGAGCACCAGCGTCACCGCTTGGAAATACCAGAGCGTGGAGCGCGGATGGTTGTAGGGGAGGTGGACCTCGGGGAGGGGCTGCTGGTCCAGGCCCGCCTGCCGCACGTCTCCCACCACGCCGATGATTTCCACGGGCTGGCCCCCGATGATCAGCCGGCGTCCCACGGCCTCGCTTCCCGCGAAGTGCCGGCGGGCGAGGGCCTGGTTGACGATGACGACCTGCTCGGCGCCGCGGCCGTCGTCCTCGGTGAAGTCGCGGCCGGCCAGCAACGGTATCCCCAGCGACTTGAACAGGTCCGGGCTGGTCGTCCTGAACTCCGCGAACAGCGTCTTGCCCGGCTCCGCCGGCAGCTCTCCCTCGACGGCGTAGTCCCCGCTGGTCCACGCCGTCTGGATGGGCAGCAGGGAGATGAGCGCCGCGGACTCCACGCCTGGGAGCGTCCGGGCCTTCTCCAGGATGGGCTGGAAGAGGCGCTCGACGACCTCCTCCCGGGGGTACTGGTTCGGGGTGATGGGCAGGTGGGCGGTGAGGACGTGGCGTGGCTCCAGCCCGGGCTCGGTGCCCAGCAACTTCAGAAAGCCTCGCAGCAGCAGCCCCGCTCCCACGAGCAGCACCAACGACAGGGCCACCTCCGTCACGACGAGCGCGCCGCGAAAGGAGCGGTGCGCTCGCGACGGAGACTGTTTGGCCCCTGGCTCGGCGAGGCTGGCGCGCAGCGGCGTGCGCGTGGCCTGGAGCGCCGGTGTCAGGCCGAAGGCGAGCGCGCTTCCCACGGATATCAGCAGGAGGAAGCCGAGGACCCGCCCGTTGAGGGGAAGGTCCCCGGTGAGTGGGAAGGACGCCCGGACCAGGTTGCCCATGGCGTTCACACCCCAGGCGCCCAGGAGTACGCCCAGCAGCGCGCCCAGCAGCGACAGCAGCAGGCTCTCCACCAGGAGCTGCCGCACGATGTGTCCCCGGCTCGCGCCCAGTGCGAAGCGGACGGCAATCTCCTGCTGCCGCGTGGAGGTCCGGGCGAGCAGCAGGTTGGCCACGTTGGCGCATGCGATGAGCAGGACCAGCAGCACCGCGCCCTGCAGGAGCAGCAGCGTGGGCCGCACGTTGCCCGTCACCGTCTCCGACAGGGACACCGCCGCGGCGCTTCGCCCGGCTTGCTGCGCGGGGTGCTCTTCCTCGATGCGGCGCGCCACTTCCTTCAGCTCCGCGGCGAGCGTCTGGGGCGGGACACCCGGGCGCAGCCGCCCGAGGACACTCAGGAAGTGCGAGCCCCGGTTGTCCACCCGGTCCGCGGAGGGGACGAAGGGGATGAAGACCTCCATCCGGGCCCCCGCGGGAAAGCCCACCGCCGTGGGCAGGATGCCCACCACGGTGTGCGGCTGTCCGTCCAGCGTCAGCGTGCGTCCGACGAGGCCCGGGTCGGCTCCGAAGCGGCGCTGCCACAGGCCCTCGCCGATGACGACGACGGGCGCGGCCCCGGGCTGGTCATCTCCGGGCGCGAAGCCGGGGCCCAGCTTGGGCGGCGTGCCCAGGAGCTGGAAGAGGTTGGCCGTGGCCGCCACCACGTTCACCCGCTCCGCGCCCTCGGGCGTCATCAGGTTGCGGCCCTGGAACTCGTAGGCGGCCACGCCTTCCAGCGAGGGGAGCTGGGTGGACCAGTCCTGGTAATTGGGCCACGACACCGAGCCCCGCCACGTCGGGTCCCGCGCCGGTGTCGTCTCGAAGAGGCGAACGAGCTGCCCTGGCTCGTGGTAGGGCAGCGGGCGGAGCAGCACCGCATCCACCACGCTGAAGATGGCCGCGTTGGCGCCAATCCCAAATGCCAGACACAGCACGGCCACCAGCGTGAAGACCGGGGCCTTCCGGAGCATCCGCACCGCGAACTTGAAGTCGCTCGCGATGTCCCCCACTCCGTCGGCGATACGGGCCATGTCCACCTCGCGCGGGTAAGCCTAGCAAAAACAGCTCACCCGGCAATGAACCCAGGCCCGGAGGCGGCGGTGGTCAGGCCATGGAGGGGACGGGCGCGTCTCGCGCAATCAACCCTTCCTTCTTCAGTGCCTCCCAGAAGGCGTCTGGAATCGCGACCGTCATGGACTGCACGGTCGCCTTCACCTGTTCGGGGGGGCGCGCTCCAGGAATGACGGACGAGACGACAGAAGGCGCGGCGGCGAACTGGAGCGCGCCACCTCAGTGGGGAGGGATGCCCTGCTTCTCGCTGGGCGTCTCCGTGTAGATGGACTTGAACAGCGAGGCCAGTCCATTGACGGTGGAGCCGAAGGCCTCCACGCCCGCCTGTTTGTAGTTGCCCTTCTTGGCGCTTTCGAAGGCGTCCCGGCCGAAGTTCAGGGCCTCGCGCTGGTGGGCGTTGACCTCGCTGCGCTCCCCCGTCTCCACCTTCTTCACGTTGTCGATGACGCTGGCCTGGGAGCGCGAAGAGATGCCGATGTCGTGCCGGTCGAGAATCTGGTTCACGCCGCCGACCGCGTGGGCGTAGTCGCTCTGCTTGCCCTGCGTGGTCTGGTCGATCTGCTGCCGCATCGGATTCTGGAACGTGTGGTTCTGCTTGACCTTGAACATGGCGTTTCCCCCGTGGGCCTTCGCGGCCCCGCGATGTGTTTCTTGAAATGATTGTCGGGGTATGTGGGCGAAAGTTTCCTGTGTGCGCCTTTTCTCCCACGAAATCGCCGGTCTGTGCCCGGATGGCATACAGCGTGAGGCGCCGGGTGCTTCAGGGGCCGCCCTTGGGCGGCGCGCGCTGAGGCGAGCCCTCCGCGGCGGCGCCATGCTTCACGGGACACGTCCTGGGGAAGGTTCCCAAGGATTCGACGGCGTAGCCATTCGGGTAGCTGCGGATGTTCGCGCGCTGCCGGGCGTAGGCGGGCTCCTTCTTTGGAGACAGCGCGTAGCGGACGAACGTGCCGCGCGCCTTGAGCGCCAGACGGAACACCTTGCGGCTGAGGCCAGACGGGTGGGGGTAGTGGAACGCGTCCAGCAGGGCGTCCTCCATCAGCGTGCGTGCGAAGAGGGTGACCAGCCGCTTGGGCGCGAGGTTCGTCGGCGGGAAGGTGGTGAGCAGCTCCAGGGTGGCGTCCGCGACGGCCTTGCTGCGCGCGTCAAAGGCGAAGTGTTTGGCTTCGTATCCGTCCATGAGCGAGGTGAAGGCCTCGTAGGTCTCCGGGATGTCCTGGATGCCCATGTGGCGGCCGACGGCGCGGTAGTAGTTCGTCCATCCCGTCACTTCATGCGGCGTGAACGGCCGCCATCCGAAGTCCGCAATCCAGCGCACGGGCGTCACCACGAAGGTGGAGAGCACGTAGCGCATGTCATCGTTGGAGATGTCATAGGCGCCGTGCATCTGGTTCATGCGCCGGAAGGCGCTCCGGCCTTCCTGGCTGGCCATGCCGTGCTCCAGGATGGTGTCCAGGATGAGCACGGTGTCGTCGTAGCGCTTCTGGGTGCGCTGGGTGAACTCGCCTGTGTCGTGCAGGAGGACGCCGATGCTGGGCACCGCGTAGGTGCGGAACAGCGCGAAGCTGAGCGCCTGTTCGACGTCCCAGGGGAACTCCCGGGTGGCGAGGATGCGGACGATGTCCTCGTGTTGGGTCTGGGCGTCGAGGCGGTCCGTGAGGTCGCGCAGCGCGAAGCGGTTCATCCATCGCTCCTCTGTGAATGCGAACGCGGAGTCTAGCCCAGACAGGGCCTGCCGCGCCCGCTGGCGCCGCGTCGGGTCCTCGCCCGCATGGTTGCTGACGCTCGCGCCCGGGTTGGCACCTTTCCGGCGGCGTCCGTCCTCGGGCGCCGGACCAAGGAGCAGCGCGCATGAACCTGGACCCTTCCACGCAGAAGTTCGTCTCGGACCTGGCGGCCTCGAACAGCCCGCCGCTGTACACCCTGACGCCAGAGCAGGCACGGGAAGTCCTCCTCGAGGCGCAGTCGATTCCAGTGCCCATGCCAGACGCGGACGTGGAGGAGCGCAAGCTGCCCGTGGGGCCCAGGGGCTCCGTCCGGACGCTGCTCTTCCGGCCGAAGGGGAGCACGGAGCGCCTGCCGGTGGTGGTGTTCGTCCACGGCGCGGGCTGGGTGATGGGAGATGCCAGGACGCACGAGCGGCTGGTGCGGGAGCTGGTCAAGGGGGCGAATGTCGCCGCGGTGTTCGTGGACTATGGCCGCTCGCCTGAGAACAAGTTCCCCGTGGCCATCGAAGAGGCCTATGCCGCGACGAAGTACGTGGCGGAGCATCCGGACGAATTCAACGTGGATGCCCGCCGCATGGCGCTGGTGGGAGACAGCGTCGGAGGGAACATGGCGACCGTCGTCAGCATGCTCGCGAAGGAGCGCGGGGGCCCGTCCATCCGCTTCCAGGTGCTCTTCTATCCCGTCACCGACGCCAACTTCGACAACGGCTCCTACCAGGAGTTCGCGGAGGGGCCGTGGCTGACGCGCAAGGCGATGAAGTGGTTCTGGGATGCCTACCTGCCGGAGGCCGGCAAGCGCGTGGACCCGCATGTGTCCCCGCTGCGGGCGTCACTGGACCAGCTCAAGGGCCTGCCTCCCGCGCTGGTCATCACCGACGAGAACGACGTGCTGCGTGACGAGGGCGAGGCCTACGCGGCGAAGCTCTCCGAGGCGGGCGTCAACGTCACCCAGGTCCGCTTCCTGGGGACGCATCACGACTTCGTCATGCTCAACGCGCTGGCGCAGACGCCGGCGGCGCGAGGCGCCATCGCGCTGACCACCACCAAGCTGCGCGAGTGGCTGCACGCGAACTGAGCCCGCCTTTCATTTTCTGAGAGCCGGCCGAGGAGACTGGCGAGCGCATGACGAGCGCCGGCTCTCCAAGGCAATGGCTGCATGCCGGCTGCCTCTCAATCTTGGCGCCTCCCCCCGCTGCATTGGAGGTCGCCATGAAGCGTCTGTCCCTCAAGTCCTCATTCGCTGTTGCCAGTTGCGTGAGTGGTATTGCCGCGCTGGCGTTCACGGTCGCTCCCGCGGCGGCGTTCGCGCAGGTTCCCCCACCCGAGTTCACCCTGGTCGAGTGCATGCAGGGAAGCCAGAGCCAGAACTACACGCCGGCCATCTCGCTCTTCGCCCGTCTGGTGGACGTGACGGGCTCGGGGCAGTTCTCGTCCTGTCTGGACGCGACGGACCCTGGGATTGCCTTGGGTTCGTTCACCATCACCGGGAATGGCGCGGCGAGCTGTCTGATGGCGAGCGTGCCCACCCAGAACACCGTGACCTGGAATGACGGCTCGCAGAGCGTCATCGAGTTCCTCGGTGGGGTGGATGTGCGGCCGGTGGGGATGACGATGGTGACGCTGCTGGGCCGGGTCTCCAGCGGCCGGTATGAGAACGCGCTCGCCATCAAGACGATGGACGTGTCGTCCGTGCCCGGGGTGACCCAGTGCATCCTCGGCGGCGTGAGCTCCGCCACGGCGAACGTTTCGTTGACCCTGCTGCGGCTGTTCTAATCGCTGTCTGCGTATTTGATTCGCTGGGGCCCGAGGTCGTGGCCCCAGCCGGGGCGAACCGTGGCTGTCAGGATGGCGCTGCCCGGGGCGACCCTGGCGCCATGCGAATCCTGAAGCTCGAAGCGGAACCGTCGTACCTGTGGCCCTATCTCTCCGCGGCACCCCGAGGTGGAACCGAAACCCAGAACCTGCCTCTCCTGCAGGGGAAGGTTGACGCATTGCCAGCGGGGCTGGATGCCCTGGTGGTGACGTCGGACCTGCAGGGCGTGGCGCCTCGCGCGCTGCTGGGGGGCGCGGTGGCCCTGCTGGGAGAAGTCCTGGCGGATGGGCTCGCGTCCTTGAGCGCGGAGGGCATGTTGCCCCCGCTCGAGCACACGGGCGTGGTGCTGGCGGGGGACCTGTTCGCCGACGACACCGCGCTGGTGCGGGGGGCGTCCGGGGACGTGCGGTCCGTATGGGATGCCTTTGGACAGCAGTTTCGCTGGGTGGCGGGCGTGGCGGGAAATCACGACACCTTTGGCGCCGCGCGCGAGCGGGCGCAGTTCTTCCGCCAGCGTCCGGAGCAGCGGATGCTCGATGGCGACGTGGTGGATGTGGATGGGCTTCGAGTGGGCGGCGTGAGCGGCATCATCGGCCGTCCGGACAAGCCGGGCCGGCGCGACGAGGAGGCGTTTCTTCGGCGCCTTCGTGACGTCATACGACAGGACCCGGAGCTGCTGGTGCTCCACCAGGGACCCGATGTGCCTGGAACGCGCATGCGTGGAAGCGCGGCCATCCGAGAGGGCCTGCCGGCCCGTGACGACCTGTTGGTAATTTGTGGCCACTCGCACTGGGACACGCCGCTGGTGGCGCTGCCCGCGGGGCCCCAGGTCCTCAACGTGGACAGCAGGGCCGTGCTGCTCACGTGCTGAAGGCGCGGGCTCCGCGCCGGCTCCCCCTCAGGGCCTCAGTCGCAGGAGGAATCCATCCCGCGGGCGAGGGTAGGGCGTGCCTTCTGGAAGCGAGCGCGCCAACGCGCCCGCCGCCACCGTGTGGCCGCTCGAATCCACCGCCACCGTGCGCGCCAGGGTGGGGCTTGGACTGGTGAAGCTGCGCACCCAGAGCGAAGCACCGTCCTCCGGGTGGAACCGGGCCACGTAGAGGCCCGCGGGCACGCCGCCGCCGCCCAAATCCAGCCCGCCATCATGCGAGCCCGCCAGGGTGAGCTGCCCGGCATCATCCGTGGCCAGCGCGGTGGCGGTGGCCGCGAAGGAGCGCGCCCAGCGTTCCTTGCCATGGGTATCAAAGACAGTCACGAAGCCCTGATAGCCGTTGGAGGTGTGAGGCTTCCCCCGGAAGTAGAAGCGCCCGGAGAAGTTCCCTCCGACGAAGACGCGGTCAGGCCCCACCGCCAGGGCATTGGCGGTGCCCTCGGTGCCACGCAAGTCCCGGCTCCAGGCGTGCTCGCCGTCCGAAGACAGCTTCAGCACGAAAGGCGTGCGCTGCCGCACCGTGACGAGCGCCGGCCCGCCAAAGCAGACGGAACCCGCATAGGCCCCCGCGACGTGCACGCCGCCAAAGACATCCACCGCCACGGCCCGGGCCGTCACCAGGCCTTCGCCCCCCGCGGTCCAGGTGCGGCTCCAGCGCGTCTGGCCGCTGGCGTCCAGGCTCACCGCGAAGGCGGAGCGCTGGCCCGGTGGAGATTCCCTCACGCCGTCGCCGAAGTCGCGCTGGCCCTGGAAGTCTCCCACCAGCACCACGCCGCCAGTGCCGTCCGGCGCGAGCGCATTGACGGTGAGCGCGCCCGTGCCGTCGAAGTTCCGCACGCGCTCCAGCGCGCCCTGGGGCGACAGCCGGGCCAGGAAGGCTCCGGGCGGGATTTTCACCGCGCCCAGCGCGAAGCCAGCGGAGACGCCGCCCAGCCACGCGTTGCCTTCGCCATCCACGGTGAGCCCGCCCACGTGCGCGCGCGCGGTGTCTGCCTCCGGTGTCAGCCCGTGCGCCCAGCGCAGGGTGCCTTCCGAAGAGAAGCGCGCCACCAGCAGGTGCGGCGCGCTCGATACGTGGTTGAAGGGCAGGGAGCCTCCCCCAAGGTCCAGAGGCTCACGGTAGGTCGCCGCGACGAGGACGTCCCCGTCGGGAGCCACCACGGCATGTGGCGCTTCGCTGTCCCCCAGAACCAGCGGACGCGTCCACGCCAGGACCCCCTCGCCCTCACCTGCAGCCGACCCCGCCACCTCCAAGCCCGGGGCGCGGGCTGCCGCGTGCGCCCTCTCCCCGCACCCCACGAGGAGAAGCCCGAACGCCAGCACCCCGATTGCCCATCGCCGCCGCCCCACCATCCCCGCCCCGGTCTCTCCCCCAACCCCAGCCCCGACAACCCCCTGCCCCTCAACCGCAGAACCTCTTGTGCAAGGGCATTGCCAGACGCCGTGATGGGGCGGCTCCCCTCTGGAGATGGGCGGAACATTGCCCTCGGGGCAGAGGCGGGTGTCGGCGCGCTGAAAAAACTCCCTGTCCGGCAGGGAACGTCGGGGGAAAAACGACGGACTGCCCGGCCTTGGGGGTAGGTGTGTGCCGGGTGCGCCAACGCAAACGCCCGCCAGGTGGCCTGAGGGCCGCCGGCGGGCGCTGAGGTGCTTCCACCTGCTTCAGGGGTGAATCAGAGCACCTTGACCTGAATCTCCTTCAGCACCTGGTCCCCGCGCAGCACCGACACCGTCCAGGCGCCAGGCTTGTTCAGCCGCAGGCCCGTCCACTGCCGCGCGCGCCAGCCCTCGCCCTTGATCTTCACGTCCTTCGTCTCACGCACGACGGTGCCCTGCTTCGACTGCACCATGATGTCCTCGACGGAGTCGCCCTGCGGCACCAGGTAGGCCTGCCACAGCATCACGCTGGTCCCGGCCTTGATGCCTTCCGGGCCGACTTCCGCGATGCACTCGTACTTGTTGGGGCCTTCCTTGGCGACCTCGGTGCAGACCTTGGCCTCCACCAGCACGGGGCCCTGGCCCTGGCCCTTGTAGAAGTAGTTCCAGGTGTCACGCACCGCGTCCGCGTCCGGCGCCTTCACCTGTGCGGCGGCGGGCTCCGCGTCCTGCGCCATGGCCACCGGCGACATTCCCAGCACCGCGCACAGCAGGCCCCGCGTCAGCATCTTCGCCATCTCAAGTCCCCTCGTTCTCGTGATGTGACAGGCCCCCAGGCCCGCCTTGCCAGGCTGGGTCTACCACAGCCCGCGTCGCCGCTCAGCCGAAGAGGAAGAAGGCCAGCGTCACCAGCGGCAGGTACACGAGGAAGGCCACCAGCAGGAATCCCAGGAGCTCTTTGAACTCCAAGCGCGCCACGGCCAGCAGCGGCAGCGCCCAGAAGGGTTGGATGAGGTCGGTGGCCATGTCGCCCCACGCATACGCCAGCACGACCTTCTCCGGCGCCACGCCCAGCCGCGTCGCGGCGTCCAGGAGGTAGGGCGCTTCAATGGCCCACTTCGAGCCGCCGGAGGGGACGAAGTAGTTCACCACGCCGCTGTACAGGTAGACGATGGCGGGGAACGTCTCGCGCGTGGACAGCGACACGAACAGCTCGCCGATGCGCTCCGTCAGGCCGGTGGCCTTGAAGATGCCGTAGATGCCCGCGTACAGCGGGAACTGGAGGACGATGCCGTGCAGCACGGTGCCGGCCTCCTCGCTGGCCTTGAGCAGCCGCGCGGGGGTGCCGTGCAGCAGCACCGCCAGCACCAGGAAGGTGAAGTTCACCACGTTGAGGTTGAGCGCGCGCCAGCCTCCATTCATCCACAGGTGCCGCGCCAGCCACACGAGCCCCAGGATGCCGATGACGGTGTTGAGCAGCCGCGAGTGGTCCAGCCACAGGGCGAAGCTTCGCTCCGCCGGGCGCGGGGGCGGGGTGAAGTCGCCCAGGGACTCCAGCACCGCCGGGTCCACGCGGACGGTGTTCTCCGGCTTGGGGTGCAGCACCCACGCCAGCAGCGTCAGCCCCGCCACCACGGCCAGCGTGAGGCCGATGTTGAAGGGCGAGAAGAGCGTCCTGTCGATGGGCAGCACGCCCAGGCTCTTCTCCAGGAAGTGGCCCGGCGTGGCCACCAGCAGCGGCGCGGAGGCGGACAGGCCCGAGTGCCAGGTGGCGCCCAGGCCGAAGTACGCGCACGCCACCAGCAGCCGGTAGTCCACATCCGGCCGGCGCTTCACCATGAAGCGCACCAGCATGGCGCTGGCCACCAGGGACAGCCCCCAGTTGACGTAGGCCAGGGCCATGGAGACGAAGGCCATCCACGCCGCCGCGCCCCGGGGCGTGCGTGGCACCCGCGCCGCGCGCTCCAGCAACGCGCGCACGGGGCCGGTGAGGGCCAGCAGGTAGCCGGTGAACATCACCAGCGCCATCTGCATGGAGAAGCCGAGCAGCTCCCAGAAGCCGCCGCCCCAGGCGTCCAGCACGGCGGGCGGCGCGGCGCCGGCCCAGCCGGTGGCCAGCGCCATGGTGAGCAGCGTGAGCAGGACGGCGATGGCGAACGCGCTGGGGACGAAGCGCGAAGAGAAGCGGCCGAGGCTCTCCGCGATTCGGACAAGGGTCTCCACGAGGTGTCGCTCCTTGGCAGGGCTGGCACGTTACGGCATGTGCGGCGCGCCGGCGGCGCAATCCCGTCGCGAGTCCTGGCCGCACGAGCCCGGGCACGCAGGCTCCCCTGGCCGCAGGGGTGCCCGGAGAGGGAGGGCGGAGGTTCCTTCCGCGCCGCACGGTGTCAACGCTCCAGGATGCGCCGACTGCTGAGACACCTGCGCTCCGTCCTCCGCGTCCGGCCAGGAAAGCCCGCCATTGGCGCGGGCTTGCGGACCGCGCTGGCCACCTCCGTCCCCCTGGTCCTCGCGTTCCTGTTGGGGGTGAAGGACGCGAGCTGGGGAGGCTTGACCGGTCTCCTGGTGTCGCTGGCCGACAAGGGCGGCTCGTACCGGACGCGTGCGAAGGAGCTGGGCGCGGTGACGCTGCTGGGGGCCCTGGTGGGAGCGCTGGGCGCGCCGGGCGGGTCCATGCCGTGGCTGGACGTATCGTTGATGTGGCTGGGGGTGACGGCGGCGGCCTTCGCGCGGAGCTACGGAGAGACGGCGGGCTCCGTCGGCGGGCAGCTCGCGGTCATCTTCGTCGTGTCGTTGGGCGCGCCCGCGGTGGGGGTGGATGCCGCGCTGGCCCGCGCCTTCTGGCTGCTCTTCGGCGGCCTGTGGGCCATGACGCTGTCCCTGGTGCTGTGGCCCTTGCGGCCCTACCGCCCGGCGCGGAGGGCCATCGCGCGCGTGTACGGGGAGCTGGCGGAGGCGTGCTGGGATTTGGGCCGCCTGTCGCGCGAGGGCGCCAGCTCCCAGGAGTGGGTGGAGGCCGCGGAGCGGCACATGAGCGTGCGGCCCCTCATGGAGCAGGCGCGCGCCACGCTGGGGGCCATGCGCGGCACCCACCTGGGCAGGTCCCGGCGCGGCGAGCACCTGCTCGTGTTGCTCGAGACGTGCGAGCCGATGTCCGCCCAGCTCATCGCCCTGGCCGAGGCCATGGAGGCGGCCGTGCGCGAGCCCCGCTTCCTGCCGCTGCGCGCGCGCGTGGACTCGCTGTGTGACGCCTACGCGGCCATGGCGAGCTGGGTGGAGCAGGTGCTGGTGCGCGAGCGAAATGAAGGCGTCCCGCGCGCGCCCCGGATGGTGCCTCGCTCGCGCAGACGGCGCTACCGGCCCGCTCCAGACATCCGGAACCGCGAGGACCCGCTGTCCCTCCACGTGGAGGCGCTCTTCGGGAAGCTGCGGGAGCTGGCGGGAGTGGCGCACGAGACGGCCGCGGGCCTGCTCCATGGCGACCCGGTGTCCGACCGCGGGCGGAGCGTGGTGGGCCAGGAGCCGCGGCGCGCGCGCTCGTGGCTGGCCCCGCTTCGCGACCACCTTCGCTCCGACTCGCTCGTCTTCCGGCACGCGCTGCGCGTGGGGCTGGTGGCGACGGCGGCGCTGGTGGTGACGCGGGCGCTGGGCATCCGCGACGCCCACTGGGTGAGCCTCACCGTCATCGCCATCCTCCAACCGTATTCGGCCATCACGGAGGAGCGCGCGCTCCAGCGCGTCGGCGGGACGCTGCTGGGCGCATGCCTGGCGGCGGTGATTGCCACGCGCGTGCATTCTCCCTCCGCGCTGCTCGCCGTCATCGTCCTGCTCACGGCGGTGTCGGTGTCCCTCCTGCCCATCAACTTCGGTGCCTTCCAGGTTCTGCTCACGCCCGACTACCTGCTGCTGGCCACGTTGAGCTCGGGGGACTGGAGCCTCGCCGGCCAGCGCGCGCTGGGCGTGCTGGTGGCCTGCGCGCTGGCGCTGACGGGCGCGTGGCTGCTGTGGCCCATGCCGGAGCGCCGCCGCTTCCCGGAAGCCGCGGCGACCGCGCTACGCGCGGATGGTGAATACCTGCGCGAGGTCATCTCCCGGCGCAGCGGCACCCGGCCCGAGGTGGGCGCCGCGCGGCGCACCTTCAGCCTGGCGCTGCTGGACGCGGAGGCCTCTTTCGAGCGGCTCACCGCCGAGTACCACGGCCCGCCCCAGCAGCTCGAGTCAGGCATGGCCGTCATCACCTATGCGCGCCGCTTCGCCACCGTGGTGACGGCCCTGGGCATGGAGCGGCCGGAGGCGGAGGTTCCCGACCAGTTGAAGCAGCTGGCGCACCAGGCGGGGCGCGCGCTCGACGAGCTCGCGGACGCGCTCAGGGACCGGCGCGTGCCGCCACCCCTGCCGCCGTTGAAGGTGTCGTGCAAGACGGATGACCCCGTCTTCGGCGCGTTGCTCGAACGGGTGCCCCGCCAGCTGGGCATGTTGCACGGCGCCGTGTCGCGGCTCAGCAGTGGCTCGGTCCTGCGGTGAGCCGTGTCAGGGCCGGGCCTCCCGTTGCGCCGTCGCGGTCAGCACGGGCAGCGAGACATGGAACGTGGAGCCTCGGCCCAGCTCGCTGTCCACCCAGATGTGACCGCCGTGCCGTTCGATGATGTCCCGGCAGATGTAGAGCCCCAGGCCCAGGCCCCCGAAGCCGGATACGGGCGCGTTGCTCGCGCGGAAGAAGCGGCCGAAGAGGTGCGCCTGCTCCTCCCGGGAGATGCCGATGCCACCGTCCGCCACGCTGAGCACGGCGTTGCCGTCCACGTGAGACAGGGAGACGCGCACGGTGCCGCCCAGCGGGCTGTATTTGACGGCGTTCTCCAGGAGGTTGGCCAGCACCTGCGACAGCCGGCCCCGGTCGCCCATGACGAGGAGGTCCTCCTGGGGGAGCTCGCACATGAAGGCATGCTCCGCGCTGATGCCGCGGAACTCCGAGCACGCCTCGTTCGTCACCTCCAGGAGCGACACGGGCTCGCGTTGCAGCTTCAGCCGGCCCGCCTCCACGCTGGTGGCGTCCACCAAATCATTGACCAGCGCGGACAGGCGGTCCACCTGCGCCATGGCCTTGTCCACGCGCTCGGGCGCGATGGGCTCCCTGGCCGCCAGCGTCCGCTTCAGCAGCTCCAGGTGGAGGCGCAGCGGCGTCAGGGGCGTCTTGAGCTCGTGGGCGGCGATGGAGAGGAAGTCGTCGCGCACGCGAATGGCCTCGTGCGCCTCGGCCAGCAGCCGCTCCTGCGTGCGCTGTGCGTGCACGCGCTCGGTGATGTCGCGGAAGCTCCAGACGCGGCCGGTGATGAGCCCGCGCCGCCGCTGGGGCAGGGAGTAGCGCTCCAGGATGCGGCCGTTGCGCAGTTCGATGATGTCGAAGCTCTCCTTCCATGGCGCCTCGTACAGGGCCTGGACCCGCGAGAAGAAGGCGTCCGGGGCCTTCAACTTCTCGCGCACGGCCGCGAGCAGCGTCGCGTCGTGCATGCAGGCCGTCGGTCCCGTCAGTCCCCAGAGCTGCTCGAATCGGCGGTTGCAGGCGGTGATGTGTCCGTCCCGGTCGACCACCAGCAGTCCGTCCGCCGTCGAGTCGAGCGTGGCCTCCAGCAGGGACACCGTCTGCTCCAGCCGCTCCTGGGCCTGATGCTGCTCGGTGACGTCCACCATGACGCCTTGAAGCCGGTGGGCGCGGCCGTCCTTGGACAGCACGGTGACGATGTCACGCAGCCAGACGACGCGGCCGTCCGCGGCCAGCATCCGGTATTCGAATTCGTGGGGAAGGCACTGCTCCACCGCGGAGTGGCAGTAGGTGGAGGCCCAGCCCCGGTCATCTGGATGCAGGTGCTCTATCCAGAAGTGAGGCTCCGTGAGCCACTGCTCCACCGGATAGCCGAGCAGCCGCTCCGCCTGCTTGCTCACGAAGATGAAGCGGACGGAGGGGTCTGCCTCCCAGACGATGCCGTCGACGTTGTCGATCAGCGCGTCATGTCCACCCCGGGCAGGCGGGCTGACGTCCCCGGCTGCGTCGAGGCCCGGCTCCCTCTCCACCATGGCGCGCTCCCTCCCCTGGAGCGGGGGCTCTCCCGTGTCTCGGACCTTCTTCAATCAATACACCCAGGGGGCCCGGCGCCACCGGCCCCTTACGGCCAGGGGTGCATCGTCCGCCGAATCTCAGGAACCGGGCAGGCCGGGGCGCCCCGGGGCAGGGCCTTGCTTCCTCGCGGGGAATGCGCAGGCGGAGCCATGCGAGGATGGCGCACCGAGCCCGCCCCATGACGCCTCCTCGCCCCGCCCGCGCCCGTGTGCCGCCTTCCCGTGAGGACCGGTGGCTGGGGCGCGTCTTCTTCGGCCCCCGGCGCTTGATGTACGTGGGGCCGCTCGCTCCAACGGACCCGCACGCCCACCCCACCTTTCAGGTCCTGCTGTCCCTGGACGCGCCGGTGCGTCTGCGCGACGCCCGTCAGCAGGAGGTCGAATGTCAGGCGGCCGTCGTTCCTCCGGACGCCGAGCACGCCATCGTGGAAGGCGCCCTGGCCGCGGTGCTGCTCCACGTCCCCGCGGAGGACCTGGTGGGCCGCCGGCTGGCGACGCTGGGCATTGGCGCGGACGCGGCCTCGTGGGGTGAGGCGGGCGAACGTTTGAGGGCCTGTGGCATCGGCCGGTTGCCGATGCGCTGGGCGGAGGCCGAGGCGCAGACGCAGGTCCTGCTGCGTGAACTTCAAGCCGACGCGGGCGTCGCGAAGCCCACCCACCCCGCGGTGAAGAAGCTGCTGCGGCTGCTGCCAGAGGCGCTGGAGGAAGACGTGCGTCTGGCCACGCTCGCTCCGCGCGTGGGCTTGTCGGTGGGCCGGCTGTCGCATCTGTTCAGCGCGCAGGTGGGCTTCCCCTTGCGGCCCTACATCCTCTGGCTGCGCCTGCACCGGGCCGCCGAGCACCTGCAACAAGGCGCGTCCCTCACCGAGGCCGCGCACGCCGCGGGCTTCACCGACAGCGCGCACCTGAACCACGCCTTCCGCCGCACCTTCGGCCTCAAGCCTTCGGAGATTGCCGGCGTGGTGGAGTGGGTGCGCCCGCCCTCGCCATAGCGCGTTCTTACAAGCCGGCGGGGGCTTCGTGGCGCGAAGGTGGCGACATGACCGGGGAGCGTCCATGACGATGAAGGCGAAGCTGCGCGCCGCTTTCGAAGCGGAGCTGCGCGAGGCCCATGAAGCGGAGTCGCGTGCGGAGCATGTGCGTGCCTGGCGGCACCTCGAGCGGGCCCATGTCCTCAGCCAGGCCCACGCGGGCCCTCACGTGCGGGTGCACTGGCGCATGCTGGGGTTCGGGTGGCGCCGGCGGAACGCCGCGGAGTGGGTGGGGCAGGTGGTGCGGCTGCTGGTCGCCGCGCCAGGCTCATGGCTCGGGCGGGCACCGCTGGGAAACACCGGTGGCGCGGACGTGGGCATCCTCACGCCCATGCCCATTCCCGACGACCTGCGCGCCCTGCTGGACGCAGACCGCTGAGGCCCTTTCGCTGTTCACGGCTCGTGCGGTTCTCTTCTCACATTCCGAGGCGCGCGCTGGGGCGAATTACGGTATGGAACGGACATCATGTCCTCTTCCGAGCAACCCGCACGGCAGGACGCACGCGTATCGACTGGCGTGCCTGGGCTTGACGCCGTGCTGGGCGGCGGTCTCGTGTCGTCGGGTGTCTACATCTTCGTGGGGGAGCCGGGCGCGGGGAAGACCCTCTTCGCCAACCAGCTCTGCTATCACCAGGGACGCGCCGGCGCGCGGTGCCTGTATGTCACGCTGCTGGCGGAGTCCCACGCTCGCATGCTGGCCAACATGCGGGACATGGCCTTCTTCGACTCGGCGCTGCTGCCCGAGGGCGTCTACTACGTCAGCGGCTTCCGCACGCTGGAGGAGCATGGGCTGCCGGGGTTGTTGGAGCTCTTGCGGCGCGAGGTGCGCAACCACAACGCCAGCATCCTGGTGCTGGATGGCCTGGTGCAGGCGCAGGAGGCGGCCGGCAGCAGCCGCGACTTCAAGAAGTTCATCCACGAGCTCCAGGTCGCCGCCGGGCTGACGCGCTTCACGGCGCTGCTGCTCACCAGCGCCAACGGTCCCGCCGTCCATCCGGAATACACCATGGTGGATGGCATCCTGGAGCTGCGCGAGCGCACCCAGGGCGTGCGCTCCTGGCGCGAGCTGCAAGTGCGCAAGTTCCGCGGGAGCCCCACGCTGCACGGCGTCCACGCCTTCCGCATCACCAGCGACGGGTTGGAGGTCTTCCCCCGGTTGGAGTCGCGGGTGCAGCGCACGCCGCCGACGGACCCGGGCGCCCATCGCCTCCACTTCGGCGTTCCGTCCCTGGACGCGCTCTTTCCGGAGGGGCTGGCGGCGGGGTCCACCTCCCTGCTGCTCGGTCCGCCCGGCGCGGGCAAGACGCTGCTGGGCAGCAGCTTTCTGGCGGAGGGTCTGAAGCAGGGCGAGCACTGCCTGTACATGGGCTTCTACGAGCCGCCCAACCGGCTGTTGGGCAAGGTGGCATCCGCGGGCATCGACCTGGGCGGCGCCATGGCGGACGGACGGCTCAACTTCATCTGGCAGCCGCCTTCCGAATGCATTCTCGACGTGCTGGCGGACCAGCTCCTGTCGGACGTGCGGCGGCGCAACGTGAAGCGCGTGTTCGTGGACGGGCTCAGCGCCATGCAACAGGCCTCGCCCGAGCCCGCGCGCATCAATTCGTTCTTCGCGGCCCTCACCCAGGAGCTGCGTTGCGCGGGGACCACCACGCTCTTCGGCATGGAGACACCGCGGCTCTTCGGTCCGGTGCTGGACGTCCCGATGGAGGTCGGTCCTTCCGCTGTGGCGGAGAACCTCTTTTTCCTGAGACATGTCGAGCTCGAAGGCCGCCTGCGCAGGCTGCTGAGCATCTTCAAGATGCGTGACACCCACTATGACCCCACCCTGAGGGAGTTCGTCATCACACCCCAGGGAATCGAGGTGCTGCCCCCCTTCAGTGTCGCTGTGGATACCCTGCTCACGGGACTTGCCCGGCATCCGGGCGCTGGCCATTTCTGAACGAACGTCGAGGAGTAGTACCACCCGTATGGAGACGGTCCTGGTGGTGGATGACGAGCAGGGCATCCTGGAAGCCCTGGCGGACCTCCTTCGAGAGGAGGGCTATCGCGTTCTGACGGCCTCTCACGGCCGTGAGGCGCTGGAGCGGATGGCGGAGCTCCGGCCGGACCTGGTCCTCACTGACTGGATGATGCCCGTCCTGGACGGACCGGCACTCATCGAGCGCATCCGGGCTGAGCCGGCCTACAAGGATGTGTCACTCATGGGGATGAGCGCGGTGGACGTGTCCTCGCTGCGGCATCGGTATCCTGGCATGCCGTTCCTCCAGAAGCCCTTCGACATCCACGCGCTGATGCGACAGGTCCGCAAGGCCCTGGATGGAAAGCAAGGCTGAGCCCCATGTTCTACCTGCTCAAGCTGGGCCCCGTGCCACTCAGTCAGGGCAACACGCAGGTCCAGGTGTATCTGCGTATCTCCGACTCCGGAGAGCCCGCCGCGCCCGTCTTTGAATCGGACGATGGGGCGGGGCTGCGGGCCCTGCTGGAAGGGGTGGACGCGGCGGAGGTGCGTTGCGTGCCGGCGCTGGCCGCCGCGGGCGCGGAGCTGGGGCTCACCGTGGCGGAGCCTTCACCGCAAGCGCTGTCTTCCTGCGCGGCCATCGCGACCTTCGTGGCGTGGGGGCAGCGAGGCTTGTCCGGGCTTGGCTCGGACAAGGCGCTGCTCTTCGTGCAGGCGTCGACGGAGTACTGGGATGCGCGGCCCTGGACGCATTGGGATGACAGCCAGCCCTTCGAGGTGGCCGTCACCGGGCCGATGAACCACACCTTCGAGGGGTGCGTCTTCCACATGGGGGACGGACGCGCGGGACTGGCGCTGTACTTCAAGCCGGGCGCGCTGCAGATGCTGATGGAGATGCAGGCGCGTGGCCAGGGGGACGCCGCCACCAGCCTGCCCGCGATTGCCGTCACGCTGGACACGTCCCCTGCGTATGCCGTGGACGCGCTCACCGCCGCGGGGCGCGCGCCGCGCCTGCCGCTGCCCCTGAAGACGGGGCCGGACGGCATCAGCGTGCCGTCTCCGCTGGAGTCCCTGGTGCTGGTGGCGTCGTTGCGCGCGGTGGCCCGGCTGTCACCGGAGCAGCGCGAGGTGCTCAGCAGCGTCGTGGCCGGAGACGAGCAGATGCAGGTGCGCGTCCGCGCGCCCGCGCCCCGCGTCCGGCACTGAGCCCGCCTGCTCCGCCAGCGAGCGCACCGACTTTCACACCGAGTAACGCCGCGTCCGAGCCAGTGTTGGCTGCCGGACGAAGTCCTCCTGGAATGTCGCCTGATGGCCAGCCGGGCGTCCCGGGGGGACTGTTCCAAGTGTGCGAAAGCGCGAGAAAACACGCTCCAGCTGCGAGATTCCCGCAGGACGGCAGCCCGTGCTTCGCCGTCCCGGGACCGACCAGGAACTCATATGGCCACGAAGAAGGTTTCCTCCCGCCGTGCACCTGTCGCGGCTCCCCCTCCACCGCGAATCCGGGAGGATGATTCGCAGTCGCTCGACTCGCGCCAGTTGCTGCGGGTCCTCACCGCCGTCCGCAAGGGCGACTTCTCCGTGCGCATGCCGGTGGACAAGGTGGGCAGCGCCGGCAAGGTGGCGGACACGCTGAACGAAATCATCGAACTCAGCGAGCGCATGGCCCGTGAGTTCGAGCGCATCGGCAACGTGGTGGGCAAGGAAGGCCGCATCACCCAGCGCGGCAACGTGGTGGGCGCGCTGGGCTCGTGGGGCGACTGCGTCGAGTCGGTGAACACGCTGGTGGCCGACCTGGTGCAACCGACGACGGAGATGGGCCGCGTCATCGGCGCTGTGGCCAAGGGTGACCTGTCGCAGACCATGGCCCTGGAAGTGGATGGACGTCCCCTCCGAGGCGAGTTCCTCCGCACCGCCCGGTTGGTGAACGGGATGGTGGAGCAGCTCGGCGCCTTCGCTTCCGAGGTGACGCGCGTGGCCCGCGAGGTGGGCACCGACGGAAAGCTGGGCGGTCAGGCCAAGGTGAAGGGCGTGGCCGGCACGTGGAAGGACCTCACGGACAACGTGAACTCCATGGCCTCCAACCTCACCGCGCAGGTGCGCAGCATCGCCGAGGTGACGACGGCCGTCGCCAAGGGCGACCTGTCGAAGAAAATCACCGTGGACGTGCGCGGCGAGATTCTGGAGCTGAAGAACACCATCAACACGATGGTGGACCAGTTGTCGTCCTTCGCTTCGGAAGTGACGCGCGTGGCGCGTGAAGTGGGCACGGAAGGCAAGCTGGGTGGTCAGGCCGAAGTGAAGGGCGTGGCCGGCACGTGGAAGGACCTCACGGACAACGTGAACTCCATGGC